>JAUMBK010000232.1:0-46777 GCA_032115795.1 Saprospiraceae bacterium | reverse complement strand
TTTATTGCAATAGCCAGTGATGATGCCTCCTTCTGATCGTATAACAACCATAAATACCCGTGTTTTTCGCGTTGCACAACTGACCATTTACCCAATAAAAAGTCTGGGCGGCGTAAATCAAACCGAATGGCTTGCCCAAAAAGCAGGTTTTGCACTTGACCGCAGATGGATGCTCATTGACAAGGAAAATCACTTTCTTACACAAAGAAATTGGGCCGGTATGGCCTTATTCAACCTGAATATTCTCTCCAACGAAATTCAGGTGAATCATGCCCTCTCTTCTGCCGTTTTCCATATCAAAGAAGAGGTGGGCCCGGTGATTGTGGCTAAAATTTGGGATGATGCCGCCTTTACACGGGAAGTAAATCCAATCATCAGCGAATGGTTCTCAGACCACCTGCATCAATCCGTCAGACTGGTGAAATTGACCCACGAAGAGGCAAGAAAACATCCCAGTTCCGTCTTGCAATCGGAAGTACCCGTCAGCCTCGCAGACAGCTATCCCTACCTTCTCACCGGGACCAAAAGCCTGGAAAACCTGAATGACCAATTGTCACAGAAAATTGCCATGAACCGTTTTCGCCCCAACATTGTCGTGACAACCATCCAGGCGCATGAAGAGGACCAATGGCAAAATTTCAGCATTGGAGAAGCTGCTTTCCGCTACGTCAAACCCTGTGGAAGATGCAACGTCATAACAATAGACCAGGAAACGGGTCTCACAGACAACGAACCATTGAAAATCCTCAATAAATACCGAAAACAAGAGCAAAGTGTCTGTTTTGGCAGCCATTTGGTCTGCCTGAAAGAGGGACTTGTCAAGACAGGAGATGCACTTTTATTCTAACACATATGGTCACTTGCATTTGATGGGCCATGTAAATGCAGATACAGAAAGCGCGCAATTGAAAAAAGGAGGCACAAAAGATACATCACCTTCCTTTTGTTCATTTCCTGTTTCTGTTTTCTTTTTCTCTTCTATCCTGTTTAAGAAGATCGCTGGGCAATGGCATGGTATCTCTTCACATGTGGCCCAAGAAACAATCTGGCAAACATTCTGATCAGGGTAATCCCGGAAATCACAAAGCCTAAAGAAAGATAAAAAGCCAGAAAGACCTGATCGTAGGAAATGTGTGAAAACAAAATATCTTCGCCTACAAACGTCGTACTAATAGGAAACCCTGCAAGGCCAAGACAGGCTGTCAAAAATGCAGCTGACCATCGCGGATATTCATATACGTGTCCTTGAAATCTATTCAGGTCAATACCCGCTTCCTTCTTTTGTAAGGCATACAAAACAGTGTATCCCAACAAACCGGCAACAATGACACCAGTAAAATAATATATTGTCTCATAAAGCGAAAGCGTATCATTGAATGAGATGGCAAGAACAACCCAGAAATGGTTCATTAAAATCAATGTCCAGCCAACAAACACATTTCGTCTTTCCGAATACGCCCTGAACACAAGAAGCAAGCCCAGAAAGGCATAAATCTCAGGCAAGAGATCCAACATGAATGGCGGAATGGAATAACTCGTAATCTTGACAAGCAAGCCGATGACGTACGTCGGAATGACAAAATAAAATACATTCCTGCTATTTAGAAAGGATAGAAGCGTTCCCATATGTTTCAAAGGTTTCCAGATAAACTTGTCAAGAAGTTCGTCCATATTCCATTCTTTGATGCTCAAAAGAAACAAAGAATATTCCAGTTTTTTCGAAAAATGGGTCTCGATGTTCTGATGCTTAGACTCAAAATGATAGAACTGCTCTCGGATCAAATAACTAACCGCTGAAGGAGAAACCAAAAGTTGGTATGTCCGGAGAAACGCATTGCCGGCAAAATGTACCAAAGCAAGCGTCTCAAACCCCAGCGCAAGTTCAAAAAAGATCAACCCAATCTGTGCGACAGACGCATATGCAATCTGGCTCTTGACCGACGACTGTACCCTTCCTATCGATGCTCCGATTATGGCTGTAAACAAGCCCACCGTGCCGATGAGAATGGACGGCAAGAGTTGTTGCTCCCAAAATGACATCGTCCGCAACAATAGAAAAACACCTAAATGAACAGACAACGACCCATAAAAAATGGCAGAGGAAGGAGTTGGCCCCTCCATCGCACGGGGTAACCAGGAAGAAAAAGGAAACTGGGCTGACTTTGCACAGGCTGCCAATAACAACATGATCGATATAAAGACCCCAAACAAAGCATGGCCCTGCAGGTGTGACTGCACTTGGTTGATGTCATGCATTTTTTCAAAGGTGACATTTTCATGCCAAAAGTGATGGCTCGCCCACATCGCAAGAAGAATACCCACATCCCCTATCCGGTAAATGGAAAATACTTTTAAGGCATTTTTTACAGGAAGATACCTCTCTCTGTAAAATGCGACCAATAAAAAGGAAGTAATGCCCAGAATCTCCCACCCAATGAATAAGGTCTCCAGATTGCCAGCATAGACAGCCAGGTTGTAGCCGGCATAAAAAAACAAAATTGTATAAAAAAACCGTTTAAAGCCGTCTTCCCTGTGCAGGTATATCCTGCTGTATGTGATCACCAGAAATGTAAGCATGGAACCAACCAGACTGTAAACCGCTGTAACATGGTCAAAATAAAAATCAATAAAATAATGCAGGTTCTCACTTTTATAAAGTGAAAACTCCTGGATGTTAATATTGCCCCTGCCCACAGAAATCCAATAGGCCAAAAAGCCAATGATGCTAATGAAATGAAGGCCTACAACACCAAATGAAAATCCGGAAATCAACTTTTCATTCGACTTTGGAAGAAACAGGGAAATGAAAAACGCGGCCATCGGCCAGAGGATGAATATTTCAAGAAATTTGTCCATTACTGCTTATTTTATAAGGAATACAGGTAAGTTATCTACTTCCGTTTCAAAATGTTTTTCTATGTTTCCTACTACATCCGGCTGATAATCAGGCATATATTCTGTAAAACTGCCTTCCTCAAAACGCCAGATGGTCCGGTTGTCCGGATGAATTGCAACCAGATGCACCCATTCGTTTATAAACCATTCATACAATTCAGGCGTACGCTGTATCGTCTTTAATACAACTTCCGGGTAATGTTCCGCGATGATCAGCAAGCGAACAGGGTCGTGGACCTCAACCATTTGATTTGGCAACCCCGGCCGCAAATCTCCGTCTATGCCATTTGCCACACCTATCAGCCCCATCACATTGTGTGGAAGTTTGGTGCCGGCACCCAGTTTCAGATTGTCGACTCTGGAAAAATAATATTCAAGATTAATGCCTCCACAAACCGGCGCCGCCGCCTTTAAAATATGAAAAAGAGAATTGCCCTCAGGGTCGATAGTGCAATCGTACGAATTCATAAAGGCCCGCCTGTCAAGAAACAGGTCTTTTGTCATGTCACGGCGCCCAATGATGCACAACGCATTTGTGGCATGGTTTAATTCCGGACGTGGCTCAAAGAGGGATACCGACCTGTCTTTGACCTTCTTGTATAAGCGCCGCAAAGACAATTTTGGCGAAATGGTGACAAAGCGCCTCGCCCTTTCCCGTGCATTTCGCAATAAAGCTTTTTGAAAAACTTCCTTATTCTTCAGGTGCAACTGATTTTTGCCCGCGTCAGTGAACTGATCATCATAAAATTCAATTTCATCACGTGTCGTATCATGCAATGCCCCCAGAAAAATCGTTGTTGCCGGAATCGTGATTCCACGTGACTTGAGAATTTGCCTGACCTCCAGGTGGTTTGCCATGTAACATAAAACCCGTGCATTGACAGAACCCGGTCTTCCTGAACAGGCACCGCAATCATAGCCTGCATAATGGGTGTTGTTGACACTGCTGGCACCATGGCCAACGACATACACGATAGGAGCAAAATCACCAACCAGGCCAATGCTTTTTAATAATGCCTCCACCCTGTCTGCCATTTCTGTCACCGTAAAGCCAACCTGCAAACCGTCTTCTGGTTGTTCATGGCCAAAATGCTCCACAGACAATCTCGAAAATCGATCCATATGCCTGAACGAGAGTGTCGTCGCAGGACTCAAACGCGGTGTAAAAATGTTGATAAAAAGCCTGATCGCTGACCAAAATCCAATGGAATGCGTAATCAGCCAGCCAAAAAAGAGCGAATGTGTATAATCCGCAAAGTGAAAATCCTTCTTCGTAGTTTTATTTTCTATCTCCTCTTTAATCAGGTATTTTGGTGTTACCGGCGCCGGACATACCTTCATGGAAAATTTGCCATTCATTGGTTTGTAGTAAAATTCGACACCAAAAAATCCGGGCGTTCCAAAAGTCTCAGCACCAGGATCAATGTCCTCTACATAACGCCGAAAAGAACATTCTCTGTCGTCGATACAAAATAATGCTTGAAAATCCACCTTCCTGACCTCTTCATTCCGAACAGTAACCTTCGAAATTCCACCCAATACCTGGTCGTAATATGTCCATTCAAACGCTTCTTGCCACAGATGAAGCACTTCCCTGTACTCTGTTACCTCTACGTTTGCAAACAAATGTTCCGGTTTCTTCTCTATCCTCAGTCCTAAAGGCAGCCAGTTTTCACCAAACTTCCTGTCTAGTTGATCTATTTCCAGCAACAATTCAAAAATGATCAAATCATGCAAGGAAATACGCCTGGCATCAAGCAGGGATTGAGGCGTGTCTTCAATGACAGACACCATGCCCGACCAGCCCGGGTGGGCAAATTGCTGGTCAAACAGATAATGCTCAAACAGAGTTTCGTCGCCCACCAGAATCTGCAACAGGTCAATAATTTCGCATTTCCTGTCCATCAGTAATTTTCGTGCACGAGGCGTTTTGAAAAAACTGTTAAACGTATTCCTCTCCATCTCTCTGATTGTGGTCAGGAATCCCTTGTTCCATACCGGAAATCGCCAGATTGCAATTCCCTGGTCCAGATAGCTGCATAAAAACCGAAACAAAAAGGGCTGGATGGCAAGATCAAGATCTATGTTGTACAGGTCTTTCCAATGGTTTCTTAAATGACTCCTTCGTCCGGCAAAATTATCGGAGTATTCCCCTTGAAGCATTTTTTGCTTCCATTCTTCCTGCTGTCCTTTACCCTTTCTGCTTTGGATCACCTTTTCAAGCACTCCTACTTGAATTTTACCAGAAAGAAAAAGCATCCTGTATTCGCTTAGAGAAAGACTCGTTTTATACCCAAAGATGTTGCTTGCTTCAGTGATTGCCTGAAAAAACTTCCTGTCCTGAAAGGCATGCAGCGTATTGTGATGTATAAAATCCTTGAGCGGAGCCTGCGAAGGCAAATAATGCTTTAAATGATGGATCACATTATCCACCCTGAAAATATCTATTGTGTGTTTCATTGTTGTTGCGTTAGTTTACGAATTGTACATGACACTACGCGTGATTGGATTTTACTGCCAAGGGTTCACCACTCGAAAAAGAACCATCGGTGTATGTATCCTCTTTTTTTTCGTTTAAGAAAGAAACAATGCCATCCAACAAGTAAGTGATTGGATTATATGAAGGCATGTAGTGAGCAAATACATTTACCCACCTACATGACTTGACTCATGCGGATCTAATAAAAAATCTGGTATTGCAGAATCATTGCACCTTTCCGGCTGCTTTCCTGACCATCAGAATAAAATACTGGTCTGCTTTCATACGCCAATGTCAGTTTTGAACCATGTCCATTTAGAAAAACAGATATGCCCCCGGTATAATAATGCATTATACCCGATAACCGCTCATAATCGGCGCGCTGCCAGGAAACAAAGGGCATACATGACGCCTTCCCAAGCAACTGGTCCCGCAGTTTGTAGCCCATCTGCACATAAAAGACATTGCCCGTTCCGTATGCTGGAAAAGCAACACCTCCCCCATTCACAACATACTTATCCAGCGTTCCGTTAGAGGGATTCATTACACCCAGATTTCTGAGATAGCCAGGACCGAAATCAAGATGGCTCCATTGCACATAGGCGTGCATTGCCTTTCCATCCGTCCCAAGAGGGGCATCATAATACACATCCGCTCCCAGATGAAACAAAGGGTGCAATAGTGTGTCTCCGGAAAGTTGGTTTAATCGCCACATGGCTTTTCGCTGGTACTGAAACCCGGCGCCCAGGTTTAGGACTCGTTTCTTACCTAGATATGTGCCGGTCGAATAGGGCGTTAAGTTGGGTTCTTTGTCCAAAAACTGCAGCTGCACATATCCATTCCACTGCCAATGTGGCGGCAGATTGGAAAACGAGACATTGCTGGTCACCTCAGGGGAATAAAAGGTGGACTTCTGTATGGACATAGGTTGTGCCACCTGAAAACGGTAATCCAACGCAGCCCATTTGCCTTTGGCAAAAACCCCTAATTTTCGTAAAAACTGGTCAGTCACATCATTTGTGGTCTGCTGGTACAACGGTGCATCCAAACCCATAATGGATCCAACTGCTGGTGACGAAAAACGGGCAAGTCCACTCCATCCCGACAAACCCATACCAAGAGATAACTTTCCTTTGAAAACAGCCACTTCTCCATTGACATCATGCACAAAAAAGGAAAGCTTTCGGTCTGAAATACTGTTGAAATTATTGATTCCAAACTGACTGTAAAAAAAGATCCTGTCAGTCAGCTGCCCAAAAAACTGCATTCGAAAGCGCCGGATTCCTATATCCACACCCCCTTTTTTTGGAAACCCGTACACACTGGAACCCGGATTGTAGGAAGCCTGACGCAACCAAAATTGCGAAGCAAAAGAAATCTTTAGGTAATGTTGTCCGCTTTCGTCCAGATAGAATTTTCCTTCAGAAATGCGCTGACAGTATGCTGCTGACGAAAAAACGAGCACAAACAAAATCAATATGATATTTTTCATTGTCTACCCTTTTGCCTTTTTCTTTCTGGAAGCCAGTTCGTGCTTAGAAAAAGGGATATGTTCATCCAAACCCGAAATATACACAGAACCACCGCTTTGTTCATAATCCTGTTTAAAATGTTGTAGGTTTTCCATGACAGAGTGATCCGTAATGCGGGTGTTTTGAAGATCAATTGTAACATAGAAGCCTCCTGGGATGCTTTCCAAACAATTTTTTATACCAATGAAGTTGGTAAATACCGCTGCCCTGTCGATTTCAACCAAATATTCATTCCCCTCAAAGGAAATGGACACAGGGGCCTTGAAAAGGGCTCGTAACGGGGCTCCATTCCATAAATGGAAAAGGATTTTCACCACTATGCCGGCAGCAATTCCCACCAGCAAATCTTCAAATAATGTGAAGAAAATCGTTGTTAAAAATATCACCAGTTGCTCTTTTCCAATCTGAAAAGTATGCACAAATTCCTTAGGATGTGCAAGTTTAATACCCACAGAAATCAACATGGCCGCCAAAGCAGCATTGGGTATCATCTCAATATACCTGGAGGCAATGAGCACAAAGACCAGAATGAAAAATCCATGGAAAAAGTTGGCCCAACGGGTTTTTGCCCCATTATGCACATTGGCAGAACTTCGCGCTACTTCTGAAATCATGGGCAATCCCCCCAAAATGGATGTGCATACGTTGCCAATGCCAACTGCAATCAGATCTCGGTTATAGTCCGATTTTCTTTTGTATGGGTCAAGTAAATCGATGGCCTTGACTGTCAGCAGAGACTCCAGCGAACCTACCAGGGCAAACATAATTACATACTTGATAAAAACTCCCGGCTCTGAAAATCCGTCAAAACGAACATTTAAGTGGAGACTTTCTACAAGATTGCCTAAATGGACAAGCGCATACGTTGGTTCTGAATGCTGAAAATCCATCCACAACTCCGCAGGAATAGCGATTAGAAGGACAACCAGGGGCGCTGGCAGCTTCCCAATAACCCTGTTTTTCATGTAGGGCCAACCCATCATAATTGCCAGACTCAAAATGCCAATAGCCGCACCCCTTGGGTCAAGGTGAGCAATGGCTTGTGGAATGTAGGCAAGTAGCCCCAACGGCCCTTTGCCCTTCAGCAGGGACGGGTCCACATTGAGCATGATTGGAATTTGCTTGGCGATGATGATGATGCCAATAGCCGCTAGCATACCATGGATGGCTGACAACGGAAAAAAATCTGCCAGCTTGCCAAATTTGAAAACCCCAAACAGAATCTGAATTACTGCCGCAACAAACATGGCCCCCAAAGCAAGGTGCCACCCTTCTTCACCTCCACCAAAATCCGTTACAGAACCGGCAACAATCACAATTAATCCGGCAGCAGGGCCTTTGATCGTCAGACGACTTCCAGCAAAAATACTGACCACAATCCCTCCGACAATGGCTGTGATCAAACCCATAATCGGTGGAAATTCTGAAGCCTTCGCAATACCCAAACTCAATGGCAAGGCGAGCAAAAAAACAAGAAAGCCGGAGATCGCATCCGCTTGATAATGTTCCCTTAGTCCGGCGATTCCGTCTTTAGGAACTGTATTGAATGATTTCATTTTTACCTTTTTACATGACTAAAAAACAGGTATCCTGTCAGGATACCATGCAAGAAGCCACATGAAACTAAAATTCACATGACCGCACATAGTTTAGTCAAGAAAAAGGTCCACCATCCAGCAATGGAAAAGTATAAACAACGCCCTCGTTACTATGGGCACAAGCACACCAGCCGAGAGATTTGTGGCCGATGTCCCAAAGGCAAACGGAGAAAATGTCGAAGATTCGCCCTCCGTGTCGTCAGGAAATGCTTGAAAATCTTCCGTTTCGTCTTCTGTAATTTCATTCAGTTCTTCCTTGTTGAAACCCGCAAACTGACCCAACACTCCGGAATCGTTCGTCAGAACAGCCTGCTTTGTGACCCGAAACTTATTGCGTTCCGTCACAGCACTTCCTACCGCCGGTGGAAGACTGCTTAAGGCAAGCAATTGGAAGATGAGTGTAAAAAAAAGAAATCTAGATAACAATCTCATTAAAGAATGAAAATCACTATTTATGTGTTTACGATTGGCAAAAGTACTGTTGTTTTATTAAAAAACGTTTGATTCAAAATGATATTTTAATATTCATCATTTTATGATCAACGCCTCAACACCTTGTAGATGAAGGGTCCCGTAGTAAAAATAACAATGGCCAAAACAATGTAGCCCAGATCGGCACTGACATCATATCCATATTGCCTGATCAAAAAAGCGTTCAGGTAATGCCCAGTTAAAATCATCGAAATTGTCCAGACGAAACAACCCGATACATTGTATGCCATAAATTTTTTGTAATCCATCAATACCGTCCCCGCAACGATAGGAGCAAACGTCCGAATAAAGGGAATGAAGCGGGCAACAAAGATGGTAAGCGAACCATGCTTGTTATAATAGTTTCTCGCCTCCTCCAGATGCCTGTGCTTAAAAAAGAAAGTATCCTCCTTTGAATATAGGCGCTTCCCTCCCTTTTTCCCAAACCAGTACCCAAAAACATTCCCAAATATCCCTGCCAGAGAAATGAGAAAGATGATCGCCGAAAGTCGAATGAATTCATTTTCAACGGGAATGACACCATCCATCAACTGATTACTGAATACTCCCGCAACAAACAACAACGAGTCGCCAGGCAAAAAGAAACCGGCAAAAAGTCCCGTTTCTGCAAATACCACAAACATGATCAGAAGAATACCGCCATTCGCTACATACCATTGCGGTTGCAATAAATCAGTAAAATGAAGCAATTGAAATAACCACACGACCCGTTATGTCTCTACTCTATTTTTATCAGAAGAAAATACTCCAAATGGAAACATGTTACAAAATTGCGTTTTTTCAACCTCATTTGCCCACTATCAATCTTTCTTTTTTTCTTGTCTTAGGTAAATTTCACACATCGTTGAATTTACCTGAAAGTACACCTATTCAAAAAATCAGTTTGTACCGGGAAGCATGGTGCAGCAGAATGAAACGATGCCCCTTTCCCTCTCAAGAAATTCGCTCCTTCTTTGAGTTGGTCCTTGCCCTGATCACCTCTACAAGAATCGGAAGAAGGGAGACTCCAATAATTCCAAAAATGACTGTTTCAAAGTGCTTCTTTACAATAGGGATGTTCCCAAAAAAATAGCCAAGCAGGGTAAGGCCCACCACCCAAACGATGCCGCCAATGACATTGAACCGCAAAAATTGCCGGTATTCCATCTTGCCGATTCCTGCTACAAACGGGGCAAAAGTCCTGACAATCGGTACAAAACGGGCAATAATGATCGTTCGGTTGCCATGTTTGCTGTAAAATTCGCGCGTCTGATCCAGATACTTCTCTTTTACCAGTTTATAACCCCCGATTTCCCATTGCAGAATTTTTAATCCGATTGTCCTTCCCATCTTATAATTAACCGTATCTCCTGCAATAGCGGCAACAATCAACGAAACGAGTATGACCGGCAGGCTCAACTGCGCTGTTTGACCCGAAGACTCATTCACTACCCCGGCACAGAATGCGCCAGCCGCAAACAACAACGAATCCCCGGGAAGCAAAGGCATGACAACCAGTCCCGTCTCCACAAATATGATCAGGAAAAGAAGCGCATAAATCCAGACACCGTATTCCCGAATCAACGTAAATAAGTGGTCGTCTATGTGCAGTATAAAATCTAAAAGCGTTTGTATCAGTTCCATGTTAACAAGGTCTTCCGTAAGACAAAGGTACATAATTGATCCCATTGCCTCTTTCTATCTTTTGAATCAATAGATTATTTTACTCAGATACCGAGGATTTCCTGGGCTTAGAAAAATATTTAATAAAAAACAAACAATATTTTGACGACAATAAAAATATTATTTTCTGAAAAACTTATTAAACAAATAATGGTTACATTTGCAATTTCAAATAAGTGACTGAATCAAAACAAGTTGTGGCATGGAAAACATGACGATTGATGCAATTCAAATTGACTATTTGGCCATATTGGCGCAATTTATTGTGGCTGCAAGCTTTGTTTTGGGTACTTTTTTTCTGACACACAAACTTGGCCCAAAATTTAAAAGCGATACGAAATTGCAGAGCTTTGAGTGTGGACTGGAATCCATTGGTGATGCCCGCCTTCCTTTTTCAGTAAAATACTTTTTGGCGGCCATCCTGTTTGTGTTGTTTGATGCTGAAATCATCTTCTTTTATCCCTGGGCAGTCAATTTTAGAGAACTCGGAGAATCAGGCTTGCTGAAAATGCTACTGTTTGTTTCTCCTTTTTTACTTGGATTTTATTATGTAATCAAAAAAGGGGCGTTGAGATGGGACTAAATCCTGCATTGAAATCCAATTCCGCCGGACCGGAAATGTACGTCGGCGAAGGGTACGGTTTAACCCAACTGGAAAAGGTAGTCGGCCTGGCCAGAGCCAATTCCATCTGGCCACTTCCCTTTGCCACCTCTTGCTGTGGTATTGAGTTTATGGCTACAATGGCAGCTACCTATGACCTGGGACGTTTTGGAGCCGAAAGACTTAGTTTCTCACCAAGGCAGGCCGATTTGCTGATGGTAATGGGTACGATTGCAAAAAAAATGGGTCCCGTCCTCAAACAGGTATATACGCAGATGGCAGAGCCAAAATGGGTGATCGCTGTGGGTGCGTGCGCCAGCAGCGGTGGAATTTTTGACACATACTCCGTGCTACAGGGCATCGACAAGGTCATCCCTGTGGATGTATACGTGCCCGGATGTCCTCCTCCGCCCGAGGCAATTTTGGATGGCATCCTGAAAATCCAGGAGCTGATGAAAAATGAACCCCTCAGAAGAAGAGAATCTCCCGAATACAGGCAATTACTGGAAAGTTACGATATTCTATGATGCGTGAAACAACACCCGACAATTCTTACATCAGAGAAGCTGTCCTCCATGAATTTAGAAATGATGTAAAGAGCATTGAGGAAAGTTATGGCATGCTCGATATTGTAATCAAGAAACCAAGCCTCATACCCGTCATTACCTGGTTAAAACAGCACGACATCCTCCAGTTTCAATTCCTCACAAGTCTCTGTGGTGTACATTATCCCGAACAAAAGGAAAATGAATTTTCAGTAGTGTACCATTTGCACAGCTTCGTAAACAACATTCGAATAAGGGTACACATTTTTATGTCCGAAAACGACCTGAATGTACCAACTTTGACAACCTTGTATGCTGGCGCCAACTGGATGGAAAGGGAAACTTTCGAATTTTACGGAATTCTTTTTGATGGTCATCCAGACCTTAGAATCATACTGAATGTAGAGGACATGAATTATCACCCTTTAAGAAAACAATATTCCCTGGTGGACGATACAAGAACGGATAAAGATGATAAATATTTCGGACGATAATTTTCACCATTCTCACACCCTCAATGGCCATATTGAGACAGAGGAAGACATCAGGCAATACAATTACCTGAACCTGGGGCCCACCCACCCGGCAACGCATGGTATTTTTCAGAATGTACTGAAAATGGACGGGGAAATCATTGTGGAAGCCGAACCAACCATAGGGTATATCCACCGTGCATTTGAAAAACTAGCCGAAAATCGGCCGTTTTACCAGGTAACTACCATCACCGACCGTTTAAATTATTGCTCTTCTCCAATCAACAACATAGGCTGGCACCTGACTGTTGAAAAATTGCTGGGCGTACAAACCCCGAAACGCGTTGATTATATGCGCGTCATCATCATGGAACTCGCACGCATTGCTGACCACATTATCTGCAATAGCGTCGTTGCCGTTGACACAGGTGCGTTGACGGGATTTCTGTATGTTTTCCAATGGCGTGAGAAAATTTATGATATTTATGAGGAAATTTGCGGTGCCAGACTTACTACAAACATAGGTAGGGTAGGCGGCTTCGAGCGTGATTTTTCTGAAAAGGTCTTCCAGCGAATACATGCCTTGCTGGAAGAATTTCCAACAGCCCTGAAAGAATTTGAAAGCCTGGTTATGCGCAACCGCATTTTCATGGACAGAACAATCAATGTAGGTAAAATTACGGCCGAAAGGGCAATGGAATATAGTTTTACAGGACCCAACTTACGCGCCGCAGGCGTCGATTATGACGTTCGCGTGATGTCGCCCTACTGCTCTTACCAGGATTTTGACTTTACAATTCCGGTGGGTTCTTCCGGTGATACCTATGATCGGTTTTGTGTCAGACAGGAGGAAATGTGGCAAAGCATGGACATCATCAGGCAGGCCCTGAAAAATTTGCCGGAAGGCAACTTTCATGCGGATGTACCCGAATTTTATCTCCCTCCGAAAGAAGATGTATACAATACAATGGAAGGTTTAATCTGGCACTTTAAAATAGTGATGGGAGAAATCAATGTTCCCAAAGGACAGGTATACCAGTGCGTGGAAGGGGGCAATGGAGAATTGGGATTTTACCTGATCAGTGACGGAGGAAGGCAGCCTTTCCGCCTGCACCTGCGCAGACCTTGTTTTATCTATTACCAGGCATACCCGGAAATGATCAAAGGAAGCATGCTGAGCGATGCCATTCTCACCATGAGTAGTATGAATGTGATTGCAGGAGAATTGGATGCATAAACAATACAGAAATGACACATTTGCATGACTTGCCAATCGGTGCCCGAGCAGCAGAGGAAATAAACAAAATTCTGTTGCAATATCCGGAAGATAAGCGGAAATCAGCGCTGCTTCCCATTTTACACGTCGTTCAGAATGAGACAGAAGGCTGGCTACAGATAGAAACCATGAATAAGGTGGCTGCCTTGCTGCAGATAAAACCCATAGAAGTTTATGAAGTGGCCACGTTCTACACAATGTTCCGCATTGAACCTGTAGGAAAATATGTAATCGAAGTATGCCAGACAGGACCATGCATGATTTGTGGTGCCGAAAAACTGCTAAGCTATCTCGAAAAGAAACTGGGTATTCAGGTGGGTCAGACGACGTCGGATGGACAATTTACACTCACCACTGTAGAATGCCTGGGGGCCTGTGGCTATGCTCCTATGTTTCAAATAGGTGAAACGTATTATGAAAATCTGACAGAGGAAAAAGTAGACGAAATACTGGCCTCCCTTTCCAAAAATGAAAGCCCAAAAGAATACCGATAATGGGAAGAAAGATTTTACTCGAACACGCCAATATTCCCGGAATCCAGGGAATTGATACATACATGAAACACGGTGGGTACAGGTCCCTGAATAAAGCCCTGTTGACGATGTCTCCTGACGATGTAACGGAAGAAGTGAAAAAGTCAGGGTTGCGTGGTCGAGGGGGTGCAGGATTTGCCACAGGGTTGAAATGGTCGTTTCTGGACAAATCTTCCGACAAGCCCAGATACCTTCTGTGCAACGCTGATGAGAGTGAACCCGGCACCTTCAAAGACAGGTACCTGATGGAAAAACTGCCCCACCTGCTTATTGAAGGTATGATTTTGTCGAGCTTTGCCCTGGGATGCCGCACAAGTTATATTTATATCCGCGGGGAGTACATGTTTGTGCTTCGAATTCTTGAAAATGCAATAAAGGAAGCCTATTCCAAAGGATTTCTGGGTGAAAATATAGTAAATTCAGGCTACAGCCTCGATTTGTATGTGCATCCCGGAGCGGGTGCCTACATCTGTGGTGAAGAGACAGCGTTGATTGAGTCTCTGGAAGGAAAAAGGGGGAATCCGAGAATTAAACCTCCATTCCCAGCAGTTGCCGGTCTTTGGAATTGTCCAACCATTGTAAATAATGTGGAAAGTATCGCCGCTGTGGTACCGATCATCAACCATGGCGGAGAGGAATATGCCAACGTTGGCATCGGCAAGTCGACAGGTACAAAATTAATCTCTGCATCAGGAAACATAAACAAACCTGGCGTGTACGAAATTGAACTCGGTCTGCCCGTGGAAGAATTTATCTACTCCGATGAATATTGTGGAGGTATGCGCAATGGACTGGATTTGAAAGCCTGTGTACCTGGAGGGTCGTCAGTACCCATCCTCCCAAAACATCTTTTATTCAAAGAAAGCAATGGATCCCCCAGATTGATGACCTACGAGAGTTTGGCAGAGGGCGGATTTGCCACAGGTTCAATGTTGGGCTCCGGAGGCTTTATTGTCTACGACGAAAAACAATGCATCGTTCGCAACACCTGGAACTTCGCTCGCTTTTACCACCATGAAAGTTGTGGCCAGTGCAGCCCATGCCGGGAAGGAACCGGCTGGATGGAGCGCATCCTGCACAACATCGAAACAGGACATGGCAGGATGGAGGACATTGACCTGCTCTGGCAGGTACAAAGCAATATTGAAGGAAACACCATCTGCCCCCTGGGCGATGCTGCCGCCTGGCCTGTCGCAGCAGCAATCAGGCACTTCCGTCATGAATTTGAGTACCATGTAAAATACCCTCACCGCGTATTCGATGAGGATCATGTGTATCAACCCGAAATGCAAACCAGCCTTGTTTAATGTAAAATAATTCGCTTGCCATGCCCAAAGTGACCATAGATGATATAAGCATAGAAGTACCCCTGGGGACAACCATATTGCAGGCAGCAAGAATGATTGGAGAAAATGTGCCCCCGGCAATGTGTTATTACAGCAAACTGGAGGGAAGCGGCGGCAAATGCAGAACTTGCCTGGTTCAGGTGGTAGCAGGATCATACAAAGACCCCAGACCCATGCCCAAGCTTGTGGCCAGCTGTCGCACTGCCGTCATGGACGGCATGGAAGTAAAAAACACAACATCTCCACAGGTGCAGGAAGCCAGAAAAGGAGTAACCGAGCTTTTACTGGCAAACCATCCCCTAGACTGCCCCGTTTGTGATCAGGCCGGAGAATGCAAACTCCAGGATCTCAGCTATGAACATGGCCTTTCAAAAAGCAGGTACGAATTCAAACGGAGAGAGTTTGAACGAATCGACATCGGAGATAAAATTCAGCTTCACATGAACCGGTGTATCCTCTGTTACCGATGTACGCAGGTAGCAGAGCAATTGACACCGGAAAGAGTCCATGGAGTATTGCACAGAGGAGACCACTCTGAAATTTCAACCCTCATTGAACAAGCCATCGAGAATGACTTTTCAGGAAATATGATCGATGTCTGCCCGGTAGGTGCGCTGACCGACAAAACGTTCCGGTTTAAATCCCGCGTTTGGTTTACAAAACCCGTGCTTGCACATCGTAACTGCCCTACCTGCGATGGAAAAGTGACGTTATGGTACCAGGGAAAGGATGTACTCAGAGTGACAGCAAGAAAAGACAAATGGGGTGAAGCAGAGTCGTTTATTTGCAATTCCTGCAGGTTTGATCATAAAAATACAGAAGACTGGATTATCGAAGGACCCGCAAAAATCGACAGCCATTCTGTGATTTCCCAAAATCACATGAAATTTGAATTGCCCGTCATTCAGCCTCAATTACCCACCGAAAACCAGGTTGCACCATGACAATCATTGCATTTAAAATTTTGCTGGTCTTTGTCTTGTTCCTTGTATCCCTGGGAATTGCAGCCTACAGCACGTTTTCTGAAAGAAAAATTGCTGCCTTTATTCAGGACCGACTGGGACCAAACAGAGCCGGTCCCTTTGGCATACTCCAGCCAATCGCTGATGGCATCAAGATGATTATGAAAGAAGAAATTATCCCCCTTACATCAAATAGAATCTTGTTTGTCGCAGGACCTGCCATCACCATGATCACCGCACTAATGACCAGTGCTGTCATCCCTTTTGGGCCAGATATCACGATTAACGGTACAAAAGTGCCCCTCCAGGTGGCCGATATCAACATCGGCATTTTATATGTTATGGGGGTAGTCAGCCTGGGTGTTTATGGCATTATGATCGGTGGCTGGGCTTCCAACAATAAATTTGCCCTCCTGGGCGCCGTCCGGGCTTCAACTCAAATGATAAGCTACGAACTGGCCATGGGGATGAGCATCATCGCCATTATCATGACCTCAGGTTCCCTTAGCCTGGGTGATATTGTTGCCGCGCAACATGGTTCTGCAGGAATGAACTGGAATGTACTGATTCAACCTCTGGGCTTTATAATTTTTCTGATCTGCGCTTTTGCCGAGTGCAATCGGACACCGTTTGACCTGCCGGAAAGTGAAACTGAACTTGTCGGTGGCTATCACACAGAGTATTCCAGCATGAAACTCGGATTTTACCTGTTTGCTGAATACGTAAACATGTTCATTTCCAGTGCTGTCATTACTTGCCTTTATTTTGGCGGGTATAACTTTCCCTTCATGGATGTGGTTGCTCAGTCAATGGGAGAAATACCCTTTGTCATTCTTTGCGTTTTGGTGTTCTTCACAAAAATTATCTTTTTTATCTTCTTTTTCATGTGGGTCAGGTGGACCATCCCGAGATTTCGGTTTGACCAACTGATGAATCTGGGTTGGAAAGTGCTCCTTCCCCTGTCTGTTCTCAATATGCTGGCTACTGGTACCATCATTATTCTAAATCAATAATTGCATGCAGCCGTTAACAAAAAGAAGCAAAGTCGTTTCAAATAAGACGATGTCGTGGGTGGAAAAACTCTATCTTCCCGCCATACTGGGTGGTCTGAAAATCACATTTCACCACCTGTTTAAGAAAAAAGTGACCATCAGCTACCCGGAACAAACCAGGGAACACAGCAAGTTTTTCAGAGGTCGCCATGTTCTGAAACGGGATGAGGATGGCAGGGAAAACTGCACCGCCTGTGGTCTTTGCGCAGTGGCTTGTCCAGCAGAGGCAATAACGATGGTTGCTGAAGAAAGAAACAAAGGTGAAGAACACCTCTATAGAGAAGAGAAATACGCAGCTGAATATAATATCAATATGCTCAGATGCATCTTCTGCGGCTTGTGTGAAGAAGCCTGCCCCAAAGATGCCATTTATCTGACCGATACAATCAGCTTGTCCGATTACGCCCGAAACGCCTTCCTTTACACCAAGGATATGTTGCTGGAAGGCGAATCAGCGAATGAACGGATTGATATTGGACCCAGACGAAAAGGCGTGCGTGAGGGCGCTGTTTAAAAATATATTTCTATGCTGACCGAAATCGCTTTCTATTCCCTTTCCTTTGTGGCTATCATTAGCAGCTTGCTCATGATTTTCCATAAGAATGCCATGTATAGTGTGCTCTTTTTACTGGTTTGCTTTTTTGCTGTCGCCGGTCTGTATGTCATGCTGAATGCCCAGTTTCTGGGAATCGTGCATATCATCGTTTATGCCGGCGCCATCATGGTGCTTTTCCTCTATGTGATCATGTTTCTGAATATGAGCTCTCCTGTCACAATCAGAAAAAGTAAGCTGGTGATGGTAGCCGCTGTCTTCACTGGCTTATTGTTTTTATTTGTACTATTTGCTGCACTTTGGGCAACCCCGTTTGGTCAGGCACCTCAACTTGTTGACCAGAATATCGGTTTGGCGAAAACGCTGGGCAAAGTCCTGTTTAACGAATTTTTAATTCCCTTTGAAGTGACTAGCGTATTGTTCCTTTCAGGAATGGTGGGCGTAGTCATCTTCAATAAAAAAGAAGCGGAAAATGAATGAATTCATAGAATTAAAAGACCAGTTGCGCCTGATTCCCCTGGAGCATTATGTTTTTCTTTGCATAACATTGTTTTGCATCGGCATGGCAGGGGTCTTGCTCAGAAGAAATATGATCATCGTGTTTCTCAGCATTGAACTTATGCTGAATTCCGTCAATTTGCTTGCAGTTTCATTTTCAGTGTACCACAACGACCCTGCCGGACAGGCTTTCGTCTTCTTTAATATGGTCGTAGCAGCTGCCGAAGTGGCCGTTGGTCTTGCCATGCTGGTAATGATTTACAGAAATATTCGTACGGTGGATATCAACGCACTCAATCGATTAAAATGGTAATGGTTTCTCTTAGAATCTAAAAGTAATTGGAAAAGTGAATTATACTCCTGCGCAATTGATCGCCTTACTCATACCCGCATTGCCTTTATTCGGGTTTTTCATCCATTTTCTTTTTGGCAAATGGATAAAACCGGGCTTTTCTGGCTGGATTGCCTCGTTCTGGGTGTTCGTTTCATTTTTGTTCAGTGCTTCCCTTTTTTTGCAAATTCCAAAAGAGGGAAAGCAGCACGTGCACCTCTACACCTGGCTCAAATCAGGCGCATTTCAGGTTGATTTTGCCTTCACGATCGATGCGCTGTCTTCCATAATGATGATGCTCATCACTGGCGTCGGAACACTGATTCATTTGTATTCTATCGGATATATGCACAACGACAAAGAAATCAGGCGGTTTTTCTCCTACCTGAACCTGTTTGTCTTCTTCATGCTCATCCTGATTATGGCTGACAATTTCATACTTCTTTTTGCAGGATGGGAGGGTGTAGGCCTTTGTTCCTATCTGCTGATCGGATTCTGGTATCAAAACCATGCCTACAATGCCGCAGCCAATAAAGCATTTATTGTAAACCGTATTGGAGACCTCGCTTTTTTATTGGGTGTTTTTCTGTTATTTCAACACACAGGTACCCTTACCTTCGAATCGATCAATCAATTTTTCTCCTCTGGCCAGCCAGTCATTCCAAACTCCTCCGTAGCCCTGACAACAGAGCCCCTGGCACCAGGAACGATTCTGGCTATTACTCTACTGCTTTTCCTGGGTGCGACTGGAAAAAGTGCACAAATACCTTTATTCACGTGGCTGCCAGATGCCATGGCAGGTCCCACGCCTGTCAGTGCCCTGATTCACGCAGCAACCATGGTTACAGCGGGAATTTATCTTATATTGCGAAACCATGCCCTGTTTATGCTGAGTCCCGCCACAATGGACATCATCATGGCAACTGGCTTGCTCACCTCCATCTTTGGTGGTCTCGTTGCCCTCAAACAACATGATTGTAAAAAAATACTGGCATATTCCACTGTTAGCCAGCTGGGACTTATGTTTTTTGCGCTCGGATTGGGGGCATATCATGCCGCATTCTTTCATTTATTGACCCACGCCTTTTTCAAGGCGCTGCTTTTCCTGGGAGCGGGTAGTGTGATTCATGCATTGCATGGTGAACAGGATATCCGCAGAATGGGAGGCCTGGCTGGAAAACTAAAGCTCACCAGATGGGTGTTTTTAGCAGGTGTACTTGCCATTATTGCCCTGCCCCCCTTCTCCGGCTTCTTTTCAAAGGATGCCATCCTCCTGGCAGCATACCAAAAGAGTCCTCTTTGGTGGCTACTCGGTCTGTTCGCCGGCTTACTCACCGTCTGGTACATGCTCCGCTTGTATTTCGTGATGTTTCATGGCAACTCTCGTCTAGACCAGCAACAGGAAAAGTCCCTCCATGATGCAGGCACTGAAATGGCTGTCCCCCTTGTGGTACTGGCTGTATTTTCTGTTGCCGGAGGATTATTGAATATTCCATCCCTGTTCCTTGGCAATCAATGGCTTAGCACGTATTTGTCTTCTGTAATCCCCTTGTCTGTATCTCATGTTAGCCATGCCACAGAATGGGTTCTTATGGGCACCTCAACACTATGTGTGCTGGGTGTCACCCTGTTTGCAAGAAACAAATACAGTGTGTTAAAGCACGTCCCTTGTGAAGATAATTCGCTGAAAAACAATCGTTTACAATATATGTTTGCGGGAAAATTCTTTGTGGATGAAGTTTACCATGCTGTTATTGTCAACCCTGTCCAAAAGTTATCTGATTTCCTTTTTTCGTACATAGACCGCAAATGGATTGACGGTCTGGTAGAAGGAACTGGTCGCTTATCCTTGTTTCTGGGTTCGAAATGGAAGGAAACCCAGAACGGGTTCATCAGTTATTACCTGTTTGCCATGGCCCTCGGAATGATTGGAATTTTAGTTATCTTCATTTTACTCTAATCTTATGCTGTCCGTACTATCCATTCTATTGCCTGCTCTGTCATCTCTGTTCATTTCTCTTGGTACAAGGGATTGGGCAAGAAGGATATCCTTGGCTTCTGTATTTCTGTCAATGATACTGGTGGTTTTGGAAGGATTTCTGCTCAAACCAACTGCAGAAATGCAGCATGTCTTTCAATCTGCCTGGATGAGCAGCGCAGGGATTATGTTCTATTTTGGAATGGACAGCATTACCTGGGTTATGCTTCTTCTGTCAAACCTGGCTGCCTTTGTAAGCGTGTTGTTAACAGAAGTGCCCAAAGAAAGAAATCCAAAATTGGTTTTTGCCTTAATTCTGGCCATGCAGGCATTGATGAATGGCGCCTTCCTTTCGATTGATCTTTTTGTTTACTACGTTTTTTGGGAATTGTCACTCATTCCCGCCTTTTTTCTTTTGCTTTTGTGGGGCAATGGAAAAATTCAAAAAACAACACTCAAATTCTTTTTATATACGCTCGCTGGCAGCTTATTTATGCTGGCCGCCATTATTTGGCTTGGCATCTCGGGTCCCACGATAGGATTTGGATTGGAAAAAATGATGGGTCTTACTCTTCCCCATGAAACACAAGTAGCCGTTTTTGTGGCATTCATGGTCGCCTATGCTGTCAAAATTCCAATATTCCCGTTCCATACCTGGCAAGCGGAGACCTATTCTTCTGCACCAATCCCTCTGACTATCTTACTGGCTGGTGTCATGTTGAAAATGGCTTTATACAGCATGGTCAGATGGGTGATTCCCATTGTCCCGGACGCAATGTTGTCTGTAGGGCCGGTTTTCTTGTGGTTGGCTGTTTTTGGCATCGTTTATGCCTCCGTGATTGCTCTGAAACAAACCGAAATAAAAAAATTGTTTGCGTGGTCTTCCATGGCTCACGTAGGATTGATTGCGGCAGGAATTCTGACTGCTTCCCCGGATGGATTGAAAGGGGCCGTTTTGCAAATGCTGGCTCACACAATCAACGCCCTTGCGTTTTTAATGGGCGTCCACCTGTTGTCTAAATGGAAAAAGGCTGGTGGCCTTGCCGATTTCGGAGGGGTTCGCAACATGGATCCCTTTTTTGGAGGCCTCTTTCTGCTCTTTGTCTTTTCCTTTATTTCCGTCCCTTTCACAGCCGGTTTCCCTGGAGAAGTGATGCTGCTTTCCTCCTTGTTTCACTGGAACGAATGGTCTTCTTTCCTGGCAGGACTGGCTATGATCTTGGGTGCTGTTTATATGCTCAAAGCGTACCAGTTGCTTATGCTGGGACCTGCCAACCCTGAGTTTACCCAGTATGGTGCCTTTCAAAATCCAATGAGTTTGTCTGACAAACTACTGATGCTGGCCTTAGCCACTCTCATCCTTTTCTTAGGCCTTTTCCCACAAAGGCTGCTGGAATGGATTGATAATCCGATTCAAAATATACTTAATACAAACTAATCCAGGCTGAACAGATGAATACGTTTATAATACTTTCTTCATCCGGCATAATTGCCATGTTAGTTGGAAGTCACCAACGAAAACAGTGGGGACTTCCCGTTGTGCTGGCAGCTTGTTTTCTCGCCATTCTGAGCATCACACTTCCCTGGTTGGGTGATTACAGTGCTGTCCTGCACAATATGCTTTCCTTTGACAAACTATCCACCTCGTTTAGCCTTGTCATGGTTTTTCTCACCATTGGCATCTTGATTTTAAGCCATTATTATTACAACCCGGGTGTAGAGCATTTGTCAGACATTTATGCTTTATTCATGTTTTCCCTGGCAGGCGGCATTCTTCTGGTTTCATTTCAGAATTTTGTCATGCTTTTTCTTGGAGCAGAAATCCTTTCTATTCCTTTATATATTTTGGCAGCAAGTCACAGAAGACATCTCTCTTCCAATGAAGCAGGCCTGAAATATTACCTGATGGGGTCTTTTGCAACCTGCTTTATGTTGCTTGGAATCACCCTCATCTATGGTGCTTCCGGCACATTTGATTTGAACGAATTACGCCTATTTCTTACAAATGGGGGCATGCAGTCCTCACTGTTCATGACTGGAATCACGCTGGTTTTCGGCACGCTGTTGTTTAAGTTATCTGCAGTACCCTTTCATTTTTGGGCACCTGATGTATACCAGGGGGCTCCCACCGTACTGACTGCCTTTGTGTCAACGGTCGTAAAAGTAGCCGTTGCCGGAGCGATGATCAAACTTGCCGCGGCCATCTCCTTTGAAGGCATCCCGGCTTCGGCCAATGTTGTTTCCCAGATAGCCTTTAGCCAGACGACCTGGTTCTGGTTGCTCGTTTTGGCATCCGCTGCCTCCATGCTTTTTGGGAGTATTGTCGCGCTTCAGCAAAACGATTTAAAACGATTTTTAGCCTACACGGGGATATTTAATGCCGGTTTTATCCTGCTGCCGGTACTGAGCAATCAGCCAAATGTCCTTTCCTCTCTGTTGTATTATATGGCCGGATATGGCGTTGCTGCCATTCTCTGCTTTACCTTATACGCCGAGTTAAAAAAATTGACAGGCATTGATACAATGTCCGGCCTCCAAGGACTGCTGCATAAACACAAACTTGCCGGCATCACCATGATTGTTTGCCTTCTCTCCTTTACAGGAATACCCCCGCTGGCTGGTTTTTGGGGTAAGTTTGGCATTCTTTCCCTGAGCATGCAAAGCCATTTGATTCCCCTGGTTCTGGTTGCCATCCTTTCTTCTCTGATTGGAGCATACAACTATGTAAGAATAGTAACCTCCATCGCCACACCCGACGAGCAAAACGCAACTAAATTGACTTTCCATCCGTTTTTCATCGGCTGGCTTGCTTTGGGAACCTTACTCCTGATCGCGATGGGATGCTTTCCAGAGGCATTTATCGATCTGTTTTAACTCCGTTACGATGAAAAATATAGCCACGGGATTTCTGTTCGTTCCCTCTCTTTCCAAAGAAAGAATAGGAATAGCCCTGGAACGTTTCTTTTCTTACTTAGGCAACAAATAGGTTCAAAGGTGACGTAGAAGAGAACCTTGTTCCTTTTGATGCGAAAGTCCTCGAGATCTATCCCCTTTGTAATGAGCATTTTAGCTGAGAAATATCATGAAATAATAAAATGCTACCTTCTTGGTCACACTGTTTTAAATATTATATTTGATCGATTAAATACTGAAAAATGTCTCGGTTCATAAAAAATAGCATCCTGGCAGCATTGGTTGTCTTATGTCCCCTGGTAATGATGGCATCGGCTCACAGTGGTGGCATGGAAATTGCCGGAATACGGGTAGAATTCTTTTTATTCGCTCTTACGCTGATTGCTGTTGCCGTCTTCCACGAGCACACCTTTTGGGTGGCGCTTTCTGGTTTGATAGCCATAACTCTATACAAGCTTTTTTTTACTGACGGCTATCCCTTTGCTTCACACTTTGTTGGTGAAAACGCACTGGTTGACCAGCTCAGGGACAAACATTTACGACAGGGAGAGTGGAGTATTCTTGTAAACCTCCTGGGATTGTTGCTCGGTTTTGGTATGCTGGCCAAAATTTTTGAGGAGTCGGGAGTACCGGAAAAATTACCTAAATTGCTGCCATCCGGCTGGAAAGGAGCTGCCGGATTGCTGGTATTGGTGTTTGTTCTTTCTTCTTTCCTCGACAATATAGCCGCGGCCATGATTGGAGGAGCCGTTGCCCTTGTGGTTTTTAAAAACAAAGTGCATGTTGGGTATGTAGCGGCAATCGTTGCTGCATCAAATGCCGGTGGCGCCGGAAGTATTGTTGGGGATACAACAACGACCATGATGTGGATTGATGGTGTAGACGCATTCAACGTGCTGCACGCATACGTGGCTGCGATTGTATCTTTACTTATTATTGCCTGGTTTGCATCAAAACAACAGGACAAATACCAGCCTATTTCGACAGAAGTCAATACAAATACACCCATCGACTGGGGAAAAATAGCCATTGTTCTGCTCATTCTGGCGGGGGCTATTTTGTCAAATATCTACTATGATATGCCTGCACTGGGCGTTTGGGTCGCTATTTTCGTTGGCGCAACCTTTAGTAAAATGCCGTGGGAAGAAGTGCCTGCATCCATGAAAGGAACCATCTTTCTCTTATGCCTGGTCACTGCTGCCTCTCTTATGCCTGTCGAAACGCTGCCAAATGCTTCCTGGGTGACCGCATTTGTGCTGGGCTTTGTATCTGCCGTGTTTGACAACATTCCTCTCACCAAATTATGTCTCGAACAAGGACATTATGACTGGGGCATTCTTGCTTATGCTGTTGGCTTTGGAGGCTCCATGATCTGGTTTGGTTCGTCCGCTGGCGTAGCCATCACAAATAAGTTTACTGAAGCCAGAAATGTCAGAAATTGGATTCTCAAAGGGTGGCACGTAATCTTGGCTTATGTCATAGGTTTCTTTGCCCTTTATCTGACCATGGGCTGGGAACCCGCTGACAACAAAAAACACAAAGAACCAGCGGCAACTTGCCCTGTTGACAATTGTAAAGCCAGAATGGAAGCATTAGAAACGACACCTCTGCCTACACCTGGCTACCAGCAAACTCCACAAAATCAATAAGGTTACTATAAAAGAGGAGGGCTGGCAGTACCAGCCCTCCTCTTTTTCACCCCTTGCCAAAACCCATTTCAAGCCTGTAGACATCAGGCAATTCATCGTTATTCCCAAAATTCACGCCAAGATCCTTGACCAATCCATCATGTATTGAGTAAACCCAACCGTGAATCCACAACTTCTGTCCAATACCCCAGGCATTTTGGACAATAGACGTCTTTGCCAGATCATGCACTTGTTCAATGACATTTAATTCCACAAACCTGTCAAATCTTTCCTGTTCATCCTGAATGCCATCCAGCTCCTGGTGATGAAATCTGTACACATCTTTTATATGTCTGATCCAGTTGTCTATCAACCCAAAGTGACCGTTTGACATGGCCGCTTTCACTCCTCCGCAGCCATAGTGACCACACACAATCACATGCCTGACCTTCAGTACATTTACAGCATAGTCCAGCACACTCAGCATATTCATATCCGTATGGATAACCATGTTGGCAATATTCCGGTGTACAAACACTTCTCCAGGTTGAGTCCCCGTAATCTCATTGGCAGGTACCCGACTATCAGCACACCCAATCCATAACAATGGCGGACTCTGACCTTTGGACAGCCTGCTGAAAAAATCAGCATCTTCCTTGATTTTCTCCTCTACCCATTTTCGGTTATTATCCAATAGTTTCTGATAAAATTCACTCATGATCTTTTAATTTATTGTTTTATTAACTTTAGATTCAATCCAAACCCTATTTTCCTTCCCGATTGTATTTTCAATCAGGTATTCTTGCTTAAATCCAACCAATTCCAGTTTTATATTTTTACGTAAAGCATGAATATCCCTGAACTCACGAATTAGGTCAAGAATATCATGCGCAATATAGAATGTATCAGACGCATTTATAATGACATGGCAATGGTCCGGTAAGTGTGCTAGTGTTTGCTTTATCGCCGCCTTATTCAGAAATGACACCTCCTGGGTAAGGTCCAGATGTATGACATCCCCATCAACATATTGTTCCTTTCTGAAAAAATACGCTCTCTTCGTATTTCCCCATAATACATACAGAAAACTGATAACCATACCTATTGCCACACCCTTCAGCAGATCAATAAAAACGACAGCCAGTAAAGTGGCTATAAATGGGACAAACTGATACTTGCCCTGAGCAAAAAAGTGAAGTACTTTGGACGGCTTTGCCAGCTTATAGCCAATCAGCAGTAAAATTGCTGCCAACGTTGCCAAGGGAATCAGATTCAGGATGTAAGGCACGGATAACACCGATACCAGAAGTAACACACCATGAAAAATTGTGGAATTTTTTGTCTTCGCTCCTGCATTTATATTCGCCGTTGTTCTGACAACTACCGAAGTCATCGGCAAACCACCTATAAGACCACTCAAAACGTTGCCGATCCCTTGCGCTCTCAATTCATTGTTGGCATTTGTAATCCGTCTTTCTGGATCAAGCCTGTCACCCGCTTCAATACACAACAAGGTCTCAATAGAGGCAACTACCGCAATCGTAAGCGCAATTACCCACACTTCACTATCAACTATTCTGCCCCAATCAGGAAAAATGAGGATAGTGGAAATATCAGTTGCGTGTTCCAATATGGGCAAATTTACAAGGTGATCCCCCTGCACAGCCAAAGACGAGCCGGTCCCTATAAAAAGCTGGTTTAATAGAATCCCAAATACAACCGAAAGCAACGCTGCCGGTACAAACGCAAGACGTTTGAATATCGCTATGTTTTCCCAGGCTATAAGAATGGCAAGGGAAAGGATCGTAATAATCACTGCCCCTGGCTGGATATTCTCCAGGGCCGAAAAAAGGGAGGAAATTGTATTGCTACCAGATTGTTCAATAAATCCAAAATCTCCTTCCGCATCCTTGTCATACCCTACGGCATGCGGAATCTGTTTTAAAAAAATTATTACACCAATTCCGGCAAGCATTCCCTCAATCACGTTGTTTGGAAAGTAATTTGATATCGTACCGGCCTTCACCCAACCAAAGAAAAGCTGAAGAAGACCCGCTAAAACTACGGCCAAAAGAAAGGCCGGAAAGCTGGCCAATTCAGTAATCGCACTCAGTACAATGGCCGTCAAACCCGCTGCCGGCCCCGAAACACTGACATTCGAATCACTGAACAATCCAACAACAATGCCTCCAACAACTCCAGCAATAATTCCTGAAAAAAGAGGCGCTCCGGAAGCCAAAGCTATGCCCAAACACAAGGGAAGCGCAACAAGAAACACCACCAAACCAGAAGATATATCCGCTTTGGCATGTATAAATTGGGTTTTTACACGCATGACTATATTGATTAATACTTTGCAGTACGAATAGGAATTATGAAAACCCGAGCAAGCAAAGTTTCATAAAGATGGTACCCCCTCTCGCAAAGTGTGAACAAAAAAGAAATCTATAAAAACAGCTCTTACAATGAATAAAAGAACTACTTTATGAATGCGTTGGGGTTTCTTCCGGAGGGCTAAAAGGATCACTTACAAACGAACCATCGTAATAAAATGGGCTCGAATAATAAAATTGGAGCGATAAAGCAACTTTAGAAATGTTAAAGCGATCCGAAACAAGTGACTTGTTTAAGTAAAAAGCGAGATTTACTTCTTCTGTTTCCTCTTCTGAAGTCGAGTTTTCTTTGACTTCTTCAAGGAGAACCAGACTTAAACCCATCTCCTTCCAGGCCATACTCACAATGGCAGTGGAAACAAGGAACAATCCTAATAAGAGAATGGATGCGACTTTTTTATACATAGAATAAGGAAACTCAGATTAATACAACAACATGATTTTAAAATTGTTACAATCCGCTGCGATTGTCCCATTCACAACGATTTCATTATTCCTGCTTTACAAACCGCCCAACATGTATTTTTCCAGATACAGGTAATGTGATGGCATACGCTCCACTCGGTAAACGTGACAGGTCAAAGGTCAGATCAAGACCGTCCAATTGCATCGGATGCAAGGTTTGCACCAGATTGCCGGCCATATCTGTGATGCGGGCTATGCCCAACTGGTTCGTTTCTTCCTCCAGTCTTACCCTTAGCAATTGACTCACAGGATTTCCTGCAATGGTAAGCCCATGTACCTGTTCCAGTCTTCCATTCAAGCCAGAAAGGTTTCGATCACCATTGCTAAACCAAACCGCCCACCGCTTGCCTGACGTAAATAAAAATGCATTGCCGCTAGGCTTGATCTTTTCTGTTGTAAGGTTGACGACACCCAGATTTAAACCACTGGTGCCCTCATTGTCAAAGGCAATCCTGTTGTCTTTGCTGCTAAAATTAGGATATCCTAAAATGTTGTTTTCAAACAATAAACCCACGTCTCCCCGTTCGATATTCGCTCCCAGGATACTGGCGTTGCCCTCCTCGTCTAGGTAATCAAAACAAATGATGTACGGACTGTTTTTTGAAAAAGAAGGATTTCCCACACTGACATCCTCCGGCAAAGAAGTAAATAATTTTTCTACCCTGCCGTCCCCGAATTCGTCTGTTTCGTTATCCCATACCCGTATAAAACTAATATCCCAGTATGTGATATCTCCTGCAGTATTGCTCGAGATCTGGTTTTCTGAATCATACATGATGTACTCGCCACTTATATCAAACTCCATTGCATCCGCATAAAGGACGTCTCCTGTGGTCACTCCCTGTGTAAAGGTAGGATTGTACAATTCAAAATCCATTTCTGTGTTGGAATTGAAATCATACACAAAAATCTGGTTTGTTTTATCATCAAAAAGGGCTGCAATCCTGTCGCCGTCCTTGGATATAACAATTGACCTCCATATTGGAGAATTATCCAGTGACTGATCTGCAGTAAATTGCCCCTGGGCCCAATTGATCGTTGTAAAGTATAGCTTTTTGTCTGAAGCAACATAGACAATCACTGTGCCATCATCCGTCACACTTGGCTTGCTGATCAGTGTTTTGGAAGACAATTTGGCCAGTTCCTTTCCGTCCTTGTCCATTAAAAACAACCCTGTATTGCTGGCACCTGTTGTCAGAATAAACTCTGTACCCGGATTGACATTGACATCGTCTTCATAATCCCCGCCCGTTTCGCCGGTAATGCCAACCTCGTCAAATGCCTTCCTGACTGCATTTACCTCAGATGTGCCAAACAAATCTCCGGCGGCTTTCACCACCGCCACACGGCAATCTGTAAACTGTGACGATTTTGTCAGGTAATTTGCCAGAGCCCTGTAATACATCTTCTCTGCCTTGTCTTTCCCTATTGCTGTGGCAATCTTGAAAAAAGCAAAATTTGGTATGCCACTGTTTATATGCACTCCTCCATTGTCCTGTGATCCTTTAAATCGTTCATTGTAGTGGCGGGGCTGCCAGCCATTGTTAAAATCATTGGTCGCCGCCCCGTTGTGCGGGTCTTCCATGTTTCGCAATGCTCCGGAAGGGAAAGCCGCCGACTTGACTACATCTTCTCCTATCTTCCAGTCATCCCTGTCTATCATGGCACCAAAAACATCCGCAAAAGACTCATTCAGCGCCCCCGACTCCCCTTCGTACTCCAGATTGGCCGTATTTTGCACCACACCATGCGTCATTTCGTGACCGGCAACATCCAATCCCCTGGCCAATGGTAAAAAGGCACCATCCCCATTGCCATAAAACATGGCCTGACCATTCCAGAAAGCATTCCCCAGCGATGTTCCATCCTCATCAGATACATTGATCAGCGAAATTATATTTCCCCCATTTCCGTTGATGGATTTCCTGTTGTGCACATTCCGGAAATACTCAAATGCCTTGCCCCCGTTGAAATGGGAAGACACTGCCGTCTTATTGCCCCAGATATTATTCGTGGATGTTACATGGTCATACCGAAAATCATCCTTTGCAGGCGAGGTGTTGAATGCATCAATGGTCCAGATCACCCCTTCCGGCTCGTTGGGCAACTGGGATGGGATCGAACGAAACATATCCCGGGATCCGTCAATCATAAAAAACTTGCCCCCCACTTCATACGTGTTGATAAGTCGGTTGATATTGAATAAATCCTGCGAATTGGCCGTTGCTTTGCCGTCAAGCACCGGCATTGATGCATCATGTTGAGCACAATTGCCCTTGTCGTGCCTGTGGTTGTGAAATTTACAAATACTGATGTATTTCCTGACAACAGTGCCTCTTTCCGCATCCACAAAATACTCCCACCTGTCAACCAGATTTTTATACGCCGTTACGTGAAAAACCGGCAGTAGCGCCCCCTCATGCCAATAGTAAACCAGTTCTGATCGGCTTGTCATATCCCCCAGTTGATGCAAATCCTGTGTGTACTTCACCTGCAGACCTAAATCAGTCTGAACAAGTTCTGTCGCTTTTTCAGGGGTCAGAATAATTTTTTCAGCAGCACCAGAAGAGGAAGGGTAATACCTTCCATTGACAAAGTCAAACGTCTCTCCAACACCATGTACAATCACTTCTGCTCCATAAATGGGAATGTTGCCTATCTTTTGACGAAACCGAATGTGCGTCATTCCCAAATCATCCGTTTCAGATGACACATATTGCCACTCCTCCTCCGGATGAGAGATTTTCATTAAAGGCGCGGCTTCTTTGAGGTAAATGCCCGCCAGCACCTCTGGCGACAAGCCTTTGGGCATCGCTTTGCGCAACGTCCCCTCAATGTAGGCCGGCACATTCATTTCTGTAAGCATCCCTGCCCGCAACCCCGTCTTAGCCGCCAACAAACCAAGCTCTTCCAAAGGCTTGAAAGAAACACGAACCTCTTCCTCGTTTGATGACGGTGCCAGCGCCCATGGCTGTTTTACAATGGAAACCTTGTCCCTGTAACCGGGTTCCTGCTTGTTGAGTAAAATTGACTTAAACTGCCCATTCAAAGAACCGAGTATTGCCAGAATAAATAGGAAAAATGAGAAAATTGTACGTAAATACATGGCTTGCTTTTTTATTTTAACGATGTGTGTTTTTTAATTCCCTCCCAGATAAAACGGTGATATCGGTAAAGAATATCCGGAGTTTCAGGATGTTTACCCCATAACAGTTGTTGGCGATCTCCTCCCCGACGCATTTCCAGACTGTAAAATTTATTCCCCGGCTCGCGAACTGTCATTGCAGAGAAACCATGGTGTCTATACAGAGAAAATACCTGCCTGATAAAACGCTTGTCCAGCACCGCTTTGTATTGAAATGCACTGCCCTGCTTTTCATACAAAACACCACGCTCTGTCAACATGTAGGCCGTCTCTTTACCTGTAAACCCACCTCCTACTGCTACCACAATGGCATTGCCTGCACATTCCCCTTCCTGAATTGCATGTGCTGTCGGGGCACAGGAAATCACCACAAAAGAAATGAATCCAGATAAAACAAGATACTGTAAAATTTGCGACATAAACGGGCAATTTAAATACCCCTTAATAAACAAATATATTTATTCTTCCTGAAAAAATAATATTTTGTATATAGTTAATTTAAAAGAGACGTTCATTGTTTTGTTCAAAGTAAGCATGCAAAGATATTCGCAACTTACCATTTTGCAATATTTCTTTTTCTAAGAATAGTAAATACCTCAATAAAGTGTTGCAAATGGGCTTTTAACTTCACATCAGTGTTCCCGAACAATCATTTGCTTGATAAACAGCGTTAAGGACTCTTTTTCCTCTTCCTGAACGTGGGCTGCCTCCAGATGCGAAATCGCCAAATCCCGGTATGCCTCAATCAGCTGGGCAGTATACTCCCTGACGAGCGTTTGTTTAAAAATGTGGGTTACACTCTCAATTTTCTCCTCGTCCCGCAGTTTTTCCTCACCAGAATATAGTGCCAGCAACCTGCTCTTCTGTTCCTGGCTACCCAGTTCAAGCGCCTTCAAATACAGATAGGTCTTTTTGTTTTGCAGTATATCTCCACCAATGCGTTTACCCACTTTGTTTCCATCTCCAAATGTATCCAGAACATCATCCTGCAACTGGAAGGCAATGCCGAAATTGAGTGCAAACAAATACAAATGTCGTTGATCCTCCTCTGAAGCACCCGCAATCATTGCCCCTAACTGAATGGATGCCGCAACAAGAACTGACGTTTTCAGTGTAATCATCTGGATATATTCCGGCAGGGTAACATCAACCCGTCGTTCAAAATCCATGTCCAGCTGTTGCCCTTCGCAAACTTCAAATGCCATTTTTGTAAATACATCCAGCATTGATTTTACCAGCGCCGCATCGCCATAGTTCAAAATACACTGGTAAGCCTGAATCATCATTACATCGCCAGTCAGAATTGCTGTATTTTGACTATATTTCACGTGTACCGTTGGCTGCCCTCTCCGGACAGTAGCATTGTCCATGATGTCATCATGCAGCAGCGTAAAATTATGGAAGACTTCCACGGCCATCGCTGCACCATTTGCAAGTCTGGCATCCTTGCCAAACAGCCTGCAACCAAGCAAAGCAAAAACCGGCCGCATCCTCTTCCCTCCGATAGAAAGTATATAATCCGCCGGAGCATACAAGTTTTTGGGTTCCCTCGTCATTGGATGCAAGGCAAGATATTCCTCAAATTGTTGGTAAAGGGATTGAATAAGTTCCATATTCCGTTTTTTGGCGTACACCGGTTTGTATTTACTCGAAAAAAAGACCAACGTCTGTTTTGTTATTCCTTGTTGAGGTAAAAATACAGCTCGCGAAGGAATTTATCCTTGCTGCTTCTCAATTGATGGTAAACCTTACGTATTTTATTGTTTTTCCGGCGGCAAGGTGTGATTTTTCGTAATGGGTTTTGTACTCAAGTTCCGGAAATGGCAATGGCAAGCTATAAATATCATCATGAAAATACAAAATGCGGGCACCTTCATAACCTGCAAGTGTGTCTAAGGTAAACTGGTATAGCGTCGGGTCATCCGTTTTTAAATGGAGGATTGCCCCGGCATTGAGAATTGAGCGGTATCTATCTAAAAATCGCGCGGAAGTGAGCCTTTTGTTTTCTTTACTTTCCCGCAAAAAAGGATCCGGGAAAGTAATCCAGATGCCCGATACTTCCTCTTTTTCAAAAAATAAATCAATTTGCTCAATACGGGTTCGAAGGAAAGCGGCATTTTTTTGCCCTTTTTCCAGCGCGATGGAAGCCCCCTGCCACATTCTTGCTCCTTTTACATCCACACCAATAAAATTTATATCCGGAAATGCCTCCGCCAGAGCTACTGTATACTCTCCACGACCACAGGCGAGTTCCAGTATAAGCCCATGATTGTTGCCAAAATGAGTACTCGCCCACTTCCCTTTCAAATCCGCTTCCTGATTGTCACCTGATAGCAACCGCGGCTGCTTGGGGTCGTAATTCTCATACACATTGGGGTATGACAACAGGTCTGCAAATTTTCGGTGCTTATTTTTTTTACCCATAACGGCGCTTGTTGGCTGGCAAAAATAGTCATATTGGCTGAATACCACAACTTACCTCCTGCCTGGCCCCTGTCCGGGAAAATGTGTATCTTTGCATTTTTTATTCAAACCTGGTCTTTTATGGCATTACGTTTTCGCCTGTTGTGGTTTGTTTGCCTGTTGTCAATCAGTCTATCTGCGCAAAGCTTCGGAATTCGTGCAGGCCTGAATTATACACAATTTTCAGGCCCTCTGGAAGAAGGCGTAGGAGAAAAATTCTCATTGGCCAATGGCTTTCACTTTGGAGTAAATTACGCTTATCCCATCGCTGAAGATCTGGCTGTCAGAGGCGAATTGGTGTATACACAAGTGGGAACAGGTTATTCGTACGATGGAGAGTCATTTTATAAGATCCCTATCGGAAATGCCTTTGTTTACGAAAAAGGAAGGTCTACAATCAAAATGAAAATTTCAAATGCCTATGTCAGCCTACCTATTTCCTTGAGCTGGCAGGTAAATAAAAAATGGGAATTGTCTGCCGGAGCCTATGTTTCTTTTCTAATAGGTCCTAGGGGAAATGGAACACTATACTTCGAAAAAAATACTGACTCCCTCTTTTTTAAGCAATCTTTGATACACAACTACTATAATGATGCCGCAGGTGGTGTAGCAACCGGTTCAACAGGTCCCTCCGTGTGGGTTGATGGGAAAATAGTCACCCTTGCCAGAGACGCAGGTGCTTACTACAACTACCTATCTACAGAAAAAGTTGGTAACATGTACAACTTCCTGGATCTTGGGCTCACTGGAAGTGTCAACTATTTCATAAATAAAGGATTCTTTGTAGGGTTTAAATACAGTTACGGTTTGCTTGATGTCACAAACAATGGCATGGATGTACTCAGAAAACAGTATGACGAAACAATCAACCGAGCGATACCTGCCAATCATTTCGATCGCAATACCGGCTTTGAGGTTTCATTTGGCTTCCGGTTTTAATCATCGCCGCCATTGACTTTTTCTTTCACGCATCTTGCAACCTGCCATGATACAACCTTCTACCCTGCATTTTTTAACCAGCCTGGCCGAAAACAACCACAAAGCCTGGTTTGACGAAAACAAACACCTATATACTTCCGCAAAAGCCAATTGCCTTGCAGCTGCTTCCGCCCTCCTGTCAGAGTTGCAAAAAGTGGAAGCCGGACTGGAGATGCTCCAGCCAAAAGATTGCCTTTTCAGAATAAACCGGGATGTGCGGTTTTCTGCAGACAAGTCCCCTTATAAAACACATTTTGGCATTGCTTTGCACATTGGCGGTAAAAAATCTGGGATGGCGGCCTATTACCTGCATATCCAACCGGGTAGCACCTTTGTTGGTGGCGGCATTTGGATGCCTGAAGCACCTGTGTTGAAAAAAATCCGTAAGGAAATTCATTATTTTCCAGAGGAATGGAATGCCATTCTGCAAGACCCTGCCTTTTTAAAAATATATGATTCACCGGACGAAGAAGAAGGCGCTAAACTCAGCCGCGCTCCCAAAGGGTTTGATCCCGACGACCCCGCCATCGAATGGATAAAATACAAAAGCTTCACCGCCACAAAGACCCTGACAGACGCACAGTTATCCTCATCAGACGCATTGCCCATGATCGTCAACGCCTGGACAGCCTTAATGCCTTTTTTGCATTTCCTCAACAGAGGCATAGCCAGTGATGAAGATGGAGGACTATGAACACAAGGGCAGGTATCATCACCATTGGAGACGAAATTCTCATCGGACAAATCATAAATACAAACGTAGCCTGGCTTGGTGACCAGCTGACACTGGCAGGCCTTGACGTAATTAAAACCTGGACAATTGGGGACCGACATGATCAGATCATTGAAACCCTGTCACAGGCCGTGAAAGAAACAGACCTTATCCTGATCACCGGTGGCCTCGGTCCGACGCGTGATGATGTGACTAAAAAAGCCATCGCTGACTTCGTAGGGGTGCCCCTCGTCTTTCATCAACCTACCTATCATCGGATCCAAAAAATCTTTGAAAAACTGGGCCGGACCATGTCGCCATCACACAATGACCAGTGTTTGATGCCTGAAGGGGTATCCATTTTACACAACCGGTTGGGAACCGCACCCGGCATGCTTTTTCATTTCAACAACAAAACCCTGATATCCATGCCCGGTGTACCTTTTGAAATGAAAGCCATCATGGAAGATGAAGTCTTGCCCGTCCTGCTAGGTCAAACAACTACCGCGATTGCCCACACCACTCTCCTTACAGCAGGAGAAGGCGAAACAACCATTGAAAACAAAATCAAAGATATTGTCAGTTTCCTGCCAGAAAACATCTCGATTGCCTATTTGCCTTCCCTGGGGCAGGTCAGAGTTCGGGTTACAGGAAAAGGGAAGAGACTCGATGAAGTACAAAAGCAGGTGGACGAAATTGCCGAAGTCATCAGTCGACAACTGAGTGACATTGTATACGGTGTCAACGTATCCAGCCTGGAAAAAGAATTGTTGGCCACTTGTCGCAAATATGGCCTGCATATAGGTACAGCCGAAAGTTGCACCGGAGGAGCCATCGCGGCAAAAATAGTTTCAGTGCCGGGGTCCTCGGATTCGTTTGTCGGCAGCATCATTGCGTATTCCAACCAGATGAAATCAGCATTGCTTGATGTTCCGGAAGAAATACTGACTCAATATGGTGCTGTAAGCGAACAAACTGTTGTCGCCATGATGAAAGGGGCTATCCGGAAACTTGGCGTCAATGCCGCTGTCGCCGTCTCAGGCATTGCTGGCCCGGATGGAGGAACAGAAGAAAAGCCAGCAGGTACCATCTGGATCTGTGCCGGTAATGAAAATGCGCATGTGACGTATTTATTGAAAGCAGGGAAAGAAAGGGCAGGAAATATTGAAACAACAACCATTTATGCACTGAATCTTCTAAGAAAATGGATTCTGAAAATGCATGAAAAGAAATAACACCGGCAAAAATCCGATTAAGAAAAATCGACGGCAAATTCACCCCTGCCAAATCACATTTCCCTCTCTGGTCTAAAGGAATTTCAGCATTCAAAGATGACAAACCCCCATTTATTCGTAATTTTGTACCATACCTAATCGAAACCCACTACTTTATGGCGAAAGTTGAATTGATCATGCCTAAAATGGGCGAAAGCATCATAGAAGCCACCATCCTGAAATGGACAAAAAAAGTTGGAGAAACCGTCAATCAAGATGAAACCATACTTGAAATAGCCACTGATAAAGTGGATTCTGAAATTCCTTCTCCCGTATCCGGTGTCTTAACAGAAGTGCTATTCCCGGAAGAGAGTGTCGTTTCTGTAGGTAAGGTCATTGCCATCATTCAGACAGATGGAGAATCTGCGGAAGTAGTACCATCCCCTGCTGTAGAGATGCCTGCGTCACCCTCCCAAAGCAGTGAAACTCTGTCACTGGACATGGATGCTGTTTCAAAGCAAATTGCTCCAATGCATGCTCACTCTGGCGACCGATTTTATTCTCCCCTGGTCAGAAATATGGCCAAAGAAGAAAATATTTCTGCCAGCGAACTGGATGCAATTCAGGGAAGTGGCGCCAATGGCAGAGTGACAAAACAGGACATGCTTCTTTTTATCCAAAACCGGCAAAAAGGTACTTACCCTCAACCACAGCAAACCATAACTACAGCACAGCAACATCAGCCTGATTCTTCCGAACCTGCAGCCAGCCCTGGAAGCCCGGCATCAGTTCAATCAACCGGCAATGTAGAAATTGTGGAAATGGACAGAATGCGAAGGTTGATCGCAGACCACATGGTGATGTCAAAACAAACTTCTCCGCATGTGACGTCTTTTGTTGAGTCGGATGTGACAAACATGGTACAATGGCGTGAAAAAAACAAGAAGAAATTTCTCGAGAAATACGGCGAAAATATCACGTTCACCCCACTCTTCATCCACGCCATCGTAAGAGCAATCAAAGAGTTCCCCATGATCAACATCTCTCTTGATGGCAACAGGATTCTTGTTAAAAAAGACATCCATATCGGAATGGCAGCGGCTCTTCCCTCAGGGAATCTAATCGTTCCGGTCGTAAAAAATGCCGACCTGCTCAATTTGGCCGGATTGGCACGATCTGTCAATGACCTGGCAAGCCGCGCAAGACAAAACAAATTAAAACCGGAGGAAATAAAAGACGGTACATTTACCCTGACAAATGTGGGAACATTTGGAAATCTCATGGGTACACCCATCATCAACCAGCCTCAGGTGGCCATAATGGCCACAGGAGCGATCAAAAAGAAGCCTGCCGTACTTGAAACACCCTACGGTGATGTCATCGCTATACGGCACCTGATGTTCTTGTCCATGTCGTACGACCATCGGGTCGTCGATGGCTCTTTGGGAGGGGCGTTCCTGAAAAGAGTCAGCGACCTGCTTGAATCGTTCGACCCGAATACGGAGGTGTAGGCTTAGCGGTCCGAAAAGATGATGTCAAACAATGCATCCAGAGAATCAAACGATTTGACTCCGGTCTTTTCCTCCTCGCCGCCCCGGATAATCAGGCCATACAAGGGTATTCTCTCTATGAGCTCTGGCCAGTCCTCTATTTGAAAAGGAATGTCGACAAAAATGCTGGAACCCTTGCAAATGGTGGCAAGCATTTCAATGTCAGAAGAAGCCAGCTGGCCAAATGCCCGATCAGAGCGTATTACGGGATAATCTGCCCGAGACAAATCTGCCTCTCCCATGTTTTCAAAAATAAAATCCTGGAAGACCGGCAGTGAAAAGACCCTGTCATAAGAAGCAAATGCTCCAAAATGCAGGCCTTGACCTAATTGGCTATCAAGCAAAATCTGAATTTCTTCTTCGCTTTGCCACCCATCCAGTTCCAGAATAAAGGAAGGCCCATGAACCCATTCTGTGATCTCCCTGATTTTTGAAGGTGAGCAATACAATTCCGTGCCTGTATTACAACAAAATCCCAGGTAATCCACTCCTGCAGCAGCAAAATACCTGGCATCTGTCAGGCTGGATACTTTACTTGCTTTTATCTTAATGTCTGGCATTGTCGTTATTTTGTACAAAAATAGGAAGCTTTATGTCCGGAAAAAAGGGATTGGAGAAGAAAGACCTACGCTCACCCCATTATTTTGATTTGGTCTACGATGTGACCTGTCTCATACCCGAAGGTAGAGTGACTACGTATGGCGCCATTGCCGACTACCTGGCCCTTGGGTCGGCACGCATGGTCGGCTGGGCCTTAAACCATTGCCATCACCAGGATCACCTCATTCCGGCACACAGAGTGGTAAACAGAAAAGGCGAGCTCTCTGGAAGAATGCAGTTTTCTACCCCAACGCTCATGATGGAAAGATTACAAGCAGAGGGAATTCGGGTGGTAAATGATGCTGTTTTCGATTTTGATTCTAAATTCTGGCATCCAAGAGAACTGGATCTTCTCTGATACTTTCTTGTTGTGCAGGATGTTTTCCAACCAACAAGGAAGAATGTGGAAATCGTACGAAAGAAAAATTGAACCCTTCCGAGCCTTTTTGGTTATATTTCCAATAAAAATAAATCATCACATGTTTCGATTTTCAATCTTATTGAGTTTTCTTTCCCTTTCATTCGGTTTACACGCGCAAAGTCCTGTTGGTATTTGGAAAAACCTGGACGATACAGATGGAAAAGAAAAGTCCCACATAGAAATCTATGAAGCCAATGGAAAGCTACGTGGCAAGGTGATCAAACTTCTTCCTGCCGCCACAATCACCCGTTGTGATAAATGCGAAGGGGCAAACAAAGGAAAATCCCTGGTTGGCATGGACATCCTCTGGAATTTGTCCAAATCCGGGTCTGTTTGGGACGGAGGCGAAATACTTGATCCCAAAAGTGGAAAGGTCTATGATTGTAAAATCGAAATGGACGGGTCCTCCAAACTCAATGTAAGAGGTTTTCTGGGGTTTTCTATGTTTGGTCGTACCCAGGTCTGGTATAAAGTAAAATAGTTCGTTTTTTCTGTACAATATTTTATCTAACCATCCGTTTAGTAGGCATCACATCTATTAAACACATTGCATGATACAAATGTACACTGAAGAGTCTCTGGTTCGTTTCTTGTATAATGAAGCGGACTTGTTTGAAAAACTCGAACTGGAGTTTGCCCTCGAAGAAGACAGCACGTTGCTGGAATCATTTGAACATCTGAATGAAGGCTATGCCTCATTGCCGGAAATACAATTTCGTCCTTCGGAAAAAACAATCTCAAAGATTCTTGCTTACAGTAAATAGGGCCTGTCCTATCCCTGGCTGGGCTGGATACTTTCGATGGCTGCTCTGACGGAGCCCTTGGACTGTAGCAAACGTAGGGCTGCATCGTAATCAAGACCCGTTTTTTCCATCACCATCCTGGCACCTCTGTCAACCAGCTTGTCATTGCTTAACTGCATGTCAACCATCTTATTGTCCTTGACCCGGCCCAGTTGAATCATAACACTGGTGCTGATCATATTCAAGACCATTTTTTGCGCTGTACCAGATTTCATCCGTGTACTTCCTGTCACATATTCCGGGCCGACAACCACTTCTATGGGAAAGTCTGCGTTCTCAGACACAGGACAACCAGCATTGCACGTGATGCTGCCTGTTGCGATTCCTTCCTGTCTGGCTCTTTTCAGTCCATTTATTACGTAAGGCGTAGTCCCTGATGCTGCCAGTCCCACAAGAACATCTTTCTTGTTTATATGGTATTGCTGCAAATCTATCCAGGCTTGGTCAATATCGTCCTCCGCTTTCTCTACAGAGTTTCGCAAGGCTGTGTCTCCTCCTGCGATCAATCCAATGACCCAGTCTTTGGGGACACCATACGTTGGGGGACATTCCGAAGCATCCAGTACGCCAAGACGGCCACTGGTCCCTGCACCGATATAAAACAACCTACCTCCAAGTTTCATCTTTTCCACTATGCAATCAACCAGTAGAATGATTTGCGGAATGGACATTTTGACCGCCATTGCCACCTTTTGGTCCTCCGTGTTGATTTCCGTAAGGAGCTCTTCTGTTGTTTTTGTTTCTAAATGCCTGTACAAGGAGGGCCTTTCCGTCATCCGTTCCATTTTATTCCGGCTTTTGATCTGTAGATATGATAAATAGGCCCGCAAACGTCAGCAGTCCATTTATAATGAGTATTTCTATCCCTATTTTGAACCCGGAAAACACGCGTTCAGACAAAGATACAAGACCTTCGGCCATTGATCCATCCATTGTCAGCTTAGCTACAAACCACTCTGCATTGTTGATCAAGTCGATGCCCAATACCAATACAGGAGAAGCCAGACAAACCCAAATTACCCATTTGTCTTTGACTATTCTTTTTGTAAACATCCCAAACGCAAACATGCCAAGCAACGGACCATACGTATATCCTGCGAGCTTTAAAATGACATCAATGATAGACTTGTCGTCAATCCATTTAAATACCAAAACGCATAAGAAAAACAACATTGCAAAACTCAGGTGGACACCCAATCGTACCTGCCTCTTCTTTGCATCCGTCGAAAGGGTGTCTTTCTGCATTCCGAGCATGTCTATACAAAAAGACGATGTCATCGCGGTCAATGCTCCATCTGCACTGGGAAACAATGCAGACACCAGGGCAATAATGAAAATGACACCCATTCCTGCAGACAAATAATTGCCCAGGGCGATCGAGGGAAACAAATCGTCTCCGCTAAACGCCAGGTTGTTTTGACTTGCATATAAGGAAAGTAACCCGCCAAGCATCAGAAACAGCACATTCACAATCAGGAGTACCGTAGCCAGTGTCAGCACATTTTTTTGAGAATCTACAAGTCTTTTGACACTGATGTTTTTTTGCATCATCTCCTGGTCTAATCCTGTCATTGTAATTGTAATAAATGCACCTCCAAGAATTTGCTTTAAAAAGAAACCTGACGAGTTGACATCCGTATTAAAAATACGGGTATAACCCTCTTGTGAGAGCAGCGTAAATGTGTCAGTGATTCCAAGATCCATTTTTTGCATGATGGCGATAATACACAAAACAAGACCTCCAAGCATAAATGACGTCTGCAGCGTATCTGTATATACAATCGTTTTGACCCCTCCCTCAAACGTATACAGCAAAATCAACAACAACATGACAAAGGCCGTGAGGATAAATGGTACACCCATTTGATCCAAAATAAACAATTGCAGCACATTAATGACAAGATACATTCTCGCCGTCGCTCCGAGTGTTCTGGATATGATAAAAAACAAAGCCCCCGTCTTATAGGAAACCACACCAAACCGATCTTCAAGAAATCTATAAATCGACGTGAGATTCATACGGTAATACATGGGCAACAACACAAACGCGATGACAAAATAACCTATAAAATATCCTAATACCACCTGATAATATCCAAACCCGGCGGTTCCTACAGTACCCGGCACACTGACAAAGGTCACCCCGCTCAGCGAGGTACCCACCATGCCAAACGCCACCAGCATCCAGTTGCTGTTTTTATTGCCTATAAAAAATGAATCGTTGTTGGCATTTCTCGAAGTGTACCAGGCCACCACAAGCAAAAGGAGAAAATAACCAAATACAAAAGAAAAAAGGGTTACAGGAGACATTGGCCGTTTGATTTATAGATTATGGCCGAAGTTAACGCAAAATTTTTAATCCCACGTCATGCAGGTACCATCAAACATCGCACAATTTGCATGGTTAGGGAGAAAAACACATCCGTTATTCTGATTTGATCCGAATATAGTTTTCTATTCCGTTCCTGTCCAGAATACCCATTATATGATTCTCATCTCCTACTGCCACTATGGCAATCCCTTCGTTTTTCATCAATTCAATGATTTCTTTCAGGGATTTTGATGGAGGTACCATCACTGCCTTCCCTGACATCAGTTGGTTGACTGTTTTATCTGGTGTGTTATGCTTGATTATATCTTTGATAAATAATTCCGGAACCGTCCCGGAAAAATTGCCCAGCGAATCAAATACCAGAAAATTTTGCTCTCCTTCCCTGTAATATTTCTCAATGACCATCGAATAGGTATCACTCAGATGAAGTCGTGTAAACGCCGTTCGCATAATTTCTGCAGCTGTTGTTTTGTCAAGCAGCTGGGTAATTCTTGCCTGGTCATATTCTTTTCCTGCCATCATGAATATAAACAAACCTATCAGGCCCAACACGATCTCAGCCTGAAAAATACCCGTGATGATAAACAAAGCAGCAATAAACCTGCCTACAAATGTGGCCACCTTCGTTCCCGGAACTCTTCCAAGTTTTGCAGACAATATGGCACGAAGTATCCTTCCTCCATCCATTGGGAATGCCGGTATTAGATTAAAACCAAAAAGAAGAAAATTCATCATGGTCATATATCTCATGAATTCTTCTGCCTCCTTAAACTGAAAATCCACTACCTCCGGAAAAATCCTGTCAGTAAACAGATATAAATAGACTGCCAGCGCAAGCCCAATAACAAGATTGACCAACGGGCCGGCAAGCGCAATCACGAATTCGTGAAACGGCTTTTCAGGCATCCTTTCCATCCTGGCAACTCCTCCAATGGGAGAAAGAATGATATCCCTGGTGACTACTCCATATCGTCGAGCCGTCAATGCATGGCCAAACTCATGCAAAACGACACAAAAAAAGATTCCTCCCAAAAACGCAAGAGTGGCAAAATTTTCCTCCATTTTTTGTTCACTGGTGAAAATCGAGTAACTGACAAACAGGATCAATACACCAAATGTCCAATGGACCTTGACAGGTATTCTGCTAAAACTACCGATTTTTACTGTGCCTCCTTCCATTCTGTTTTTTCCAATTATTCCTGTACCTGCCACATTGGTTCATACAACTGACCAGACAGCAATTTTCTGCTGATGACAATGCGTTGCATTTCAGATGTGCCCTCATAAATCTGCGTAATCTTTGCATCCCGCATCAGCCGCTCCACATGATACTCTTTGACAAAGCCATACCCTCCATGCACCTGAACGGCTTCAACCGTATGTTTCATTGCCACTTCAGATGCAAAAAGCTTGGCCATGGCAGCAGCAGATGTGTAGTCCATGCCCTGGTCCTTCATCCAGGCAGAACGATATACCAAAAGCCTGGCCGCCTCAATCTCCGTTGCCATGTCAGCCAGTTTGAATGCAATGGCCTGGTGCTGCCCAATTGGCTTGCCAAACGCCTCTCTTTCTTTTGCATACTTTACCGCCAGTTCATATGCACCCGCCGCAATGCCCAATGCCTGCGCCGCTATACCAATCCTACCGCCGGAAAGGACTTTCATTGCAAATGTAAATCCAAAGCCATCTCCTCCAATCCTGTGTGACTTTGGTACTTTCACATCAGTGTACATGATTGTATGCGTATCCGATGCACGTATTCCCAGCTTGTCTTCTTTTGCACCAATCACTACTCCCGGCCAGGACGTTTCTACCAGAAAGGCATTGATGCCGTGGTGCTTTTTCGACACATCCGTTTGGGCTATGACAATGTGAACAGAAGATGTTCCTCCGTTCGTAATCCAGTTTTTCGTGCCATTGAGTATGTAATGGTCTCCCATATCAATCGCGGTCGTACGCTGGCTCGTTGCATCACTGCCTGCCTCAGGTTCAGACAGACAAAAGGAACCGATCCACTCTCCGGATGTAAGTTTTGGCAGATACAACTCCTTCTGCTCTTGACTGCCATACTCTTCTATTCCCCAACATACCAGGGAGTTGTTCACAGACATAATCACAGAACAGGAACTATCCACTTTGCTGATTTCTTCCATTGCCAGCACATAGGAAAGAGTATCCATTCCCCCTCCCCCAAACGCAGGGGATACCATCATACCCATAAATCCCATGTCGGCCATTTTATTCACCTGTTCTCTGGGATACGCCATCATCCTGTCTCTTTCTATGACACCCGGCAATAATTCTTGCTCCGTGAAATCACGTGCCGCCTCACGAACCGACAGTTGTTCTTCTGAGAGTTGAAATTGCATGTTATTCTATTTTGGTTAGGTCCTGCAAAAATACAGATTTTCCAACCCTCAAAGCTAGAAATACGCTATTTTTATAACATCGCCATTTGTTGGAAAACAAGGCTGTAATCCGGCCGCCAATGTTTGTGAAATTTGCGTTTGCCTGCGTTTTTATAATGGGAGTGTACCCTGCTGTCTAGTAGACGCATCATGTCCACCTCCTGCATAGAGCTGGAAGCTTTTCCTGTGATACAAACATGGCCCATTTGCCATGATGGCTTTCCTGTGACTATCGGTAGGATAACCCTTGTTGCTGTCCCAACAGTATTCAGGAAATTCTCCGTGAATGGACATCATATACTCATCTCGATACGTTTTGGCCAGAATTGATGCCGCCGCAATGCTCGCGTAGAGTGCATCTCCCCCTACCACACATTGATGTGGTATCTCTGCGTATGGCTTGAATTTATTCCCGTCAATCAAAATATGCTGTGGGCGTGTTTGAAGCAAATCCAGCGCCAGATGCATTGTCTTGACAGAGGCCCATAAAATATTGAGCTTGTCGATTTCCGGGGCATCCAATCTGGCAACTGCAAAGTCTATGGCGTGGGTTTCAAGATCCTTCCTGAGTAAGTCTCTTTGTTTTTCTGTCAGTTTTTTGGAATCCGTCAATACCGGATGAAAGTAGTCAGGTGGCAAAATAACCGCTGCTGCATACACAGGTCCTGCGAGACATCCCCGACCCGCTTCATCACATCCTGCTTCAGGAAACAGGTCAGAATAGCGATTCTTTAAGGTCATCTCCGGCCAGTTAATTTTTGAATAATTTATTCATAACGCAGCGCCTCGATTGGGTCAAGTCTGGAGGCTTTTAGTGCCGGGTATAGCCCTGAAATCAGTCCCACCACAATACACACTGTAAAGCCGAGTAAAATCCAGTTCCAGGGGATAAAAAACCGCCCATCCACCATGGTGGATACGCCAAAGCCCATCAATATGCCCAAAAGTATGCCTACAATGCCTCCCAGCAGACAAATCACTACCGCTTCAAATAAAAATTGCGTCAGTATATTTTGTCTGGTTGCTCCAAGCGCTTTGCGAATGCCAATCTCCTTCGTGCGCTCTGTCACTGAGACCAGCATGATATTCATAAGTCCAATCGACGCTCCCAGCAAAGTCAGCATCGCAATAACAACAGTACTCCACCGCAGAGTACTGGTCATGTCTTTCAACTGATTTAATATACCATCGCTTTTTCGGATTTCAAAGTCATTCTCTTCAGATACCTTCAGTTTTCTGGCCTTACGCATCGTGCCAATTGCCTGATTGATGGCCTCCTCCATTTCATTTGGCATGGTCACAGCTACAGTCAGGATGTAGGGCTTATCAGCATAACCATACAATACCTTTGAATTGTACAAAGGAATAAACACCCGTCGATCATTTGATCCGCCCGAAGCGGAACCTTTGCTTTTCAATGCACCTACTACCTTATACCTGTCGCTGTTGATGTAAATGTCCCTGCCAATTGCCTTATCCGGATTATCCTGAAACAATACCTTCACAATATCGCTGCCTATTATTGCCTTGTTGCTTGTGGAAAAAACTTCATCATACGTAAAATTTCTGCCGGCACCCAACTCAAAGGAGGAGTTGTCCAGGTAGTTTTCGTCAACCCCAGCTATTCTCACGGTGGGATTTGTCTTTTTCGTCCCGAATTTTACAGTTGCATCCGAAATACAAAACGATTCAATGGCTACTTTGGTGGAGCCATATGAATAAGTTGACTTAAAATCCATGGCCTGTTCAAACAATATAGGGTCTGATTGTTTCTGCTGCCTGCCTCTCTCCCGGTTGCGTAATGATTCTGATAAAGGCCGGATATTAAATGAATTGGCCCCAAGGCGATTAAAATTATCACTCATCGAAAACAAAATACTGTCGATGGCCGTAAGAATGCCAACCAAACACGTAATACCCACTGCGATGATCATCAGCGTGAGCAT
>JAUMBK010000231.1:433-6969 GCA_032115795.1 Saprospiraceae bacterium | reverse complement strand
CCAATTGGAAGTCATTGTACTTTCCTGGTGCAGATCACAGCGAAAAGGCATGGAAGGCACGAATGGAGATGATTTTGATGTATCTATTTGGGGCGAATTGAATAAAAAAAGGGCCGAAGTTGATCTTCGGCCCTTTTGCATATCGTTTTGCTATGACTTAAAATTATTTCGCCTTTGGCGCTTCCAATAATTTGAAGAACTGATCCAACTTAGGAAGAACAATAATTTCCGTTCTTCTGTTTTCAGCCCTTCCTTTTGCACTGGAATTGCTTGCCTTTGGTGCGTACTCTGATCTACCTCCTGCTGTCATTCTTGAAGGATCTACTTTGTATTTGCTCTGTAAAGTGCGTACTACGGCAGTTGCTCGTTTTGCACTTAAATCCCAGTTGTCAGTGACACACTCACCTCCCATAGGAACGTTGTCAGTGTGACCCTCAACCAGAATATCAAGCTCACCCTGATCATTCAGGATACCAGCAATTTTAGCAAGCACTTTTTCTGCACTGTTATTGATGTAGGCAGAACCCGTCTTGAAGAGCATATTGTCAGACAATGAGATATACACAACACCTTTCTTCACTTCGATACTTACATCCTGGTCATTAAAATCAGACAATGATCTCTTCAGATTCATAGCCAATGCGAGATTGACAGAATCTTTGTATTGCATTGATTTTGTTAAGTCCTTGATATACTGGCTTTGCTGGCTGATTGCATCAAGTGATTTTTTAATCGACTCTGCTCCTGCCTTATTGATGACAGAGGCCGTATTCAACTGATCAAGCAAATTATTTTGACTGGACTTGAGAATCGCAAGTTGGTCTTCGAGAGACTTGATCTTCATGTTTGCAGCAGAAAGATCATCAGTGCACTTCTTGGAATCAGCCTTGCACTTATCCAGTTGTCTAGTCAATTCAAGGATTTGTGCTTCAAGATCTTTATTCCTCTCTTCGCATCTTGCCAAAAGGTTCTTGTGCGCATCTAATGCCGCTTGTACTTCGTTGAATTTCTTTTTGCTTACGCAACCTGATGCCATTATCAGGGCAACAAACAGAAAAGTTGATAATTTCAGGTATCTCATGTCTCTTTTTTTTGAGGTTTAAAAATTTGGAGCAAAGAAAGCATTTTTTTTGTATATACGGCAATAAACGTGCCAAGGAATTTCACAAATCAGCCATTTTTATTGCAATTAGACGGATTGTAGAGACATTTCCATGCACAAAAGTGGAAGTATGTGCAGATTCGAGTAAATTTGTCCCCAATAAAAAAATACGAGCATGTTTTTTCAATTTTCTTCCCGTATACTAATATTTGGAGTTTTACTTCTGGCTGGTTTGAATGTTACAGGTCAGAAAAAAGCTTCCCCGTATGATTTCGGCAAAATGTGGACATTTGAAAATCCCCCTAAAGAATGGCTGAAACAAACATACAACATGGATGTCAAAGACGAATGGTTTGATTATGTAAGAAAATCTTCGCTTCGTTTTGCCACCTGGTGTAGTGCTTCTTTTATTTCTCCCGATGGATTGATTATGACAAATCACCACTGTTCAAGAGATGTCGTTCCTGCATTGCAAAAAGAAGGGGAAAATTTTGATAAACAAGGATTTTACGCCCAAACACTCGCGGATGAGAGAAAGGCCGAAGGATTATTTGTTGAACAAATGATTCAGGCTGATGACATTACAAAATTGGTAAAGGAAAAAACAAAGGGAGCAAAAGACCAGGCCGAAGAGATGACACTTAGGAAAGCTGCCCTGGAAGAAATAGAAAAGATGTACAAGGAAAAAGATGGATGGCAAGGCCTCCGCACACAGGTGGTTACCTTCTACAGCGGTGGTAAATTTTCCATCTATGGTTACAAGAGATACAACGATATCAGACTGGTTTGGATACCTGAACTCGATTTGGGATTTTTTGGAGGAGACCCCGACAACTTTACCTATCCCAGATACAATCTTGACGCCACATTCTGGAGGGCGTACGACGAAAACGGTCAGCCACTCAATACGTCTGCCCACTACCTCAAATTCAATAAGGACGGTGCTGCAGAAGGTGAACCTGTTTTTGTAGTGGGCAATCCGGGACGAACTGAACGTTACCGCACTGTTTCCCAATTGACGTATGACAGGGATTTTCGCTATCCAATGCAATACAAATTCTTAAAAAACAGAAATGATTTTCTCGTCAGAAAACACAATGCCATTAAAAATGACCCTGCAAAAGAAAGGGAAGCACAGGAATTGCTGAACGAAATTGCCGGAGTAGCCAATTCGATGAAAGCGTTTGGTGGCATTGCCAAAGGATTGAAGGATCCCGCCCTGTTCGGCCGTAAAGTGGAAATGGAAAATTATATCAGATCAAAATCACCCGGAGTAACATACTGGGACGAACTTGCAAAATACATGACAGATCTGAGCCCTCATGGCTGGGCCATCATCCACCTCACCCCCAGCACATTACGGGGTACTATATACACACTTATGCACGATGTTGCAAACTACCGTGAGCTCGTAAAATCAGAAGGAGCACAAGATAAAAAAGACAAACTGAGAACCATCATTCTGAATAAAGTGACCAAGCTGGAATCCGAGGAGGAGAAGGAACTTTTTACACTTTTCCTCACCGAACTATCTGAAGATATTTACCCTGGCGATATGACTTTGCAAAAGGTAGTCGGCACGAAATCCATTCAGGCATATGTAAAACACTTGCTGAATGAAACACGGTTTACCAGTGTAAAAAAGGTAGAAAAATGGCTGGAAAACGAAGCTGAAATGGGCGAAGATCGCGATGCGCTGGTTGAAGCATCCTCTATTTTTGTAGCCAGGTTTAAGGAAGCTTCTCAGCTATTCCAAAATTCAGGACCGAGCAGACAGGCTCTCGAGGCAAAAATTGCAAACCAGGTTTTCAATGTATATGGTGATCAGTTGCCACCGGATGCTACATTTACACTCCGAATTTCTGATGGGGTGATCAGAGGATATAATTACAATGGGACGAACGCACCAGTCAACACAACCTTTTTTGGTTTGTACGACCGGTATTATTCCTACAAACAACAGTTTCCGTGGTCTCTGCCTGAAAAATGGATGAATCCTGACATGAATTTATTGCGTGCCCCATTCAATACCGTCTCTACTAACGACATCATCGGTGGCAATTCCGGCAGTCCGTTAATCAACAAAAACAGAGAAGCTGTGGGACTCATTTTTGATGGAAACATTGAATCTCTTCCGGGCAATTTCATTTTCGATGAAGAAGTCAACCGCACAGTATCCGTACACGCCGGTGGAATCTATGCAGCATTGAAATACGTGTACAAGGCAGACAGGATCGTTGCCGAAATAGAATAACCAGAGGAATGACAGCTTTCCCACACAGCACGTTTGAAAATGGAATCATCCACGTGTGGGAAAGCCGCCTTTACAGAACAACATCGACGCTGATTGATCTTGGTCAGGCTTTCTTGCTCGTGGATCCTAACTGGCTTCCAGACGAGGTAGGGCAAATCAGGGATTTTGTAGATTCACATCTTGGGAACAAAGAGTTGTACGTATTATTTACACACTCTGATTTCGATCACATTCTTGGCTATGGTGCATTTCCGGATGCACGTACGATTGCCTCGAGGGAGTTTTTACAACAGAAAAATGCGTCTCAAATTATTACACAGATATGCGAATTTGATAGCCAATATTATATTTTCCGACCATATCAAGTCTCTTACCCCCATGTTGATTATGTGATTGACTATGATGGACAAACCTTAGTGCTTGGACAAACAACTGTGTATTTCTACCTTGCACCAGGCCACACGTGTGACGGACTGTGGGCCATTATTCCATCGTTTCCTAAAGAGGACACCAATCTAAATAAAGGCATTTGGATAGCCGGAGATTATTTCAGCAATATTGAAATCCCGTTGATTGATTATTCTCTGGCTGCATACCAAAAAACCGTACAGAAGGCCTTTTCGCTCATAGCTTCATTCCCCTTAGTAGAATATATGATCCCAGGACATGGTGATGTCGCAATATCGCAACAGACGATAAGTGACAGAATTCAAACAGACAGAAGATATTTAACCCTGCTGACTGCACTCGCTACAAATCTGGAAATTGATGTTACGCTAAATGAGGTTCATGAAATTCTACATTCTTACCCATTCCCACGAGAAATAGAAAAAATTCATATCCAAAACCTAAACAAATACGGGCAATCTGAGGCAAATTTGCCCGATGCATGACTTATGGAAATTTAATCTTTCGCATCCGCAGGCTAAGTGGAGTCACCTCCAGGTATTCGTCCTCTCTGATATATTCCATGGCTTCTTCAAGAGAAAACTGAATTTTAGGGGCAATCTTCATATTTTCATCTGATCCTGATGCACGCATGTTTGTCAACTTTTTGCCTTTGATGACATTGACGTCCAGGTCATTGTCGCGGCTGTGTTCGCCAATCACCTGGCCAACATACACCTGTTCTCCGGGATCGATGAAGAATCGCCCCCTATCCTGCAATCTGTCTATCGCGTAGGGTAATGACTGTCCCTGCTCCATAGAGACCAATGAACCTTTCAGCCTGGAAGGCAACTCTCCTTTGAATGGCTCGTAAGAAAGAAATCGGTGAGTCATAACTGCTTCTCCAGCCGTGGCTGTAAGAATAAAATTTCTTAAACCAATAATCCCTCTAGAAGGAATTTCAAACTCTAGGTGTTGGATATCACCTTTTGGCTCCATGACTTTTAACAACCCTTTACGCTGCGTCACTAATTCAATCACCTTGCCTGAAGAAACCTCAGGTACATCAATGACTAAAATTTCCACAGGCTCACATTTAACCCCATCGACATCTTTAATAATGACCTGTGGTTTTCCGACCTGCAATTCATATCCTTCACGTCTCATAGTTTCAATAAGTACACTCAAATGCAGAACACCACGGCCATATACATTGAATTTATCTTCTGTTTCAGTGTCTTCCACCCGCAAAGCGAGGTTTTTTTCCAATTCTTTATACAAGCGGTCTCGAAGGTGGCGGGAGGTAACAAACTTACCCTCTTTCCCAAAAAAAGGAGAGGTATTGATTGTAAAAAGCATACTCATGGTTGGCTCGTCAACTTCAATGCGAGGCAATGCCTCGGGATCGTTGATGTCAACCAAAGAATCGCCTATATCAAAATCATCCACCCCTACAATCGCGCATAAATCACCACTGCGAACAGACGACACCTTTGCTTTACCGAGACCTTCAAAGACAAACAATTCCTTCACTCGAACCTTCTTCATGGCTCCATCTTTTTTGCAAAGGTAATAATCGCGGTTTTCATCCAAATCTCCTCTGAACACCCTTCCAATGGCAATCCTACCCTGAAATGGATTGTAATCAAGTGAAGTTATTCCCATTTGAGGAGACCCCACCTTGTAAGGAGCTTCAGGAATCACATCAATGACGGCCTGAAGTAAGGGTTGAATATCCTTTGTCCGTATGTTGTGATCAAAACTCATCCACCCATCCCGACTGGATCCAAACAAAGTCACAAAATCCAATTGGTCTTCAGTAGCTCCCAGATTAAACATGAGATCAAAGACATCACTCTGCACTTCTTCTGGCCTGCAGTTCTCTTTATCTACTTTATTGATAACGACAATGGGTTTGAGCCCCATTTCGACAGCCTTATTCAATACAAACCGCGTCTGAGGCATCGGTCCTTCGAAGGCATCCACCAAAAGTAACACGCCATCGGCAAGATTGAGCACGCGCTCCACTTCACCACCGAAATCGGCGTGGCCTGGTGTATCAATGATGTTGATTTTTACACCATTATACGTAACGGAGGCATTCTTGCTGAAAATGGTGATGCCCCTTTCTTTTTCCAGGTCGTTGCTGTCCATGATCAGGTCACCCGTATCCTGGTTGTCACGAAAAACCTTGGCAGTATGAAGAATCCTATCTACCAGGGTGGTCTTACCGTGGTCAACGTGTGCAATGATCGCGATGTTTCTAATATCCATAAAGTTGTTTAGTCGCCGCAAATTTAGGCCTTTTAGCCGGGGTGGGCAAGTTAAATCCTGTTAAACAAAATTGGCTGGAAGGTCAAAGACCCGCTCATTGACCGAACAAAATCTGTTTTTTCGTATTTTATCAGCAGCAAATCAGTGAACTTTGCTGTTCACTTTTCAACCTCATCCATATGATCCGTTCCAAAATCGCCGGTATCGGCAAATACCTCCCAGAAAGAATTGTTACCAACAATGACCTGCTTCAATACATGGAAACCAGCGATGCCTGGATCAGGGAAAGAACCGGGATTGAGGAGCGGAGATATGCCCACAGAACAGAGGAAACCACCACCACCATGGCTGTGGAGGCAGCCAAGGTCGCCATTGAACGAGCAGGAATTACTCCCCAAGACATTGATTTCATCAAAACAAAGATTTCAGCTTTTAATGAAGGTGCTGTTTTTATCAACGAAATGGTAAAATCCGATCCAAGATTACCATTCGGTGGAATAAAAAAATCTGGATATGGAA
>JAUMBK010000231.1:0-423 GCA_032115795.1 Saprospiraceae bacterium | reverse complement strand
CCCCAAGACATTGATTTCATCATTTTTGCAACCCTGAGTCCGGATTATTATTTCCCGGGATGCGGGGTACTGGTGCAGCGCGCCTTGAAAATGAAAGAGATCGGCGCACTCGACGTCCGCAACCAGTGCAGCGGCTTTGTCTACGCCCTGAGTGTCGGTGACCAGTTTATCCGTTCAGGTATGTATAAAAATATCTTGGTGATTGGCAGCGAAAAACATTCTTTTGGCCTCGACTTCACCACCAGGGGTCGCAATGTGAGTGTGATATTTGGGGATGGCGCCGGCGCAGTAGTGCTTCAACCAACAGAAAAAGAAAACCAGGGCATCCTGAGCACCCACCTGCACAGCGACGGAGAAAGTGCAGAGATCCTGGCCAATTTTAACCCCGGAACACATGCCAACCACTGGAAGGAGGAAAAATTT
>JAUMBK010000230.1:0-5834 GCA_032115795.1 Saprospiraceae bacterium | reverse complement strand
AGGACGGTATTCATCCCACGTAAAAACAACAGAGACATCACTTCCGCCAAGTTACCTGTATCATTCACCTGGATATATTCTACTGAATTGACAGTACCTGACAATTGCTGGTTGATGATCCATGTTGCCGCTTTTGAGGTAAAGATTTGTTTATCTGATAACAATGTTGCAGATGTATCCATGATGACCCGAACAGGATTTTGGCCATGGTAAAACCGCACTGTCAGCGCAGGATTATCTATAACCACTGTATTCTTTCCAGCCATGATTGCATCACACTCACTTCGCCATTTGTGTGTAGCTATACGGGAGTAGGGATTCGTCAGCCAGGTTTGTTTGCCGTGTTCTGAAAAAAATCCATCAGACGATTCAGCCCATTTCAAAATAATGTAGGGTAGTTGGCGCTGGTTTGCTTTAAATTGGGAAATAACGGATTGGGCATCCCTTTCCAACACAGGTCCAATTACATTGATACCATGTTCTCGCATAAATTGGATTCCTTTGCCATTGACTTCCGGATTTGGATCCTTCGTGCCAAAGACAACGACAGGGATTCGTTCTTCGATAATGCGGTGAATACACGGAGGAGTTTTCCCAAAATGCGAACAAGGCTCAAGGCTCACGTATAATGTAGCTGAAGGAATGAGGCATCTGTCTTCCCTCCTGACACTTTGCAGTGCAGCAATTTCAGCATGTGCTCCTCCATAATGGGCATGGTACCCTTCACCAATGATTTTATTGTTGTGCACCAATACCGCTCCCACATGTGGATTTGATTTTGTTTCGGATCCTGCCATCCGTGCGAGGTCAAAACACCGCTGCATCCAAATTTCATGGTGGGAAAGGGAGCTATCTTGCATGGATTCCTATGAATGTGTTCCAGAAGTCGAAAGTCCGACAGAAACTGTGCATCAATTGAGCTTCACTTATTTTCCATGGCAGTGTTTGAATTTTTTACCACTGCCACATGGACATACATCATTTCTTCCCACTTTCTCTTCCGTTCGTTTTACCGTTTCAATTTTAGACTTGGATCTGGATACCCCTTCTGCTGCTGCTTTGATGGCATCTTCTTCCCGGCTGGTGCGTACTTTTGTCAAATCAGTCTTTGGAGTCCTTGCTTCCCGAACTTCCTGTTGAAACAACAGCTTACCATTAAATAGATAGGCACTGACATCTCTGTTTATTTTGGTGACAAGTTCTTCAAATAAATTGTAGGCCTCAATTTTATATTTGACCAATGGATCCTTTTGCTCAAAAGAGGCAGCTTGTACGGCATCCTTGAGTTCGTCCATATTTCGTAAATGCTCCTTCCAGTGGTCATCGATGATTGCCAAAGTGATCGTTTTCTCAATATCTCTCATGATCGAAGCGCCATTGCTGTCGATTGCTTTTTTTAGATCAGCCGCAATTGGCAAAGGGTTTGATCGTCCATCAGTAAAAGGAATCGAAATCCGCTTGTATCTGTGGCCTTCCTTTTCATATACTTCTTTAATTGTGGGAAGCAGGACCTGCCTGATTTGCTCGGATTTAAACTGATAGTGTGCCAATACCTGGTCAAGTGTCTGGTCAATCAACTTATCTACATTCAGATTACCAAACTCTGTTTCACTGACTTCGGGGTCGATGCTGAGAGATGTTAGGCAATCCATACGATAGTTGTCGAAATCACCATTCGCCTTGTTTACAGCCACAATGTGTTCCACTGATCCGATAAACATATTGTGTAAGTCTACCGTTAGTCTGTCTCCGTATAGGGCGCTATCTCTCTTTTTATAAATAGCTTCCCTTTGGATATTCATTACATCGTCGTATTCCAGTAGTCGCTTTCGAATACCAAAGTTGTTTTCTTCGACTTTTTTCTGCGCGCGCTCGATAGACTTTGTCACCATGCTATGCTGAATGACTTCGCCATCCTTATGCCCCATTCTGTCCATTACTCCTGCAATTCTCTCAGACTGGAAAAGGCGCATCAGGTTGTCTTCAAGGGAGACATAAAACTGGGAAGTACCAGGGTCACCCTGTCTGCCCGCTCTTCCGCGCAACTGTCTGTCAACCCGTCTGGAGTCGTGGCGTTCGGTCGCAATGATGGCCAACCCGCCAGCTTTTTTTACGTCGTCATTGATCTTGATGTCTGTTCCCCTTCCGGCCATGTTGGTGGCGATGGTGACTGCGCCTGCCTTGCCTGCTTCAGCTACAATTTCAGCTTCGCGCTGGTGTTGTTTTGCATTTAACACGTTGTGCTTTATGCCGCGTATGTTCAGTGTTCGGCTGAGCAATTCTGAAATTTCAACGGAGGTTGTACCCACAAGAACGGGCCTGCCCTGCGCAGTAAGCTGTCCAACCTCATCAATGACGGCATTGAATTTCTCACGCGATGTTTTATAAACAAGGTCTTCTCTGTCATTTCGCACAATGGGCTTGTTGGTTGGAATCACGACGACGTCAAGTTTGTAAATTTGCCAGAATTCACCCGCTTCTGTTTCTGCGGTACCCGTCATTCCAGCCAGCTTATGGTACATACGAAAATAATTCTGTAGAGTTACCGTCGCATACGTTTGTGTGATCTCTCCAATTTTTACTCCTTCTTTCGCCTCCAGAGCCTGGTGCAGACCATCCGAGTATCGACGGCCTTCCATCATACGGCCCGTCTGCTCATCCACAATCTTTACTTCTTCGTTGATGACCACATATTCCTGATCCTTATCAAAGAGTGTATAGGCTTTCAACAATTGGCTGGTTGCATGCAATCGCCTTGACTTCAGGGCGTAATCCTGAATCAGGGTTTCTTTATCAGTGCTGAGCTTGACGCCTTCTTTTACCTCCCTGGCCGTTATTTCCTGAATTTGCTGGGTGATATCAGGCAACACAAAGAAATTAGGGTCGTTTTCGCCTTTGGACAAAAAATCGATTCCCTTATCAGTGAGCTCAACAGACCTGTTTTTTTCATCGATGGTAAAGAAAAGGGGTTCATCGGCAACATGCATATTTTTACTTTGCTCTTGCATGTAAAAGTTCTCCGTTTTTTGCAACACCACTTTTATTCCATCCTCGCTGAGGAATTTAATGAGTGGTCTGTATTTTGGCAATGCCCTGTAGACCCTGAAAAGGGTAAGTCCCCCTTCGCCTTCATTTACACCTGTGTTTCCTTCCTTGATCAATTTTTTTGCCTGAGCCAAAAATTCCGTTGCCATTTGCCTTTGTACCTGAAAAAGTCGTTCAATCTTTGGATTCAGTTCGATGTATTCCTGTTCTTCCATTCCCTGGGGTACTGGCCCTGAAATGATCAATGGTGTTCTGGCGTCATCGATCAGGACGGAGTCAACCTCATCGACCATAGCATAATGGTGCTTTTTCTGTACGAGTTCGTCCTGGTCTCTGACCATATTGTCTCTCAGATAGTCAAAGCCAAATTCATTATTGGTGCCATAGGTTATATCACATCTGTATGCCGAAATACGTTCCGATGAATGAGGGCGATATTTGTCAATACAGTCGATAGTGAGTAAAAGGAATTGGAAAATGGGGCCTACCCATTCGCTATCCCGGCGGGCAAGATAATCGTTGACAGTGATGACATGCACACCTTCGCCTGACAAGCCGTTCAGATAGGCTGGCAATGTCGCTACGAGTGTCTTTCCTTCCCCGGTAGCCATCTCTGCAATCTTTCCATCATGCAATACCATGCCCCCGATCAGCTGCACATCGTAGTGTAGCATATTCCAGGTAACGTCACCACCAGCGGCTTTCCATGAATTTTTCCATATGGCTTTGTCTCCCTGGATCTGCACATACTCTTTGGAAACCGCCAATGTGCGATCTTGGTCGGTCGCACTCACCTCAATGGTTTCATTTTCTTTAAATCTCCGGGCCGTCTCTTTGACCACAGCAAAAGCCTCGGGAAGGATGGCAGCAAGACTTTGCTCCAGGAATTTGTCTCTTTCTTTTTTCAGGGCATCAATTTCATTGAAAATTTCTTCCTTACGGATAAAATCTGCCTCGGCGTTTGCCTGCTCAGTCAAGGCGGATATATCCGCATCAATGTCTTTCAGATTTTCTTTGATCCTTCCTCTGAATTCGATGGTCTTATTTCTCAACGCATCATGGCTTAGTGTCTCGTATTCTCTGTAAAAGGAATTTACTTTGTCAACAATGGTAGCGTATTGCTTTACATCTTTTTCATGCTTGCTGCCAAAGAGGTTCTTAATTATATTAAACATAGATACATTCATTTATGGATTATCCCTTAATCCAGTGCAAAGGTAGGAAAAATTACAAAGTGTCACCGTCCAAAACCATACCAACGTAACTCCTTGACATAATGACAGCAATTTCCGACATTATGGCGTTGCCAATCAGATTCTCTCTTTTATACAATGGAATTAAATATGTATTTTTACAAATAAAAACCCAACATTTTGATTCGGTATTGCTTCGGATGGATTCTAATCTGTTTTGCGTATACCTTGTTTGGCCAGACACCCTTTATTTGCAAAGGACAGTATTATCTGAGTCTGACAAAACAAGGAGATAACTTCTCAGGCCTATATGAAGTCATCGTTGATCGGCAAAGCGGGAAGGTAAAACTGGATACGATTTCGTCAAATATCGGTCTCGTATTGAATGGCATGGGCTATCGTGTCACTGATAATTATATTTATGGCATTGACCCATTGCGGGGCCGGCTGAGAAAAGTAGGAAAAGAAGGTGTGGCAGTCGATTTGGGTGTACCCCAGGGTCTTCCTCCCAATGCATTGTACTATGCAGGCGATATCACACCGGATGGCCGTTACCTTCTTGTCGCCGGTATAGGAAATAGTGCAGCCAACCTGGTATGGATTGATCTGGAGGATGCACTCTTTTCGACAAAAACCGTATTATTGTCCGATGCCAATGTAAGAATTGTTGACATGGCTTTCGACCCTTATTCAGGTTTGCTGTTTGCACATGATCTGGCTGCTTCCAGAATGATTACCATTGATCCCACGACCGGAATCATCAACGCTAATTTTTTACGCCAACCCGCAGTAGATCAACTGGGTGCCCTCTTTTTTGATGTGTTTGGTAATCTTTACGGCTATGGGTCCTACCAATCACTTGTCCAGGATAAATTTGTCAGCATTGATAAAATCACAGGTGCAATTACATTACTCGGCCAGGGACCCACGTCTACCGGACAAGATGGATGCGCCTGCCCCTATTCCATACAATTGCAAAAGGAGGTGCAACCGGATACGGCCACCGTCTGTACCTATGTAAATTATACGTTCACTTTCTACAATGGGTCAGGTATCACCAATCAAGATGTGCTTTTTTCTGACACACTGCCACAAGGACTGATCTGGGACAAAATCGTTACATTGCCTTACAAAGGGAGAGTTCGTATTTCAGAATTTTTGTTATCTTTTTGGGCTACTTTTCCAAACCTTTCCATGGAAGTTTGAACTGTTTCAAAATTATCATGAAAATGCTGTCGTGATGACAGTATATACACTACTGTAGTCAGTCGAATCTCTCATGATGAAATACATCAAAAGAAAGAGACAAAACTTTCATTTAATTAATTTGTCAGATCTTCTGTTATTCCAAAATAAGGTACCAATGTGAAAAGGAATATAATAGCAGGAAAGAGTGATAGAAAGAAAGAGAAAGCCATAGCATTTGCCCGGGTATTAAGACTGTCTTTTTCTAATTCCTCTGAAATAAACCTGACGATATAATAAATAGGTATGCCTTGAAACCCCGGTAAAATCACCTTTTTTGACCAGTACAAGGTCTTTTTTATAAAAGGTATTTCATACCAAAACTTAAAGTAATATTTTATTTTATCTATC
>JAUMBK010000229.1:0-13109 GCA_032115795.1 Saprospiraceae bacterium | reverse complement strand
CGGGATGAGGAAAAAGCAAGGGCCAAAGAACGCTTTTTTTCACATCGCGATGAATTTGGCCAATGGGACCCGAAAAATCAGCGCCCTGAATTGTGGGATTTATATAATGGCCGTAAACTTCCCGGCGAACATTTCCGCATTTTTCCAATCAGCAACTGGACAGAGCTGGATATTTGGCAATATATTCAATGGAAAAACATACCTCTGCCCAGTCTGTATTTTACGCACCGGCGCCTCTGTGTGCGAAGGGGAGCTACCCTGCTCGCCCACTCGGAGTTCATCCAGGTGATTCCCACAGATACCGTGGAAGAATTGGCTGTACGCTTCAGGACAATCGGCGACCTGACCATTACGGGTGCTATTTTATCGCCTGCCTCCACGATTGAAGAAATCATTGCAGAAGTAGCCGCTTCGAGAGAAACAGAGCGGGGAAACCGGGCAGATGACAAGCGATCTGAATCTTCCATGGAAGACAGGAAAAAAGAAGGATATTTTTAATATTTATTTAATTGATTATTAACACATTAATCTATTAAGAAGCTAGAAAACCCAATCCTACGTATGCAAAGAAAGGATGACATGTTGCGATTTACCACAGCGGGCAGCGTGGATGATGGCAAGAGTACGCTGATTGGGCGCTTGCTCTATGACAGCAAAAGCATTTTTGAAGACCAGCTGGAATCAGTCAAGGCGGCGAGCGAAAAAAAGGGCTTGGACCACATGGATTTATCCCTATTGACGGATGGACTTCGTGATGAGAGGATCCAGGGTATTACGATCGATGTCGCTTACAGGTACTTTTCGACGCCAAAACGAAAATTTATCATAGCAGACACACCCGGCCACCTCCAGTACACGCGCAATATGGTGACAGGCGCATCCACGGCCAATTTGGCAATCATTTTAATTGATGCCCGGCATGGCGTGGCAGAACAAACACGAAGACACAGCTATATTGCTTCTTTATTGCAGATACAACATGTTGTTTTGTGCATTAATAAAATGGATCTGGTTGAATATAGCCAGGCAGCCTTCGAAAACGTGGTCAGCGCATTCAGTGATTTTGCTGCCCGGCTGGAAATTCCGGATGTTACATTTATACCCATATCAGCCCTTCACGGCGATAATATTGTCCACAGATCTTCCAATATGCCATGGTATGAAGGACCAACCCTCCTATATCACCTGGAAAATGTGCAGGTCGCCAGTGATACCAATCTCATAGACATGCGTTTCCCTATCCAGACGGTCATCCGTCCCAACATGGATGCGTTTCATGACTTTCGGGGATATGCGGGAAAGCTGTCCAGTGGTATGCTGCGGGTGGGTGATACAGTCATGGCTTTGCCTTCCGGATTTCTTTCGAAAGTGAAAGCGATTCATTTGCCAGATAGTGAAACTGAAGAAGCTTTTGCCCCGCAGTCAATCACGGTAGAATTGGAAGATGACCTGGATATCAGCCGGGGTGATATGCTTGTCAAACCAACCAACATACCCACTGCATCACAGGATATTGATGCCATGATTTGCTGGCTGGGCAATCAAAGTGTACACACCGGAGGCAAGCTTGTGTTAAAGCATACCAGCCGGGAGGTAAAATGTATTCTGAAAGAAATACTGTACAAGGTAGATATGCAGACAATTAGTCGTGTAGAAGGTGTAAATCAATTGAATGCCAATGACATAGCGAGGATTCGACTGAGGACAATGTCTCCTATTTTTACTGATAGTTATAGAAAAAATAAAGCAACCGGCGCCTTTATTCTGATAGATGAAAGCAGTAATACTACGGTGGCAGCGGGGATGGTCGTGTGACAAACTCCGAATGTGCTATAATCTTTTGTAGATGAGATTTTTATTTTCATGATAATTCAACGAAATGTTCCGGATTTTCTGATCATTGGTGCACAAAAGGCAGGCACCACGTCCTTGTTTCACTACCTTAACCAGCATCCGGATATTTTCATGCCCTCTGCGAAGGAGGTCCATTTTTTCGACCTCCATTATGAAACGGGCATCGAAGCATACCAATCCCTATTTTCTGAAGCGGCAGACTCGGGAAAAGTAACGGGAGAGGCAAGCCCCTATTATTTGTTCCATCCCTGTGTGCCGGAGCGCGTAAAAACGCATCTGCCGGATGTAAAACTCATCATTTTACTGAGAGATCCTGTTGCAAGGGCATTCTCCCACTATCACCATTCTGTCAGAATCGGAGTTGAAACCGTGGCAGATTTCTTCGAGGCCATTGCACTGGAAGAGGATCGATTGTTGGGCGCTGAAAAGGACTTAGCTGAAGGAGCCATTCAGCAACATTTTTCTTTTCAGCATCACAGTTATGTACGTCGTGGATTTTATTCCCGTCAGATAGAACGCTGGATGCAATTTTTCCCCTTATCCCAAATGCATTTTTTGCAAAGTGAAACCTTCTTTACTGACCCAAAAAATGTGCTAGAGGGGATTTATCGGTTTTTGAGTGTCAAAACCTTCCAAATTAATAAGTTCGTAATTCAAAACCAAGGAGGAGTTAAAATGTCAGCGGATCAAGGTTTTGAGCAGGTAGAAAAAAAGTATCACGGGGAAAAGCAACGGATAGAAGAATTGATAGGTTTACCTCTCACATGGAAAAATACATAGAATATGTTGATTGGCGTGCATATACCAAAGAGTGGCGGTACAAGTATCAGGTCTGTACTGACAACCCATTTTGATAATACTCTTTTCTCAATTTATGGTGAGATGCCTTTTAAAGACCCCCTTGAAATAAGACAACAAAAGGTGAAAAATCAAGCCTTAGTTGAAACCGGAGAAAGCTTTCAGGGATGTAATTGTCTCTATGGCCACTTTTTGCCCTATCGTTTTCTGATATACAGCGAGCAAAGAGATGTTCAGTTTTTTACCTGGTTTCGTCATCCAGTATCTCGATTAATATCTCATTATTTTCACATCATTCAACATAATGCAAAGTCAAACCGACCTTTTTTTAAAAAAATTCTAATTGAAAAATGGTCGTTGGAACAATTTTTATTTGCTGAAGAAATGCAAAATTTTATTTCTCAATATTTGTGGTTATTCCCTATAGAGAAATTTTCTTTTATCGGGATTTCAGAATATATGGAAAGTGATTTTCAAATCTTCTGCAGTCGATTTCTTGATTGCTCATATGATATTCCAAAGCTGAATGTAAATGAAAGAAGTCAAAAAAATCAAAATATCAGCGAATCACTTTGGCAGGAAGTTGAAAAATTTCATGAAAAGGATATGAATTTATATGCCAAAGCGATCGAAATGAGGAATAAGAGGAATTTTGTTTAAAAAATTATGAAATCATGCCTCATCTAAAAAAAGAAAAACTGTTATTCATTCATATACCTAAAACAGGGGGCACGTCCATTGAGGATTTTTTCGGTATGAATGGACCAGAATCATTCCTATTTGATCGGTGGGACAGAGACATGGATGAATTCCTCAAAATAAATCGGGAAAAAATAAACGACGAAGAAAAACAAGGATATGAACCCCAGCATTACTCATATCGCACCTTAGAAAAGTTCCTTCCTGATATTCAGGATTACTATACATTTTCATTTGTCAGACATCCATACACCCGGATTTTGTCAGAATACTTCTGGTCTGAAGGAATGATTTGTGAGGCGGAAGATGACTTTAAGCCAGATCATTTTCATCAGTGGGCATGTCAGTATTTTACGAAGACAGATTCGTCTCATAAGGAATCTCAATCGTATTTTCTGGAAGGTAACATTGATTTTATAGGGCGGTTTGAATATTTTTCACAAGATCTCCACCGGCTGGTATCAGAATTATGCAGAAGAGATGCGTGCTTTCACAAGTTCACAACGAAACACATTCCCATGCTGAATCAAACTGGGAATGCAAAAGAAAGCATTGTTTCAAAATTACATGATAAGACAAAAGCACTGATATATGCAGGATTTGCAAGCGATTTTACCAATTTTAGATATAAACCATAATCCCTGGATGGATTTTTTAACTTTTAAAAATTTCAATCTGGATATAAAAATTATTTTCGAATGATTATAAATGCTGATAAAAAATTCCTATTTATACATATTCAAAAGACTGGTGGAACCAGTATTAAACATCAACTTTTGAAATGTTATGGTTCAGCCCAGTTTCATTACCCACATACAATGCTGCGACAAATTTCACTCAAAGAAGAGGAAAAGCATTTTTTTAAATTTGCATTTGTCCGTAACCCTTGGGATAGATTATACTCATGGTACAAAATGATAATGAATGTCAAATCTGAAACAATTTTTTTTCAACATATTCGGGACAATGCATCTAATTTCTCTGAATTTCTTGACCTGACGGAAGAAATCATAGACACAGTACCCGTGGGTAAAACTTCTGATACGCAAAACATTAAATCCATTGCCACAAATCAACTTGAATACATTTTGGATAAAAATGGACAACTTGGGGTGGATTTTATTGGTAAATTTGAACAGCTTCAGGATGATTTCAATATGATTCTGCAAAAATTACATTTGCCGGTAAGTCCATTGCCACACTTAAATAAAACTGACAATCGAAATTATAGAACTGCCTATTCAGACAATGATATAGAAAAAGTATTTAACTTATATAAAACTGACATTGTGTATTTTAAATATGATTTTTAATTATCATGCTTATCTTAATGCTTCACTATCTTTATAAATGAAAAAGTAATTTGCTCTGAATATTATTTAGGCGTACTTATATTATCATGATTCTGGATTTAAATAAATATGGCATTTCAGGGTTTTGAGTCCAATCTTTTACTGATCACATTTGACCAATTAAGGGGAGACTGGTTTGATCCGACTAATCCAAAGATACCCATTCCTGCAATATCGGGCATCGCGTCACAGGGATGGACCTTCCAGCGAACATACACGTCAAGTCCCAATTGTATTCCTGCGAGATTGAGCTGGGCAACCGGATTTCAAGGCAGCCAGCAAGGAGTCACTGGCCCACTGGAAGTAGATCTACCTGCAAATGCAACGTCAATGGTAAGGTGTCTTCAAAAAGCAGGCTGGCCTTCTGCTTATTGATACAAAAAGTACCGCGAAAAAATTACACGCCAAGGCTGTACTTCACTATACCTTTTCCATTTGACGAAAAAAAACCAGCAATTGTAACCTTTTCTGCCTTTGGTTGTTTGATTCACGTTTTTCAAAAGGAGTGATTTTTAGAACAAATTTCAACTATTCTTTGATTTTGAACAATAAAATAGCATTACAACTCTTTTTTTTAAGCATTTCGATTGATTTATAAAAACGCATTCATGACCGCCGGTATCGACAGCATTGCATTCTCCATCCCAAAACTCTTTTTGCCCATTCCTGAACTGGCATTCCATAGAAATATTGATCCTGATAAATTGACAAAAGGGCTCGGCCTGCAACGGATGAGCTTTCCGGATGTACACCAGGATGTGGCAGAGATGGCATCCAATGCGGCGTGGCAGTTGATGCAACAGGATGATATACAACCGGGTGATATTCACCGGATTTATGTCGGGACAGAAAGCGGGGTTGACAGTTCTAAGCCGGTGGCTTCCTATGTCTTGTCAAACCTGGAAATGGTCTATGGAGAAGGTAGTTTTCGGAATTGTGATGTGGTTGATTTAACGTTTGCGTGCATCGGTGCGCTGGATGCAGTACAAAACTGTCTGGATTATGTGCGGTTGAATCCAACCAAAAGAGCCCTGGTGATTGCCACAGATATGGCCAAGTATGATTTAGGGTCATCGGGAGAATATACGCAGGGAGCGGGTGCAATTGCCATGTTGATCACCGCCAGTCCAAGGATACTCGCATTTGCGCCACACGTCGGTGTTTCTACGGAAGGGGTGTTTGATTTTTTCAAGCCCCGCAGGTATCTATCCAAAACGGATCTGGGACTGGAAGGCAATCCGGCATGGCATGACGTGCTTGAATCAGGTATTTCTATTTACAAAGAACAACCGGTATTTGAAGGCCAGTATTCCAATGAGTGTTACATACACAGGATTTGCGATGCGTATGCCCATTTCAAACAGGAAAGCAATCAACAAGATTGTCTCTTTGATCACTGGGCTGCCATTATCATGCACCTGCCTTATTGTTACCAGGGAAGAAGAACATTTATTGATATTTTTGCAAGTGAATATCCGGCATTGCTGGAGAATCAACCTGGCGAAACGCATAAGGACAAAATGAAAGCACTTGCAAAATGCCCCGAATACCTGGCTCTGGTTGCAGCAAAACTGGCCCCTGCAGAGGTTGCATCAGGCAATGTGGGCAATATTTATACAGGATCCCTCTTCCTTGGTTTGCTTTCGACCCTGTGCCACCATCAAAAATCCAGAACCGACCTCACCGGAAGACAAATTGGGTTGATCGGATACGGCAGCGGCAGTAAATCAAAAGTCATGGAGGCAACCATTTGTCCTGATTGGGAAATGCAAGTGAGCAAAGTCAGGTTATTTGAGGCCATTGATGAGGCCACACCGATCACCTTTACCCAATACGAACAACTGCATAAAACAGAATGTACGGTATCCATCCTTCCTCCTAAAAATGAGTTTTATCTCACAGGGATTGAAACCGATAACCCCGTTTTGGTAGGTGCCAGGTTTTATGCCTGGGTTTAGAGAAAAAATCCTCAATTTTACGATTGATTCAAAATTAAAAGCCATTAACGTCCAGCGTGATGGCTTTTTGTTTTAACAATTTTTTCTTTTTGACAGATAAAAAAGTCCGTCATTTCTTATGTATTGCAGCTCTGCATTTGCCACAAATATGCAATTTACTTGAATTTTTTCCTCGTGCACCCTTATTGATCACCATCTTCAATTAATTCATGTAGTCGTTCTACGCGATGTGCCTTTGTGATTTTTTTACAAATCAGAATGGAACTATTTTTGCATACTTAAAAGTTAAGGAAAGGGATTCCTGCGATGAACATCAGATACAAGGCAGACTAATTGCCGACGTATCATAGGCGAAGCCATAGTCACTTTCCCTCTTTTCATCAACTATATTGTTTTAAATCAATTTTTTAGATATTAAAAAAATAGTACTTCTTGGAGGATCTTATGGCCAGTTTCCTGCCATCCACGAAGCCAGAAAACGGGGGTATTTTATCATCCTTTGCGACTACCTGTCCGACAATCCGGGGCAATATCTGGCAGACCTGTATATCCCGGCCAGTACGACAGACTCAGAGGCAATACTGAAGATTGCCATCGAACATCGGATAGATGCAATCCTCGGCTATGCCAGTGACCCGGCAGCCCTGACAGAGGCAATCGTAGGAGAGAAACTGGGACTTCCTTCAAACCTGCCTTCCTCGATAGAATTCCTGACGGATAAGGGAAAGTTCAGAAACATGCAACAATCAGCCGGTCTGTCTGTCCCCAGGTTCTATGTTTTTAAGCCGAATGAAATGGAACCCAACTGGACTCCCCCCCTTTCACCACCCTACGTCGTCAAACCAGTGGATGCATCCGACACGAAAGGCGTATTTTGTATTGAAAAGCAGGAAGATTTTCGGGAAATGTCGCTTAAATCAGCTTCTTTTTCCCGCAAAGGAGAGCTGATTGCTGAGGAATTTATTGATGCCAAAACGGTAAATTTGCACGGTGATGGCTTTGTAATTGATGGTAACCTTGTTTTCATGGCACTCGGTGAACTCATTTTTTCATCGCCGGTTGCCCCACTGAAACCAAGTGCGACATGGTATCCCGGTCAGTTGGCACCGACGTATCATGAAGAAGCAAAAAAACAGATAGCCACCTTGCTCCGGATGGCAAACTTTCGAAATGGCCCTGTCAATATCGAAGCCAGAGTAAACGAAAAAGGAGACTTATACGTCATGGAAATCGGACCACGCAGCGGTGGCAGCATGACACCCAAGATTATCAGTTATGCCTATGGTTTTGATATGCTGAAAGCCACGTTTGACCTCCTGGAGCAAAAAAAAGTGCAAATTCCTGATCAACCCGTCAAACATGTTCTAGGAGTCACGGTCCATACAAATCGGAGTGGCTATGTGAGCGCAATCATGCCTCACCCTGATTTGCAACCATTTATCCTGGAATCACATGTAGATGTGAAGATTGGTGACCATGTCAAAAGTTATGACCAGGCCAATTCTTCCCTTGGAGTGTATATTTATGGTTTTGATGATATTAGTTGGTTAACTACACGGCGAGAGGAATTGTATGTGTGTATTACCAGCCAGATCGTTGTCGACTCATTGCCTGAGCAAGCAACATAGGACGGATGTGGAAGGGCTGCGCTAAGAAACGTCCAAATCGCTTTTTTGACAAATTTTTGAAATAGAAGGAAATATAAGTTTTTTATTGAATTTATATTTTACTCATTTAAAATATTTTACATATTAAAAAAATATTACTTTTAGGAGGGTCATACGGGCAGTTTCCGGCTATCCATGAAGCCAGAAAGCGGGGGTATTTTATCATCCTTTGTGACTATCTGACCGACAATCCGGGACAGCATCTGGCAGACCTGTACATCCCTGCCAGCACGACGGACGTAGATGGGATCCTGAAGATCGCACGAGAGCACCACATCGATGCCATTTTGGGCTATGCCAGTGATCCCGCCTCCTACACAGCGGCTTTGGTCAGCCAGGCATTGCATCTGCCGGGCAATACGCCTGCATCTATTGACGCGTTGACTGACAAAGGAGTATTTCGTGCCATACAAAAGAAGTCAGGTCTGCCAACCCCTGAATTTTATGTTTTTACTCCTGATGAGGAGACAAATGATGGCTTTCCAGACTTTCGAATGCCCTTCGTAATAAAACCTGTTGATTCGTCAGATACAAAGGGAGTATTTTGCATCGATCAGCGGGAACAGATTGACGAAGTCGTCATACAGTCATCCCGATTTAGCAGAAGTGGCAGGCTAATCGCCGAAGAATTTATAGATGCAGATACTGTAAACCTGCACGGTGATGGCTTTGTCCTCGATGGGAAACTGGCATTTACCGCCATTGGCAAAGTCATGTTTTACTCTGAAGTTACGCAGCTCAAACCAACTGCAACCTGGTATCCCGGCGACATTGAAGCGCGGTGGATTGAAGAAGCACAACGACAAATTAATATGTTGCTCAAGGTCGTTGGCTTTAAGGAAGGACCCATCAACATCGAAGCCAGAGTGGATAAATCCGGTACCCTGTACCTGATGGAAATTGGTCCGAGGAGTGGTGGTGGCATGACACCCCAAACCATTCACCATGCCTATGGCTTTGATATGCTCGCAGCAAACTTTGACCTATTAGAGCGAAAACCTGTGGTCATTCAACCCCATGCACCACGGCATACCTTGCTGATGGTACTGCATGTGAATCAAAGCGGACGAGTCAGTCAGATCAGCTATGAGGATCGACTCGCTCCATACCTGGTTGAGTCCAGTATCCAGGTAAAGTCAGGTGACTGGGTTAAGAGCTACGATCAGCCAGGCTCTTCACTGGGGGCGTGCATTTACCAGTTTGAAGATGATCACCTATTGCGATTTAAGAAAGAAGAATTGTATCATAGCATCATCGGACAGATAGTCCTCGACCAAGCCGAGTCTGCCAGTGAATAGCCTTCTTTCAAATACAGCTGAAAGAAAAAAAATCGCTTTTCTCGGAGCAGGCGTCAGCCAGTGTAAAGCCATTCAATGTGCCAGGGAGGAAGGTCTTGAAATCATCACCATGGATAACCGGCCTGATAATCCGGGACACAAGCTGGCTGACAAATCTTATATAGTCAATACCACCGACGAAGAAAAGATTATTCAACTCTGCCGCGAGGAAAGAATTGATGGAATCATCGGTTTTGCAGCGCAAGCCGCCACCTTAACAAAGGCAAGGGTGACCGACGCATTGCAACTGCCCGGACCTTCCTTTCAAGTAACAGAAATGATGAATCACAAGTACCTGACCCGTACTTTTATGAAAGAAAATGGATTACACACGCCATTTCATTTCCATTTTACAAAACAGATCAGTGCGTCTGACTTGCCCGGTGACATAACGTGGCCGCTTGTGGTCAAACCTGTGGACAATGCGGGTAGCCGGGGAGTTTCTATAGTTACATCTCCAGCTGATTGGGAAAAGGCACAGGCACTTGCTTTCGCAAATTCACCTCTGAATGAATGCCTGGCTGAAGAATTTATTGATGGTCCACAGCTTCATGGTGATGCATGGATTCAGGATGGTAAAATTGCTTTTATTTGCCTCGGTGACCATATACTTAACGGCACCGTAGTCAGAGCGACCATTTATCCCTCGATTCTGCCCAAAGAGATAGTTGATGCAGGCATAGCGCAGGTTGAAAAATTTATCCAGAAATCCGGGTTTACAACAGGAGGAATCAATGTAGAAATCCGCTGGAGTGAAGCGAAAAAAAAAGCATACATTATCGAAATTAATCCTCGGAACGGAGGCAATGCAACCTCTGATGCAATAAAGGCTGTCAGTGGATTTCATTTTTCACACACCTCGGTCCTGGCAGCACTGGGCGTATCCAAGCCCATCAGATACACAAATAAAATGGCCGCTTTCACTGCCAATTTGTTGTTGCAAACAAGCACAGAAGGTAAATTTCAAGATTTAATTACCAAGCCGTCACATCGGTACTGTATTCTCGAAACGCTTATGTACGTCCGGAAAAATGACCCACTTAAAATTGAACACAATGCCCGAATTTTGCTCGGTTCAATGGTAGTGGGAGCAGAGGACTACGACTCATTACAATCCATTTGCCATCGGCCTGAAATACTTTATCACGCGGAAGTCAGCCCATTTTTTACCCAAAACTTGACAGAATATTGAAGAATACACTTACCGTACTTGGTTATTCTGATTCGGGCATTTCGACCCTTTCCGAAATAGCTAACGAATGCTGTGACATGACTGACTTTCATATAGTCATGAATGTCAAAAGGCCCGAACCGGTCAGACCGTATGAGTGGCCGGGGTTTTCCTTTTCCTATTTTGATGACAAAGATTATCCTTTTTTTCAAAGTGACATACAAGTCCACTTCGGCGTATTTGACGCCCACATCAAATACCTGTTGTACCATTGGTTTGAGCACAACTATTCTATAGGGGAAGATAGATTTCTTTCACTAATACACCCACAAAGTTATGTATCCCGAAGTGCAACCTACGGCTGTGGTTTCTTTATTGAACCGATGAGTGTGGTGTCCACATTTTCTAAACTGGGATTTGGTGTCACACTCAAACGAGGGGCACTCGTGGCACACCATGTCACTATAGGTGATTTTGTAACTATCAATCCAGGCGCTCACCTCGCAGGTTCAGTTACGATAGAAACCGGTGCTACCATCGGCCTGGGAGCCGTCATCAACAATCATGTAACGATAGGAAAAGGGAGCGTCATCGGTGCTGGAAGTGTCGTAACAAAGGACATTCCTGAAGGGGTGATTGCTTTTGGAAATCCATGCAGGGTAATTAGAGAAAATGAACGTTGGCATAATGCAATACAAACAGTACAAAAATTTACGTTGTGAACAATAAAATCATCATCAACTTCTGCCCTACCGGCATGGTGCCCACCAAGGCAATGAATCCCAATGTGCCGGTATCTGTGCAGGAAATCGTGGAACAGACCCATGCAGCCTGGGAAATTGGCATCACCATTGCCCACCTGCATGCCCGGAATGACGACGAATCGCCCACGTACAAGTCATCCGTGTACCGGGATATTTTTGAAGGAGTGCGCAAACATTGTCCCGGACTAATCGTCTGTGGTAGCAGTTCCGGGCGTAACTGGCCGGAATTTGAAAAGCGATCTGAAGTCATTGAACTACAACCTGATATGTGTTCACTGACACCCTCCTCTCTCAATTTCATGCAGCAGGCAAGTGTAAACCCACCCGATATGATCCAAAAACTGGCCACAAAAATGAAAGATTATGGGGTCATTCCGGAACTCGAGATCTTTGATATGGGCATGATCAATTATGCAAAATACCTGATTCAAAAAGGCATGATCGAAGGGCCGTATTACTGGAACCTGCTTTTTGGTAATATCGCAGGCCTTCAGGCCAACCTCAATTCTGTCTCCGCTGCCATCAATGAGATTCCAGCGGATCACCACATTGTTCTCGCCGGACTCGGTCAGGACCAGCTGCCAGTCAATGCCCTCGCCATTGCCCTGGGGTATGGTGTCAGAGTGGGCCTGGAAGACAATCTGTGGTGGGACAATAAAAAAGCCACCCATGCAAACAACCTGGCCCTGGTACAACGCATTCATACCTTGTTATCGATGCATGAAAAAGAATTTTTCCATTCCACAGAGTTTGGTGCACTTGGATTTTACAATAAACTAAAAGCAAAGTGACGAGTACACCTCTGCATCAGGCATTTATCCATTCCGTGCAGGCATACCCTGCCGGTATAGCCATCTCGGCGATGCAGGGTGCTCTGACTTATGAGGAACTGGATAGAAAAGCGACAATCATCAGCCATTTTTTGCTGAAAAAACAATATCCATCCTGTGGTATTCTGCTTGCCCCCACCCCTGACTACTACGTCATGCTGGTCGCATGCATGAAGGCAAATTGCCTGGCCATACCCATTGACATCTCGCAACCCGGGCATCAGATCAATGAATTAATTCGCTCGGTCAGCCCTGCCAGCCTTTGTGTTGACGAATCGATGCACTGGCAGGATAGTGAATCAACGCCTATGGACAGGTCGACTATCTTCTCTGTGCCGCAAGCCATATCGGAAGTAAATGAGAAAGATCTGGTGGTTTTTATAAAAACCAATAGCCACCTCACCAAAAAACAACCAGATAGCCACACCCTACTCCACTGCGTTTTTACTTCGGGCACATCTGGCGTAGCAAAAAAGGTTTATCTAAGCCAATATGCGATTTTGCACGATGCATTGAGTGTATGGGAAACATACCATCTAAAGAAACATGTAGTCCTGACCAATATTGGAAACTATACTTCTTCACTGCACCTCAATGCGTTCTGGAGATGCCTTGTCAACCAGGGAACCTTCCTGCCTGGGCAAGTGAAATTTGAACACCCCGATGCTATCAGGATTCG
>JAUMBK010000228.1:10393-23772 GCA_032115795.1 Saprospiraceae bacterium | reverse complement strand
TTGGCAGACAGCATATAAGCTCGCCCCGGCGGCAGATGGCAAACGGGAGTACCACTACACAGATGGCGTCACTCTTTACAAGCATTTGCTCAGTGGCACTTCTGATGAGAAACTTAAAGCAGAGTATAAGGAGAAAATTGTCATGCTGTATGATCAGGCCATTCAATGCTATCAGAATCGCAGCATTTCTACTAAAACCAATACCGATGATGAGTTCAAACAGAAAATAGGCTTTCTCTATGGAAGAAAGGCCTATGATATGTTTTATGTGCTAAATTCACCCTACAGTGACAACATGGCCGCGCTCGACAAATGCATTGAATTTGCAGGCGACAAAGCAGAATATATTATCTTTGATCCGTATGCCAACATCATCGTTTGGGAGTACAAACAAGGCAGAATGACAAAGCAAAAAGTCGTTGAACTCTACAACAGACTGAATCAAATCGCAGAATACAATATTGCCAATAACGAAAAACTGTCAGAAGGTTACCAGCAGGCTCAGGCAGCCATGGACGGTAAAATTGCCGAAATAGAAAAAGAAGTGTTTGATTGTCAGTTTTTTATGGATAAGCTTATTCCAGAATATGAAGACAATCCAGATGATCCTCAAACATTAAAAAGAATATTGGCAACACTCATTCAGCAAGGGTGCTCAGAAAATGATTCTGTAATTATGCGCTTGTCTGAAGAGTGGAAAAAATATGCTACCGAGGAAAATGCCCGGCTCCAGGCTGAGTTTGAAGCAAACAATCCTGCCGCAGCAGCCAAGGCAGCGTATGATGCAGGTCGTTTTCAAGAAGCAATCAGCAAGTACAGAACAGCAATAAAAGAAGAAACGGACAATACCAAAAAAGCAACCATGATGTTTGCCATCGCCTCTATTGAATTTCGCAAACTCAATCAATACAGCCAGGCAAGATCCACTGCGTTCGAAGCTGCCAAACTGAATCCAGGCTGGGGACGTCCTTATATGCTCATAGGCGATATGTATGGGAAAACTGCCCGCTCATGCGGAGACGCATGGAATCAACGGCTGGCTATTCTGGCGGCAATGGATAAATACAATTATGCAAAATCCATCGACGATAGTGTTGCAGGAGAGGCAAACCAGCGATTATCAGGTTATTATGGTTCTTTGCCAGACAAAAGTGAGGGTTTTATGCGTGGTGTGAGTGAGGGCTCAACCACTACAGTTGGTTGCTGGATTGGCGAAACAGTCCGACTGCGGTTCAAGTAATTTATACATAAATAAATCAAAATGGGGTGGCGGTTTTGCGACCCCATTTTAGTTTATACTGCCCTGTTTTGCCAGTCCGCTTTTGTTCCCCACTGAAGTAATAGGGTAGAAAGGAAGACAATCTGAAATGGAATAAGAACGTAAAAACATCCTGGGAAAGCTTTTTCAATCCAGGAGTTGTGTTAAGAAGTAAGTATCATCCAGAAAATTCAAAATCAATGATGTATATTTCAACAATTTTATAAGAAATTTACGTTCGTTCATTGGTAAAGTAATCATTTAAAAAACACACATGCGCTATTTCCCACTTCTCGCCTTTGCATTGCTCATCGTTTCCTGTACACCAAAGCTGATTTCTCCCAAACAAGAGGCAAAGACATTGCCAGAAAAGGAGGTACAACCTGATACTGTTCCTTCCCGCAGCCAGCCCGTTTCCCCATGTAAAAGTCTCACAGATTTGTCTGGCGCTGACAGGGAAAGAGCAGAAACAGCCTACGTCCTTTACAAGGATTTTTTAAAAACCGGCAATTATGAGATAGCCTACGAGCATTGGAAAACTGCCTACACTTTGGCTCCTGCATCAAACGGACGAGTCAAATATCATTTTGAGGACGGGGCAAGCATATACAAGCACTTCTTCCAAAAAACGACGGATGCCAGATTGAAAAAACTGTATGTGGATACCATCATGCAGATTTACGACAAAAAGAAGGAGTGTTTTGGAGATGAGGCTTATATCAACGGCTTAAAAGCATTTGATTACTATTATTATTTTCCTGAATATGCTTCCAAAGATTCCATTTTTGCCCTGTTTACAACACACATGGATGTCAAAAAAACAAATGCGGATTACTTTGTGATCAATCCTTTTGCTAGAATACTGACAGATTTTCTCTTGGAAGGAAAAGTAGATGTGGTGCGTGGACGTAACTATGTCCGCCAAATACAGCAATCCATCATCAATGGCAAAGCCACATGCAAAGGAAAACAATGCGATGCGTGGGTAGTGGTGGATGAATATGCACCCATTGTGCTGGAAAGCCTCGAAGGCATCGATGGCTTCTTTGATTGCGAATATTATGCTTCCAAATACTATGCATTATATACGTCATCGCCGGATAGTTGTGATGTAATCAACCTGGCCATGGCAAGAATGGGAAGGGGTGGCTGTACCGATACTGATGCACGGTTTTCTGAGGTGAAGAAGGCAAAAAATGACAAATGTTTTGTAGCTCCGCCTCCATTAAGTTGTGCTGCCCAGGGAAATGAGGAATATGGCAAAGGAAATTACAGCAAAGCAGTGGACGCCTATTTTCAATGTGTCGAAAGTGCTTCAGATGCCGAACAAAAAGCAAAATACTTGTTGCTTATTGCGAAAATTTACTATCGGGATTTGAAGAATTATCCCCGGGCCAGAAAGATTGCGCTCGATGCAGCAAAAATGAAACCCGGATGGGGCGAACCATATCTGTTGATTGGCAACCTCTATGCCTCCAGTGGGCCTTTGTGTGGAACAGGTAGAGGCTGGGAAAGCCAGGTTGTCACCTGGCCAGCCATCGATATGTGGATGAAAGCCAGAACGGTAGACTCTAAAAGTAATGCAGAAGCAACAGCTCTCATCAACAGATACAAGCAGTACATGCCTAAGAAAGAAGACATTTTTTTCCGAAATATCAAAGCAGGAGAAACGTATTTTGTATCTTGCTGGATTCAGGAAAATACCTCAGTGCGAACGTCGGATTGAGTTTCCAGCTGGATTACTTGCCCAATGTAGCACAATTCTTTGCTTTTTGCCGGTCGAATTCTGGTTAGTCTTCTGCGTTTTCGTCTGACATCTCGCGTTCAAAATCTGACATCAGCGCGTATTCGATTGATTCTTCAACTGTGGGTATGATGGTAAGTATCGTATCTAACCTTGAAATTTCAATCAACTTTTTTACAGAAGGATGTCCTGCTCCAGTGACAATAAACGTGCCATTGTCTTTCCAAAGCCTGTTTGCTGTAAGAATGGAACTCAGGCCGGATGAATCTACATATTTTACGTCAGAGAGGTCAAAGATCAGATTTCGAACTCCCTCATTGCTAAGGAGGACAAATTCAGATTTCAGGTTGGGAGCCACCAATGAGTTTAAATTTTCCTCATCAAGTTTAAAGATAGTGTATCTTTCGGTCTTATCTACGGTAAATTTCATCTTCTAATTCTATTTATAAAGTGATTCTTCTGCCGAAATAAGGACCAGCAGGTGCGCAAAAATACATCAAATCCTGCAAATTTTCAAGGAAAGGTGAGGGGAGATTACGAAAGGTCTGCGACAGATTGGCAGGCATAGACTTTCAGACATGACAAGAATTGTGGTTAGAATCTGGTACGGATAATTTATTTTTTGCATATAAATCTGTATTATTGTTTCTAAATTAAAGATCACTGGCAATGAAATAGAAGAATTTCACCCCTGAAAATTAGTAGAATTTGCAAATGCAGTAAATTGCAGAATAATAATTTGTAAAATTGCTCCTTAATTCTTGGTGGTGTGCTCTGGTTGTCCTCTGTGTGCGTAACTCATGCAACCTGACATTCTAGCAGACAGAGGCAATTGGCATGAAATTGTTAATCTATCTTGTGAATTTATTGTTTAAGTTAAACAGGAAATGCGTTTTGCAGTATACTAATCACTGCGATGACCACCAAAATAAATCATTGAATGAATAGCAGAAAGTTTTCACCCAAGGTAAAAAAAATAATTCAACTGAGCAGGGAAGAGGCAATCAGGCTTGGTCATGATTTCATCGGCACAGAGCACTTTCTTTTGGGCCTGCTGCATGAGCGTGACAGCCTGGCAGTAAAAGTCCTTGATTCACTCGAAGTTGATTTGGATGAATTGAAAAGGAAAATAGAGAAAACGCATGTCGCACGTCACGAAGAGGAAACCGGCTACAACTACGGGAGTATTCCTTTAAACAAACATGCAGAAAAAGTGCTGAAAGTAACTTCACTTGAGGCAAAGGTGTACAAAAGTGATGAGATCAGGCCAGAACACCTGATGTTGTCAATATTGAAGCATGAAGACAACCTTGCACATAAAATACTTAGTGATTTTAATGTGGACTACGAGTCTTACAGGTCAGAAATGGAATATGTAAGGCAGGAGCAGGATCCAGGAGCTGTAGATTTCACCAGTCAGGCACCCTCTGACTCAGATGCTCCGATGGACGATGATGATAGTGGCGACCAATACAGCACAACCCGCAAAAGTTCCGGAAAGTCCCGCACCCCGGTACTGGATAACTTTGGCAGAGATGTTTCGAGACTGGCAGAAGAAGGGAAGCTGGATCCCATTATTGGTCGCGACGTCGAAATTGAGCGCGTATCTCAGATCTTATCCCGAAGAAAAAAGAATAATCCGATCTTGATTGGTGAACCGGGTGTGGGAAAAACCGCCATTGTAGAAGGATTGGCTTTGCGCATTCTACAGCGCAAGGTGTCTAGGACGCTCTTTCACAAGCGAGTTGTTATGCTGGACCTGGCTGCATTGGTAGCAGGTACAAAATACCGTGGTCAGTTTGAAGAGCGGATGAAAGCCATCATGACGGAATTGGAGAAGGCGAGAGACATTATTTTATTTATCGACGAAATCCATACGATTGTTGGAGCCGGAGGGGCCACCGGTTCCCTGGATGCTTCCAATATTTTCAAGCCCGCGCTGGCCAGGGGAGAATTGCAGTGTATAGGTGCATCTACTCTTGATGAATACAGACAGTATATCGAAAAAGATGGTGCACTTGATCGTCGTTTTCAAAAAGTCATGATTGACCCGCCTTCAGCAGAAGAAACGGTACACATCCTGCACAACATCAAGGCGAAGTATGAAGACTTCCATAATGTGACCTATTCCGATGAAGCAGTGGAAGCTTGTGTGAAGATGAGCGAAAGATATATTTCAGATAGGTTTTTTCCAGATAAGGCCATTGACGTGATGGATGAAGTAGGGGCGCGTACCCATTTGAAAAACATCCATGTACCCAAACACATTGAAGAACTCGAAAAGGAAATAGAAACAGTAAAAGAACAGAAAAACCAGGCTGTAAAAAATCAGCAATACGAAAAAGCAGCCGATTTGAGAGACCAGGAGTCAAAATTGCTGAGAAAACTAGAACAGAATAAGGAAGCATGGGAGGAAGAATCCAAAACGAAAAGGTATCCTGTAAATGAGGATGATATCGCTGAAGTTGTTTCGATGATGACTGGTATTCCTGTCAGAAGGGTGGCGCAGAGTGAGTCCAACAAGCTGGTCAAAATGCATGCAGATTTGGCGGGAATCATTATTGGTCAGGATGAAGCGATTGTCAAAGTAACAAAAGCCATTCAGCGCAACAGGGTTGGATTAAAAGATCCCACCAAGCCGATTGGTTCCTTTATTTTTCTGGGTCCAACGGGAGTTGGAAAAACGGAATTGGCCAAGGCATTGGCAAAGTACATATTTGACTCAGAAGATGCACTGATACGCATTGATATGTCTGAATATATGGAAAAATTTTCTATTTCCAGGCTCATTGGTGCCCCTCCGGGATACGTGGGTTATGAAGAAGGTGGTCAATTGACCGAGAAAGTGCGCAGAAAACCCTATTCAGTTATCCTCCTTGATGAGATAGAAAAAGCGCACCCAGATGTGTATAATATTTTATTGCAGGTTTTGGATGACGGTCTTCTCACTGATGGCTTAGGTCGAAAAGTTGACTTTAAAAATACATTAATTATCATGACATCCAATATCGGGGTCAGGCAATTAAAGGATTTTGGCCAGGGCCTTGGATTTGCCACCTCAGCCAGAAAGGATAGTAGCGAGGACAATGCAAAATCTGTCATCGAAGGGGCACTCAAAAAGACGTTTTCTCCTGAATTTTTAAATAGAATCGACGATGTAGTGATCTTCAATACGCTCGAGAAAGAGCATATTTATAAGATTATTGACATTAATCTGGGGCATTTATTCAAGAGGATGACTTCCCTGGAATTCACACTCACCCTTACGCCGGAAGCAAAATCATTTGTGGCAGACAAAGGGTATGACCCACAGTTTGGGGCACGCCCGTTAAACAGGGCAATCCAAAAATACGTGGAAGACCCTTTGGCTGAATTTATTCTAAACGAACAGCCAGAGAAGGGAACAAGCCTTTTGGCAACTGTACGCGAAGACGGTACCGGGTTGTTGATTTCTGTTCAGGAAGAAGCAAGCTCTCCCAGTGATTTGCCATAGCAGAGTGTACATTTGAAACTAGGGGCACTTACAGAAGTTTTGTTAAACAAAAACGCTGAATCAGTAAAATATGTCAGGTTTGTGTAACTTTGCACGAAATATTTTTTTCCACCACAAAACAACAAATTCATTTGGCTAAAGGTAGAATGCAACAACCGCAACGTGTTCAGGACGAAAAGTACAATTATCGGCTGAATAGGGAAATTAATGTGCCCAAAATCAGACTTGTAGGCGAAAATCTAGAGGAGGTCAGTACAGTGGCCAACAAACCAGTAGAGCCCGGGGTATATAGTACATTTCAGGTGATTCAGTGGGCTGAGGCCCTCGAGCTGGATGTAGTGGAAATCAGCCCGAACGCAGATCCTCCGGTGTGTAAAATCATCGACTATAAAAAATTCATTTACGACAGGAAAAAGAAGGAAAAAGAACTGAAGGCCAAAACTGCGAAGACAGTAATCAAAGAAATCCGTTTTGGACCTAATACAGACGACCACGACTTTGATTTTAAAGTCAAACACGCAAAAAAATTCCTGGAAGAAGGCGATAAAATAAAAGCGTATGTGCAGTTCAAAGGGAGGGCAATCGTATTCAAAGACCGTGGTGAACTCATTCTCTTACGATTTCTAAAAGAGCTGGAAGAAATAGGCGCTGCTGAAGAATTGCCAAAATTGGAAGGAAAAAGGATGATTGTCATGATTTCTCCCAAGAAAAAGAAAGGCTGATTCCGGAATAAGTCAATTCCTTCTACACTGAATTTGAAAATATTTCAAAATAACTGCAGGTAAATACGGAATATTCTGTACCTTTGCAGCCCTAAAAGTAAGAATTATGCCTAAAATGAAGACCCATTCAAGTGCAAAGAAGCGATTTAGTTTCACGGGTACCGGAAAATTAAAACGTTTTCAGGCAAATGCCAGACACTTGATGCGTAAAAAGTCAAACAAAGCCAAAACCCGCTTGTTGGGTTCTGCTTTGGTAAGTGAAGCAGACTACGCAAAAGTGAAGAATTTGCTTTGTAAGTAATATATTTTTTAACGAGAATGCAGGCTGAAGTATCTTTTTGATCCCTGTATTGCACTAAAACAACAACATTATGCCAAGATCAGTCAACGCAGTGGCGTCAAGAGCCCGAAGAAAAAAAATTCTGAAAGCAGCCAGAGGATATTTTGGTGCGAGAAGTAAAGTCTACACGGTAGCAAAAAATGCAGTAGAAAAAGGCCTTGCCTATGCATACAGAGACCGTAAAAGCAAAAAAAGAGCGTTCCGCAGATTATGGATCGCCAGGATTAACGCAGCAACTAGAATGTATGGCTTGTCCTACTCCAAGTTTATCCACGCTGTTGCTCAAAAAGAGGTGGGTTTGAACAGGAAAGTGCTCGCTGACCTTGCCATGAACCATCCTGATGCTTTTAAGGCAGTCGTGGATGCTGTAAAAAAATAAGGATTTTTCTTAAAATACATAAAAGAGGGTTAAACATGTTTAATCCTCTTTTTTTTGATCTTTAACTATGTCTTTGTTGTTATACTTATAAAAATGAATTATGACAACTGAAATGATTGTTGAAAATATAAAATGTGGCGGCTGTGCCAATTCCATTAGTCAGGCACTCTCGAAATTGAAGGGGGTGAGCCACGTGGATGTCAATGTCGCAGAGGGAAAAATTTTGCTGGAGGGAAATGAAGACATGGACGTTACTGCCATCAAAGCGAAATTGCAGCAGATGGGCTATCCGGAACCAGGAAAAGGGTCAGTTTTGACCACAGCCAGTTCGTTCGTTAGCTGCATGATCGGAAGGGTGTCTTGATTTTTGCGCTCAGAAAGCAAAGATCAATTTCCCTGATGATACACCAGTTTGATATTTTTACCACATAGATTGGTTTGACTCTCGGCATGCCAAAAATAGATCTGCACAGAGTCAGGTTCGTATCGCAGCTTCGAATCAAGCCATAAGTGCGTTTGTTCATCCTGATTCAGGTGTCGTTGGATTCTCAGGATGTCACTGCGCAGCTCCTTACCCCCTTTATAATACTTAAGCACAAGCTGTGTCATTTTCCAAGCGTCCCACTCTTTGTGTTTTGTCATGAAGTCTCCCGATGCGCGGAGCCAGCCTGTATTTGAGGGCAGTTTGAATTTTCTGTTTTGGCTGTACTGGATGGAATCTGTCAGACAAAAATCGCCTATATACCTCGTTGTATCTTCAGGTCCCATCAACATGGTGGGGTTTTGAATCTCTTCCTGATACAATTTGCGGGTATCCAACAATTTTTTTGCTTCCGGTGGCAACTCGTTGCGCAAGAATATGGCGCGCAAATACTCACTTGTCATGTCTCCAGCAACAAACAGACCACCATAGTGGCAATGATGTGTCATCCAAAAATTGTAATGCACACAGAATAGGAGAAACAGGGTGGTCAATAATGCACGAAAATTGATCCTTTTCAGGCTGTCAAAAAATGCACTTAAAGGAAATGCAAGGATTGGATATGCCTGCACCAATGCACGCTGACTCACACTGCCTCCATACCACCAGATATCCCATGCAAAAGTGACATAAAAATAGAATAAGGTAAACAACAGCAAGGAGGCAAAAATCGATCGGTGCCCTTTCCACAAGGCACCAAATCCAAGCAGGCTGAGCACCATGGCCGGTGTGTAAACAAGCCAGCCAGCCCTTCCACTAAAAAGACAATCCAGCACATGGGGGCGCAACCAGCTGAATCCCTGTTCTTCATAACTGTACACCAGCCAGTCACCGGATACATATTTCCAGTACAGAAGCTGGATAGAACCAATGAGGGATACAATAACGCAGGCAAGGATGATTTTTTCATATTCTCTTACCCAAAGCTTCAGCCTAATACCAATGTTACGTCCCGTAAATGTTATGCCATAGGCGACGGGTATCACTGCTGCCAGTATCTCTGTTGGCCTGGTCAAGGCCATCATACCTAGAACAACACCAATGATTCCTGCATTCGCAAACGCAGGACGCGCATAAAATCGAATCGTTGCCCAAATCAATAAGGTATAATAGGTAAAGAGGAAGTTGTGCGTCATGGCATTGGTGATAAAGCCATATTCGAGAAAGTTGGTCGCAAACGAAATACACAACAAGGTGAGGCCGGTTGCTGTCTCTGAAAAATACGGGATCAGGATTTTACGGAGAAAATACAATCCTATCAGCGATACCATCCACCCCCATACAAAAATGGCCACCTGGTATGGCGTGGAAAACCCATCTTGAGCATAACCCAGGATTCCGGCTGCCTGGTGGCCGATGAGAAAGGCGGGCAGAAATGAAATTGCCTGGCCACCGCTGTATTTCAAGACATGGTATTGCCCTTCATTGACAAAAGATTGTAAATTGGAAGGTGTGGGCCTGTATTTGTCAATGATACCCTGGCTGAAAGCAAGTTGCCGCACATCCTCATAGAGTAGGAATGCAGGTAAATACCAGTAATACCCGGAGACATCCCAGCTGATGGTCGCTTCAGTACTTTCCTTATTCCATTTTGGATAGTAAAAAAAGGCAATGACCGTCAAAAGAAGGGCAGAAAACCACAGTGCAATTTTGCTAAAAGCCATGATCTGGTGGATTTGAACACAAACCTAAACAATTGAAAGCACTACAGCAACAAATGGATCTACGACAAATTGCTGTTGTTGTAGGGAAAAGACAAAATTTAGCAAAAAAAAAGGCGGAATGATTCCGCCTTTCAGGGAGGCTAATGGGACTTGAACCCACGGCCCTCGGTACCACAAACCGATGCTCTAACCAACTGAGCTATAACCTCCATATTAAGGAACTGCAAAGGTAATAAAATTTTGAATTATCGTAGGATCAATCTTGAAAATTTATAGAAATACAACTGAATTGAGGGCCGTTCTGTAAAGGTAATTTCCGATTAAAATATATTTCCACCTAAAAATCAAGCCCTAAGAATTCGAAAAATACGAAAACAATTTCATCAAATACTATTCTAATAATCAACAGCTTTTATGATGGATATTTATAAAAACAACTTTAATGCAAAATGAAATAGGTTTAAGGCAGCGAAAGTCAAAATTATTTCGTCTTAATAGAGTTGTAAATATTAAAAAGTGAAAAATTTGTGCGCGCGCACAGAAAGAGTATATTTGTGATATAAAATCCAAATGAATCAATGACAGCAATGCATGGGACGGCCACTTCAGGTACCACTGCCTTGAAGTATCAGCTAAAGAGTTTTGAGAAGATTCCGATAAAAATGTGGGACAATCCGGATGACGGAGCCATTCACATCGCACGCTACATTGCGCTTTGCATCAGGCAGAAGCAACAGGAGAATGACAATCTGGTCCTGGGACTGGCCACTGGATCATCTCCAATCAAAATCTATAATGAGCTGGTGCGCATGCACAGGGAGGAAGGATTATCCTTCCATAATGTCATCACCTTCAACCTGGACGAATACTATCCCATGAAGCCGGATGCCAACCAATCCTATGTTCGCTTCATGCACGAATTTCTATTCAACCACATCGATATCAATCCTACCAATATTCACATACCTAACGGCGACATTCCCATTGAATTTGTTGACACATACTGCCAGGAATACGAGAAAAAAATTGAACTTGTGGGGGGCATAGACATCCAGATTTTAGGAATTGGAAGAACCGGACACATCGGCTTTAATGAGCCGGGGTCCTGGCTTTCCTCCAAAACACGCCTGGTGAAACTGGATCACATGACAAGAGTCGATGCGGTAAAGGACTTTGGGAAGGAAGAAAATGTACCATACCGGGCTATTACAATGGGCATCAGCACGATACTGAAAGCCAAGCAAATCTTCATAATGGCATGGGGATCTCACAAAGCAGCCATTGTTGCCCAGACAATAGAAGGCGAGGTTACGGAAATGATTCCGGCAACCTTCCTGCAAAGTCACCCCAATGTCAAGTTTTATCTTGACGAAGCAGCGTCAACCGAGTTGACAAAGGTAAAAACACCCTGGTTGGCAGGAATTTGTCACTGGGATGACAAGCTGGTTGCGAAGGCAGTCATTTGGCTAGCATTAAAACTTAATAAACCGTTGCTCAAACTGACAGACGACGACTACATCACCAATGGACTTTCTGAACTGATTGCAGAATACACCTCGGCCTACTCTTTGAATATCAACATCTTCAACAAATTGCAACACACCATTACCGGGTGGCCTGGCGGTAAGCCCAATGCAGACGACAAACACCGGCCAGAAAGGGCCTTGCCTGTAAAAAAGCGCGTAATCATATTTAGCCCCCATCCTGATGACGATGTCATTTCAATGGGTGGTACTTTTTTACGCCTTGTAGAGCAAGGCCATGAAGTCCACGTTGCCTATCAGGTATCCGGAAACATTGCCGTGCATGATACTGATGCCTGGAGATATGCCGAATTTATGGCTGATTACGTAAAAGCTATGGGCATGGATCATCCTGAGTTGTTGAAGGTGATAGGGAAAGTAACCCGGTTTATTGAACGGAAGGAACAAGGTGAGACAGACATAAGAGAATTGCGTGTGCTGAAAGGAATTATTCGAAGGGAGGAGGCCAGAAGCGGTGCCATTTATTGTGGTCTTGCAGAAAAAAATATCCATTTTTTAAATCTGCCCTTTTATGAGACTGGTGGAGTTCGGAAAAACAAACTTTCGGAAATAGATTATCAGATTATTATAGATTTGTTGAATGAAGTGAAGCCGCACCAGGTGTATGCTGCAGGTGATTTGGCAGATCCTCATGGAACGCACAGAGTATGCTTGGATGCTATTTTTGAGGCATTCCATCGTACAAGGGAGCAAAAATGGTGGAAAGATTGTTACCTTTGGCTGTACAGAGGTGCCTGGCATGAGTGGCCGATTGACGAAATTGAAATGGCAGTACCAATCAGTCCGGATGAATTAATGAAAAAACGAAAAGCAATATTTATGCACCAGTCGCAAAAAGACTCCCCCGTTTTTCCGGGAGAAGACAAGCGCGAGTTCTGGCAGCGGGCAGAAGACAGAAACAAAGACACTGCCCATAAATATAATGTCCTCGGCCTGGCAGAGTATGAAGCAATGGAGGCCTTCGTAAGATGGAAATTTTAACTTTTCAATACTTAACTTCTTAAATCATTAGTCACATGACAAAACATTCAAACCATTTTACACCCGAGGGAAGATCCTGGTTCAGGCCAGTTGCATCTTGTTTCTCCCTCATCTTGTTTCTCCTGTTCGGGGCACAACTTTCAGCACAAGTTGTTTCCGGCATGGTATCTTCAGCAGACGGTTCACCCTTGATTGGTGCTTCTGTATTAGAGAAGGGAACAAACAATGGTACTATCACAGATGTTGATGGTGCTTTTAGTCTCAAGTTGAGCAAAGCGTCTGCTACTCTTGAGGTTACCTACATTGGGTATGGTTCACAGGAACTGGCAGTTTCAGGTGGACAAACCGGCCTGAAGATCATGTTGGCCGAAGGTACAGCACTTGACGAAGTGGTCGTAACCGCCCTGGGTATTGAGCGTAGTAAAAAGAACATTACGTATGCAGTCCAGGAAATAAGCGGAGATGAAATCCGCAACTCACGCGATGCCAACTTCGTCAACACACTCAACGGTAAAGTAGCCGGTTTGCAGGTTACGACCAATGCCGGTGGACCCGGTGGTGCTGCCAGAGTGGTACTTCGCGGTAACAAGTCAATTTCTGGCTCAAACAATGCCCTCATCGTAGTTGACGGTGTGCCAATCGACAACTCAAACAGAGGCCAGGTTGGAAATGACTTCGGAGGATACAACAGCAGTGACGGTGTATCTAACATCAACCCAAATGACATTGATAATGTGAGTTTCCTGAAAGGAGGAGCAGCAGCAGCACTCTAC
>JAUMBK010000228.1:1390-10383 GCA_032115795.1 Saprospiraceae bacterium | reverse complement strand
GCTAATGGTGTTATGCTCATCACAACCAAAAAAGGAAAAGTAGGGAAAGTGTCTGTCGATGTAACTTCCGGTCTTTCAATGGACTCTCCTATGCTTCTTCCTGAAGTACAAAATACGTACGGCCAGGGCAACGGAGGTCAAAGCAATACCACTTCTGGCGGTAGCTGGGGTGGAAAATCAACAACGTACGCAAACAATATCAAAGATTTTTTCCGTACAGGTATCAGCTTAAACAACAGCATCGGAATCACCGGTGGTACTGAAAAAACTCAAGCGTATTTTTCATTCACCAACAATAGGGATCAGGGTATTATCTCCAATAACAACCTCGACAGAAATACCTTCAATCTCCGTATTAACCAGAAAATCAGTAACAAACTTTCTGCTGACGTAAAAGCCACATATATCAAGCAAACCATTGACAATAAAGTGAAAGTGGGCGAGGAAAGTGGTATTGTACAAAACCTGTACAAAATCCCTAGATCTGTGGATCTTGCAACGTATGCAAATTTTGAAGATGCAGCCGGAAACCCAACGTATTGGACCACTTCCTCTATCTATACAAACCCTTACTGGACGTTAAACAGAACATTAAATACAGATGCAAGGGACCGCGTAACATTCCTCGCTGCTCTTACTTATGATCTAACCAGCAAAATCAAATTGGTGGGTCGTGCATCTCTGGACAAGTCAAATGACGCCGAAAATAGGAAGTTTTTTAACAAAACACTTCTTTTCGCAGGACCAGGCGGTACATACCAGGAAGGAAATGGATTTTTCAGAGAAGACAACTTTGACCTCTTCTTGTCTGGCTACGAAAATCTCAATGATGATATCCGAGTTGATTTTACTGTGGGTACATCCAACAACAGACGTGATTCCAAGTATACGTTCATCAATGCCAATGGCTTGTTGGTTCCGAACAAGTTTTCTACAGACTTCGGTAAGAACGTGTCTACTTCCAGCTCTTTGAGCGAACGAGAATACCAGTCTGTTTTCGCAACGGCATCATTTGCGTACAAAAACTTCCTGATTGTTGATGGTTCTGCCAGAAATGACTGGTCATCTACGTTGCCATCACCCTATGGATTCTTCTATCCATCAGCAGGTGCTTCATTGATCCTGAGCGAAATGACCACGTTGCCAGAGTTCTTATCTTTTGCAAAATTGCGTGCAGCCTGGTCTAAAGTGGGTAATGACGCGTCGCCTTACTTGCTACAGAATACTTTTTCTGTTGGTCAGGGTGGAACTAACGGATTTATCGCACAAAACTCAACAAAGGCGATTCCTGACTTGAAGCCTGAATTGACAACGTCTATCGAATTTGGAGCAGACCTTCGTATGCTCAATGGAAAATTGGGATTGGACGTTACATGGTATAAGACAAACTCTATCAACCAGTTATTCTTTGTTCCACTTCCTCCAGCATCTGGATTCTCCAATGAGTACATCAACGCAGGAAATATCCAGAACAAAGGATGGGAAATCATGGCTACATGGAAAGCCGTGGAGAGTGATGACTTCTCTTATACTACCAGCATGAACTTCACAAGAAACGTGAATGACGTTATCGAATTGTCTGAAAGAACCAAGCGTGTTTTCCTGGGTGGTGGCTACGGTAGAACTGCCGGACCACTGATTGAGGAAGGTGGCCGCTATGGAGACCTTTGGTCTGAAGGTTGGAAAAGAGATGCCCAGGGAAGATATGTTGTTGATGCAAAAGGTCTTCCTATTGGATCAGGTGCGGGTAACACATTCGTGGGTAACTTCAACCCTGACTTTATGTTGGGATGGAGAAATGAGTTTAATATCAAGGGTGTAACCATCTCAGCTTTGATAGACGGTCGTTTTGGTGGCGTTATGGTATCTGGTACGGATGCAAACCTTGCATTTGACGGAACTGCCTCTTACACAGAAGCATTCAGAGAAGGTGGTTTGGTACTTGATGCTGTCAATGACAAAGGAGAAAAGAATTCAGTTTCTATTTCTTCAGAGCAACTTTGGACAAGAGTATCAGGAGGTCGTTATTCCTTCGGTGAATTCTTCACATATGATGCAACCAACGTCAGAATCAGAGAATTGAGTATCGGTTACAACTTCAACCTTCCTTCAAGCCTTGGCGTTAAGTCCTGCAGATTGTCAATGGTGGGTAGAAACTTGTTGTTCCTTTACAGAGGAAAAGCAATCCTCGACATCCCAGGTATTCCTCAGAGAACCATGAACTTTGACCCAGATATCCAATTGGGTGCAGGCAACTTCCAGGGTGTTGAATATGGTAACCTGCCATCTACAAGATCTGTTGGTTTGAACCTCCAGCTTGGATTCTAATTTTCACAATTTAAAATTCTAAACATAACATCATGAAATACATTCAAAATAGCTTTCTGAAGTTGACTTGCCTGGCACTGGTAGTTATTGCCAGCTTCAACGCATGTACAAGCGAATTTGATGAGCTCAATACTAGTAAGACGCAGCTCGCATCGCTTGGTAAAAATGAATATCCGTTCTTGTTCAGCAAGGCGCAAACGGAAGCATCCTATGCATTCTGGAAATACCAGGTGGCACAAAACCTGTTTGCAGACTTGTATGCACAATATTATGCAACCACAGCCACGTACTTCCCGTCTGACAGAAACGTCATTCGTATGGACTGGATGCAGTGGCACTGGAGACCAATCTACACAGATTGTATGCCACAGTTGAAGGTATTACTCAATGAAACTGAAGCGGGCAGCGCGGAGAATGCACTTGCCAGCATCATGTGGGTGTATGCGTTCCACAGATTGACAGACTATTATGGTCCGGTACCTTATTTCAAGGCTGGAGAGGCACTCCCTTCCATCCCATATGATGCACAGGACAAAATTTATGACGACTTCTTTAAAAGACTGGATGCCGCTGTCAAGGTACTGGCTACCAAAACGGCTGAAAAACCATACGGTAGCTTTGACCTGATGTATGGCGGTGATGTCAATAAGTGGATCAAATTTGCCAACTCACTTCGTCTCAGATTGGCAGTGCGCGTTTCCAATGTGGATCCTGCCAGAGCCAAGTCTGAAGCAGAAGCCGCTGTTGCATCAGGTGTAATGACAACCACTTCAGAGGATGCATACATGTTCAAAACAGAGGCAGGTACAGATGTGAATGGCTTGTCTGGTATCTCTGTCTGGAATGAATTCCGTATGAGTGCATCCATGGAATCTGTATTGAAGGGATATGGAGACCCAAGGATTGGTGTTTTCTTCCAGCCTGCAACTGCTACTGGCACATATGAAGGCTTACGTAATGGATTGAACACAACACAATTGGGTGATGTTAAAAACTCTAACAATGCCAACTCAAATGTAGGTACACGCTGGGTAACTGGCTCTGGTTCTGCATGGGCACGAGTGGGTACATCTCCACAGAACATCCTGCACAGTGCTGAGGTATATTTCCTCAGAGCAGAAGGTGCCTTGAAAGGATGGAATATGGGAGGTACAGCACAGAGTTTGTACAATTCAGGAATTGAGAAATCAATGAATCAGTGGGGTATTGCTGATGCAGCTGCCATCACAGCGTATGTAAATTCAGATAAGAAGCCAATCGCACCAGAGGATGCCCTCAATTCACCAGCGGTATCTGATACGCCAATCAAATGGTCATCTGATCCAGCTGTGCAGAAAGCACAGATCGCAACCCAGAAGTGGCTGGCTCTCTTCCCTGATGGTATCGAAGCGTGGGCAGATATGAGAAGGTCAAAACTGCCTAAGTTGTATCCTGTTGTTAACAGTGATAATGCTGATATTCCTTCTGGCGAAAGACCACGTCGTATTCCTTTCATCGATTATGAAAAGAATACAAACAAGGATGCTGTCGATGCCGCTGTTGGTCTCCTTGGAGGTCCTGATAAAGCAACAACACCTCTTTGGTGGGATAAATAATCTGTTCCAATCATAAGAACACAGAAGGGCTTCCGGGAGGAGGCCCTTCTTGTTTCTGCACTTCCCAAACGAAATAGATTCACCCTTTTTACCTAAGTGCAGAACTTTTAGAAAAGGAAGTGCGAATGCGTCTTATTTTTTATCTTTACAACATACCAAATCAACAAACCGCCATGCTTCGTTTCCGCCTGTTTCTTCTTTTTATTCTACTCTATGGGTCAGTAGTGGCACAGCAAGTGTCCATGAGCACCTACGACAAACCAATGCTGACATATGCCTTTTCTGACCCAAGCCCGGTCATGCCGCTGGGTCGTTTTTACCCTTACCATCGGTTTGATGGCTTTTCAATGCATGGAAAGATGCAATCTTGGAAGTCGGTCGACTTACAAAATGACCAGATTAGCCTTCGCATTTTGCCGGAAATAGGTGGGAAAATATGGGGCGCCTATCATCTGAAATCTGGATTTCCGTTTATTTATCACAACGATGTGGTAAAATTCCGCGATGTGGCTGCACGCGGACCGTGGACGTCCGGCGGTGTCGAATTGAATTTTGGAGATTATGGACATGCCCCTTCGTGTGCCACTCCGGTGGATTATGTCACCCGTGAAAACCAGGATGGGAGCAAAAGCTGCTTTCTAAGTGCGTTTGACTGGTCCTCAAGAACACACTGGACAGTGGAAGTGGAATTGAAAAAGGAAGCCACGTATTTCACAACAAAAAGTACCTGGTCAAATATGACTCCGTTTGCTGCTTCCAATTACCAATGGATGAACGCCGGATTCAACGCATCAGATGACCTGGAGTTTCTCTATCCCGGCAATGCATACATTGACCATGATGGAAAGCCCTTCTCCTGGCCGGTAAATGAAGGAGGAAAGAACATCAATTTTTACAAGGAAAATAATTTTGGCACCTATAAGTCATATCACGTGCTGGGCGAAACCACAGACTATTTTGGAGGATACTGGAAAAAGCCCGACGTCGGGTTTATACATTATTCGCCATACCATCAGAAGCTGGGCAAGAAATTATGGATTTGGGGCCTTTCCAGGCAAGGCATGATTTGGGAAAAGCTGTTGACAGACAGCAATGGCCAGTATGTGGAATTGCAGTCCGGTCGCTTTTACAATCAGGCAGGAACAGCCAGTATGCAGTCCCCGTTCAAGTACAACATGCTCATGCCTCTCCAATCCGACGCATGGGAAGAAAAATGGATGACGTTTGCCGGAGTCAAAGGGCATACCCATGCTTTTGAAAAGGGTGTTTTGCATATCCAGCAAGACTCCATGCGTCTTTTTTGCCACGAACCATTTGAAGGGGTCATTCAATGGGTCGATGGAGCAGGCGCAACCTTTTCCCGAAATGTAACTATTCCTGCGGGAGGCACAGGCACATTCCCCAATTCGATACAAACCATCAAAAAAGTACTGCTCAACCGCGAACTTATCTTTGATGCTGACCAAAAAAACGAAGTAAAACGACCTTTTGCCATGCCTGAATCGTTTGACTGGGAAACAGAATCTGGTGTGTTCCTGAAAGCAAAGAGTCTTCTGGCACAACGGGATGTCAGTGGGGCAATGGCGGCTTTGGACAGGCTGCTAACCCTAAATCCGTACCATGTAGATGCCTTAGTTATGCTGGCTTCTGTCCAGTTGCAGCAAAACAGTTCCGAAGCAGAGATCACGCTTTCGAAGGCACTTTCAGTAAATACATACCATGGCTGGGCCAATTTTTACTGGGGGTATTATCATTTTACCCGGGGGGATTATACCAATGCGGTGGATGGCTTTAGTGTTGCGACCACACAACAGGAGACAAAACAAATCGCATTCAATTATCTCGCAATCAACGCGTTTCGGCTGGGAGAAAGAGGCAAGGCAATCAAACTGGCCAACGAATGTTTACAGCAGTTTCCAAAAACGCAGGAGTCAAGGTACATCCTGATGCTTTTTGCCAGAGGCTCTGAGGCACACAAAGCCAGCGTAAGCGATTTATTGGCAGAGAACCCCCTTGATCCGATCGCTCTTTCCGAATCCTATCTCACGGACCGGCATGATAATTTGAAACAAGTATGGCTCAACGAAATGCCCCATCAAAATTACATCGAAGCGGCCCTTTGGTACGCTAAATTGGGCCTGTTTACAGATGCACGTACCTTGCTGGAAGCATCTCCGGACAACATTATGGCCACACTTTGGCTGGCGTATTATCAGAAAAAAACCGGGGGTGACCCCACAGAAACACTGCAAAAAGCAGCTTCTATGGAACATACCCTGGCTTTCCCTTTTCGACCTGAAGAATTTACCCTGCTGCAGTGGGCCATTCAAACCATGGACAAACCAGTATGGCACTACCTGCTTGGGAAGTTACAATGGTCAAAAGGACAAAAAGAGGAAGCAAAATCCAGTATTCAGCGAGCTAATCTTTCCAACGATGTCCATTATTACCTCAACAAAGCTGTTCTCTGGAACGACGTTACTGACACAGTCCGGATTGCTTTGCAAAATGCCTATGTCCTTGGTCCTGATAACTGGAGAGTTGTCAAGTCCTGGACACAGTTTCTTCTGAACAAAGGCGAAACGACAGCGGCACTGGATGTCATTCAACAATATCAGGCGAAACACCCTGAAAATTATATCACTGGTCAGGTGCTGGCCGAAGCCATGTTTGCGAACCAGCAATTTCAGCGAACAGCAGATTTCCTGCACACATTCGAAAGCCTGCCTCATGAGGGCGCCTCCGGGCTGCACCAGCTCTTCCGAGAAGCCTGTCTCTTTGCCGCACTGGACAATGTCATAAAGAAAGGGAAAAAGGCAGTGACTGAAAAATACCTTGCCATGGCTGATACTTACCCTGAAAATCTGGGATCCGGCAAACCTTATGATGTGGATTTGGGGTTGACAAACTACATCAAGCAGGTGATGACCGCAAAGTCAGGCACGACACCATGGACAATGGCATCAGACGCGACCGATTTCATCGCCTATATGAAGCTTTCTTCGAAAGAACAAAAAGAAGCCTACATAGCTCAGTCGTTCTATGCTTCTTCCAGCCGGTGAAACCATCCGATTTGTTGAAAGGAGTACTTTTGATCCTGTTTGCTTTTTGCCTGGAAGGGATGTCTGCCCAGAATACGCGGAGCCTGGATTTGTTTATCCATTCTACTGATTCGGTACGCATCGCTGTCCATGTGCAGAATACAGATGGAATAACTTTGTATCAACATCGGCCTGAGGTTCTTGTCGTGGCAGCGAGCATCATTAAGATCCCTGTCATGATGGCACTGTATTCTTTCTTTTCAACTGATGACGGGCAGCTGGCGTGGCAGGAGCACAGGCTTCGCGAAGAAGACAAAACGGGAGGGGCAGGAAGTCTGCAGTTTGTCCCGGCAGGAACAATGATATCCTCCTCCGATCTGGTGACACGGATGATTTCGCAAAGTGACAATACGGCAACAAATATTCTGCTGGATAAAATGGATAAGGATACCGTGAATGTGTGGCTGGTGAGGGAGGGGTATACCAAAACCCGCCTCAACCGGAGAATGATGGACATGGACGCAATTCAAAAGGGACTTCAAAATTATACAACAGCGGCCGAAATATCAGGGATGCTTTTGCAAATCTATAACCATGCCCGGTTGGGTAGCCGGAGTGCAGCTGCCATGTTATCCACGCTGCATCAGTGTGATGACACGACAACCATGCCAGCGGGACTGCCTTCTGGGACCCCAGTGGCACATAAGACAGGTCTCCTGAATGGCATGCGCGGAGATGCAGGCATCATTTTTCTTGAAAAACCCCTGATAGTTTCTATATTTGTGGAGGGCTGCCAGCAAAGTACAAATGCAGAATCGATCATTGCCAGCCTGACGAGAATGATTGTTGAAAATTTTCGCTAAATCCGGCTTTATGCACACAAATGCAGTAGGTTTCGTAGGAATTATGTCCTGTTTTGTATTGTTTTTTTCCTGTAGGCAACCAGCAGGAGAATCTTTGTTTACGCAACTTGATGAAGGCAAAACAAACGTTGCATTTGTAAACGAATTGACTGATTCCCCGGATTTTAATGTCATGAAATATGGCTATTTCTACAATGGGGGAGGAGTAGCCGCTGCAGATTTTAACAACGATGGGTACACAGATCTCTATTTTACAGGAAATGTTGTTCCGGACAGGCTCTACATTCACAAAGGCAAGGAAGGCATCTCCTTTGAAGATGTAACAGCCAGTGCCGGACTGGGTCGGTCGCAGGGCTGGAAGACCGGGGTGAGCGTAGTGGATATCAATGATGATGGCTGGATGGATATTTATGTGTGCAGGTCTGCGGCCGAAACTCCCTCTATGCGGAGCAACCTTCTGTACATTAACAACGGCAACCTAACATTTACCGAAAGTGCCGAAAAATACGGGCTGGCCGATCGGGGTTATTCCACACAGGCTGTCTTTTTTGATTATGACCGTGACAATGACCTCGATTGTTTCATCCTTAACCACTCCGTACAGAAATATGCCGGTTTTAACCAGCAGCTGGCTACATTCAAAAAAGTAGAAGATCAAAATTACGGATCCCGTTTGATGCGCAATGACAATGGTGTTTTTATAGAGGTAAGCAAGGAGGCCGGGCTGGTTTCAAATGTGCTCAGCTTCGGACTGGGAGTGATGGTGAGTGACCTGAATGGCGACGATTGGCTGGATATTTACGTTTCAAATGATTACAATGAGGAAGATTACATGTACATAAACCAACACGACGGCACCTTTGCCGAACATATACGCGATGCATGTGCCTATACCTCCCTTTTCTCCATGGGCTCAGATGCTGCAGATGTAAACAACGATGGGCGAATGGATATTGTTACCCTCGACATGCTACCGGAAGGCAATGAGCGGATTAAAATGACTTCAGGAGATGATAATTATGAAAAATACCTAAACCTGCTGAAATCAGGCTTCCATCGGCAATCCATGCGGAATATGCTGCAACTGAATATTGGAAACCAGTCAGATGTATCCACACCCAAAGGAAAATCAATTCCACTGTTTCAGGAAATTGGCCAGATAAGTG
>JAUMBK010000228.1:0-1380 GCA_032115795.1 Saprospiraceae bacterium | reverse complement strand
GGCATTTCAAATACGGACTGGTCGTGGTCGGCCCTCTTTGCAGATTTTGATCTGGACGGACATAAGGACTTGTTTGTCACCAATGGCTACGAAAAGGACTATACCAACATGGATTTTCTCAATTACACCGTTTCGCTGCAAACAAAAATCCAGGCTGGAGGCGAAAAACTGGATGAACTTGCGGTCATTGGAAAAATGCCTTCCATCCGTGAAAGGAATTATATTTTTCAAAACAAGGGGAATGCCCTTTTTGTAAATAAAGTGGACGAATGGGGCATGGGCAAACCAGGTGTCTCCTCCGGTGCAGCGTATGCTGATCTCGACAATGACGGAGACCTGGACCTGGTAGTCAACAACCTGAATGCAGCCGCAGGAATTTTCCAAAACAATGCAGACCCTGACAAGACTTCTTCCCTTCAAATTCAGTTGGTGTCCAAGCAATACGCATCTGTGGTGGGTGCAAAAGTGGAAGTGTTTACCGGCACATCCAGGCAGCTGCAGGAATTTATGCCTGTCCGGGGCTTTCAATCCAGTGCAGCCGGTCCACTGATTTTTGGTCTTGGAAGTGCAAAACAAGCTGATTCCATACGGATCGTTTGGGCTGACGGCACGCTGCACAAGCAGGCTGGACCTATTACCCCTGGTTTGATGCGCATTGAAAAAAAGGTAGCATCCCTCAAACGAGATGTCGTACTTGAACAGAATACCCTGGTTTTGAGGACTGCGCCGTTTAGTCACGTGGCAACTGATGTCAATGATTTTAAATTGCAGCCTTTGCTCCCATACATGCTCTCTTTCCAGGGGCCAAAATCTGCCGTCAGCGCCGATGGTCGCTGGATGTATGTGACCGGTTCCAGGCAAAAGGCGGGGGCATTGTTTGAATTGATTTCAGGAGAAATGGTGCCAAGGCCCGCATCGGTAGTGGGCAATGTTTCAGTGGCTGATGAGGCAGATGTAGTTTTTGCAGATGTTGATGCCGATGGAGACCAGGATATGGTACTGGTTTATGCTGATTATCAATCGATTGCCGGCGAAGAGGCGGGCAAACCAGCCGTTTTCCTGAATCAGGGGGGTACATTTGCCAAATCTCCTACGGCCATGTCAGGAATCCCCTCGGTGTGCGCGGGCACGGTGGAAGCCTGGGATTATAACTACGACGGCCAGACCGACCTGTTTGTTGGAAGCCGTGTCCTGCCGGGCCAGTTTCCCCTCGCCGGATCGTCTCTCATTTTGACAAACAATGGAAAAGGAAGTTTTACCTTGGCCCAGCCTGCACATCAGTTTCAGGCGGGAATGGTGACAGACGCTGTTGCCGCTGACATGGATGGAGATAAAAAGTTGGAATTAATCCTCTCCCGAGAGTTTGGTACGGTTGCAGTT
>JAUMBK010000227.1:0-2940 GCA_032115795.1 Saprospiraceae bacterium | reverse complement strand
CTGAATGTCGTCTTATTTTTTTTATGATATAAAGGAACTGTGGTGGCCAGAAGTATGCCGGGAGCAGCGCCAAAAAAGCCCAGGGTAAAGAAGGTTTTTTCGGGAATTCTGCGCCGTTGATTTATAGCAAACACCTTGTCGATGATCATACACAGATATCCAAACAGGTTTACACCTATGATGTAAGGAATAAAAATTTGGAAATGCTGTTCGACTAGTGAGAAAAGTAGCGTCATTCGAGCGTAAAGTAGATTTCGTATGAATTCCTAATGATTTGTGAATAACTTGGATACGGCCTGCAATCTAAGTATATTTGTAGATAAAGAATTATTCGTGGGCGCTTTATGCCAGTAGGAGTAGCAATAAATAATGAAGAATTGAAAGTTGTCCGGGCTCGGTTTGATGCCTTGCTTCGGGTCATGGAAAAAAGCTTGCAGGAAAAAGACCGCGAGTACCTTGAAAAGGCGTATACCCTCGCAGTAGATGCGCATAAATTTCAAAGGCGAAAATCGGGTGAACCGTATATACTTCATCCGATTGAGGTAGCAAGGATTTGTTTTGAGGAAATTGGGCTTGGGCCGACGGCCGTGATGTGCGCCCTCTTGCATGATGTTGTGGAAGACACGCCCGTTGGTTTATCAGAAATCAGTACCATGTTTGGTCCAAAGGTCTCCATCATAGTGGATGGACTGACAAAGCTGGATGGTACATACAACCTTGAAAATGTCGAAAGCCCGCAGGCTGAGAATTTTAAAAAAGTGTTGAGCACATTGGTGGTGGATGTCCGCGTGGTGTTGATAAAAATGGCCGACAGACTGCATAACCTCAGAACAATCAGTTCACAGCCCAAGCACAAACAATTAAAAATTGCTGCTGAAACAGAATACATTTACACGCCCCTGGCCCACAGATTGGGTTTATACAATATCAAGACTGAGTTTCAGGACATTTGTCTCAAAATCACAGATCCGGAGATGTATGAAGAAATCAGGAGTAAGCTGAGTGATTCTGATCAGGAACGCAGTCGCTACATTGAGGAGTTCATCCGGCCGTTACGGGATGAATTGCAATACCTGGGGGCACCATTTCGTGTGCTTGGCAGAAGCAAGGCAATTTCGTCCATTTACAATAAAATCAGGCATAATAAAGTCGCTTTTGAGGAGATCTACGACATCTTTGCCGTGCGAATTATTATTGACGTACCGGTAGAGAAGGAAAAGAGTTTTTGCTGGCAGATTTACTCCATCATCACCGATGTCTACAAGCCGATTCCTGAGCGTTTGAAAGATTGGGTCACGACACCCAAAGGGAATGGATATGAGTCGTTACACACGACGGTCATTGGTCCAAAAGGAAAGTACGTTGAAGTACAGATTAGGACAGAGCGGATGGATGAAATAGCTGAAAAAGGCTTTGCTGCGCACTGGAAATACAAAGGCATTAAAAAACAGGAGAATTTTTACGATAGCTGGCTGGATAACATCCGGGAAATCCTGGAAACAAAACACGCCAATGCCATCGAATTCATCAACGACTTCAAGACCAACCTTTTCAGCGAAGAGGTGTACGTGTTTACGCCAAAAGGAGACATGCGGATTGTGCCAAAAGGAGCCACCGCGCTTGATTTTGCATTCGAAATCCACACCGATGTCGGCTACCACGCAGCAGCCCTGAAAGTCAACAATAAGCTTGTACCCATGGGGTATAAGTTGAATAATGGCGACCAGGTGCAGGTGATTACCAATAAGAATCAAAAGCCGAATGAAGATTGGCTGAAGATGGTCGTCACCGGGAAGGCGCGTTCAAAAATTCGCTCTGCAATGAAAGAGGAGCGCCGAAAGATTGGTGAACTTGGAAAAGAGGCATTGGAACGAAAACTGAAAAATCTGAAAATTGATTTTGAAGAAAATATCGATGCCATAGCCAAGCAACTCGGTTTTCGCAACAGAGGTGATTTATTCTATGCTGTTTCAAGAGAAGAGGCAAAATTGTCGGACATCGGGGCCTACACGATGGAAAATGGCAAAATTCAATTCAAAAAAGAAGAGGACGAAGCAGACAACAAGACAGCACCAGCTGCCGATGATTCGAAAAAAATCCAGCTTCCTTCCAGAGGCAGCAGGTCTGGTATTCTGGTGAATGGAGAACCGGCTGACATGTACCAGTACACACTTGCTACCTGTTGCAATCCGGTTCACGGAGATGAAATCTTTGCCTATCTCACTGCGGGACAAGGACTCAAAATACATCGAACTTCCTGCTCAAATGCAACCCATATTTTGGCAAATTATGGCTACAGGGTGCTGAAGGCCGATTGGGAGGACAATGTCAATGCCAGTTTTGTAGTCGAATTGTTGGTGACTGGAATCGATTCAGGACCCGGTGTCATCCAGGCACTCACAAATGAGCTTTCAATGAAGCTGGGCATCAACATTAAATCCTTCAGCATTGAAGGACGCGAAGGCTTTTTTGAAGGCAGGATTGGCATCATCGTTTTGAACAAAGACCAGTTGAATCTGGTTGTACAATCACTCGAAAAGTTGACTGGCATCTCATCCGTTGTCAGAACCGATCGTACCATCAAATAATAAGACCATGACAGGCTCTCCCGGTAAAATTGAGGAAATCGTGGCAGAAGTGAAGGCTATTTTTGCCACACATCTGGAAAAATTTGCTTTGCGTAAAACTCCGGAGCGCTTTGCCATCCTGGAAGAAATCTACCGACGAACAGACCACTTTGATGCAGAAGCGCTGTACATCCACATGAAAAATCAAAATTACAGGGTGAGCCGGGCTACAGTTTATAATACACTTGAATTACTGGTAAGTTGTGATCTTATCACCCGACACCAGTTTGGAAAAAACCTGGCACAATATGAAAAATCCTACGGCTTTAAACAGCATGATCACCTGATTTGCCTTGATTGCCAGACCGTCCAT
>JAUMBK010000226.1:18644-23739 GCA_032115795.1 Saprospiraceae bacterium | reverse complement strand
AAGACGAATTGCTTGCCTGGCTTGACGAATATGGCGCCCTGGCCTGGAGCCTTTCCTGTTTTTCCGCCTTGAGAGGAGACGACAGCTTCTCAGACACCATGCATCCCCTGCGCGTACATGATGTCATCATCGACCCGACAGAATTGACCCCGCTGTACAAATTCAGCTTCCTCTTCGACACTCAGTTTACCGATATGGAAAATAAATATCCCCAATTGGGATAAAATATTCTGCCGCTCTGACTTCTAAAAACTATAAAAACAAGCGTGATGAAACAAACTCTGGCAACCATGAAGAAATTTCTACTTTATTCCTTGCTAGTACCCCTGATTGCTGTAGCCATATCGCTGGTGGGTTTTATGTCGGTGAGCATAATACTTCAACCATTGGCAGACCCTGATGTGCCACTTGACCTTAGTCTCTTTTTTTTACTTTTATTCACGTCAGCATTCAGTCTGTGCTGGTACTATCTCTTTTGTGTCCTCTATTTTTCTGTGAAAAAAGCGCCGTTTAGAAAATGGCTTCCCTGGGCATTAATTACTTTGACAATTTGTTGCCTTTTATTGGCCTCGCCGCGCACTGGAATGGGAGCTATCCTGGCTCTTGGATTTGTGCAAGGTGCTTTTCTCTTGGTTTTTTATGCATTTCGTCCTAACGGATTGCAATACATCAGGCAATTTTTGGAAAAGCACAACGTGTAAACCCTATTCATGACCGGTGACACAAAACCAAAAATCATTCTACATTTCAGGGGTATCGCTCATACCACTTGAATTTTTCAGCGGCGATAGACTCTTTCTCTTTGCTCAAAAATTGATAAAATGCCTGGGAAACAGGGGACATTTTTATACCCTTCAACCAGATCAAACGCCACTTGGTCGAAATAGGAAGCCCCTCCACTGGGATCACTTGTAATTCCCCATTGTAAATCTCATTCCTAATACCGATCATAGGCATGATGGAATAGCCCAAACCCGCCAGAACGGCCTGCTTTACAGCCTCATTTGAGGTCAATTCCAATTTTTTTGCAACAGAAATGTGATTCTGCTCAAAAAACAACTCCATTGCCTGCCTCGTACCCGAACCTTGCTCTCTGAAAATCAAGGGCAATTTCTGAAAAATTTCCTTCTTCTGTATGCCCTCAGAAATGGGATATGCCGTGCTGCCTACTAAATATAATTTATTCTGCAACAAATCCATTTCCTCTACGTGCAATGTGGTTGGCAGGATGGAAACAAGTGCAAAATCAACTTCATTCTTCTCCAAACTCTCCACCACCTTTTGTTTGTTGGTCACATCCATGTTCAGTGCCACTCCGGGATGGCTCTTGATGAAGTCAGTCAAAAAATATGGCATAACGTACTTCCCCGTCGAAACGACAGAAATTTTTAACCGACCTGCCAGAAAACCTTTGTACGCCATGGTTTTGTAATTAATGGCATACACCTGATTGATGATGTTTTCCGCAGATTCAGCAATCTCCTTCCCAAAATCGGTGATGTACAATTTACGACCCACGACTTCCGTAAGCGGTATATCAAACTGATCCTGGAAGTTCTTCAGCTGAATTGAGACCGCCGGTTGGGTGAGATGCAATTCCTTCGATGCTTTGGTCACGCTCTGCGTCTGGACAATTTTCAAAAAAATCTGCAATTGGTTTAATGTGTAATTCATGCCTTCATTTTAACTGTTCACCACGCTTCCACTCCTTAAAGAGATTGTGCCTCAATTAATTGCATCCTAAATCCATTCAATTTACTGAGGTCAGCGTCGTGAAAATTTGATATTATATAAATTTTCTTTATGTATTTCATTACAAATATAAATAATAATTAATGATTATGAATCCGCACTTTTGCGCCAGAATGTAAATAAATCACAAAATGACAAAAGTAACAGTAGCAAAAGGAGATGGTATCGGACCAGAAATCATGGATGCAACGCTGGACATTATCAGGGCAGGAGGAGCAAAGTTGGAGATCGAAGAAATTGAGGTTGGCGAAAAAGTCTACCTGTCCGGAAACACCTCAGGAATCGCGCCCGAATCCTGGGATGTCATCCGGAAAAACAAAATTTTCCTCAAAGCTCCAATCACCACTCCGCAGGGTGGTGGTTACAAGAGCCTGAATGTGACAACCAGAAAATTTCTCGGGCTCTATGCCAACATCCGGCCATGCATCAGCCTGCACCCGTATGTCACCACAAAACATCCGCAGATGGACATTGTCATTGTACGGGAAAACGAGGAAGATTTGTACGCCGGCATTGAACACCAGCAAACTGATGAAGTGGTCCAGTGCCTCAAACTCATCAGCAGGCCCGGTTGTGAAAAGATCATCAGATATGCATTTGAATATGCGGCCCAATACGGACGCAAAAAAGTGACCTGCTTTACCAAAGACAATATCATGAAACAAACGGATGGCTTATTCCACCAGGTCTTTGATGAAATTGCAAAAGAATATCCTGCCATTGAAAATGAACACTGGATCATTGACATAGGGGCTGCAAAAATGGCAGACACCCCTGAATCATTTGATGTCATCGTAACGCCAAACCTGTACGGTGATGTATTGAGCGATGTAGCTGCGCAGATTGCGGGGTCTGTAGGATTGGCTGGTTCTGCAAATATCGGTGAAGAATGCGCTATGTTCGAAGCAATTCATGGCTCAGCTCCCAGAAGAGCAGGGCAGAACATGGCAAATCCCTCCGGTCTCCTCCAGGGTGCAGTGATGATGCTCAACCATATCGGACAAGCAGAGGTCGCCGAAAAAGTCCAGAATGCCTGGCTGAAAACACTGGAAGACGGCATTCATACCTATGACATTTATAAAGATGGCGTAAGCAAGCAAAAAGTAGGAACCAAAGAATTTGCCCAGGCTGTCATCCAAAATCTGGGAGCAAAGCCTGCCGTGCTGACCCCTGTCACTTACAATGCCACCAAACCTTTGCAATTACCCAAATATGTGCGTAAACCGGCGGCAAAAAAAGAACTGGTAGGCGTAGATTTGTTTGTTCATTGGAATGGCACCAATCCAAATCTCCTCGCTGATACGGTCAAAAAAATCGAAGCGGAAGGTGTAAAGCTCACTATGATTACCAACCGGGGCATCAAAGTATGGCCCGATGGCTTTGAAGAAACGTTTTGCACTGACCATTGGCGATGCCGATTTAAGCCAGAAAACAACGCATCGTGTACAAATAAATCCATCATCGACCTTCTGAATCAGGCACTCGCCCAGAATTTGGACGTGATAAAAACAGAGAACCTGTATGCGTTTGATGGAAAACCGGGATTTTCATTAGGCCAGGGACAATAACCATACATCATATGAACGTACAACGTATCCAAGGTGAATTGACGGCAGCGTCCGCGCTGGACCTCTTCTCTCAAATGATTCAGGCAAAAATTGAGTTTCAGGAAAACCAAATCAGCAAGCTGGATAATGAAGAAGATATTAAGGCGAAAGAGTCGAAAATAAAAGCCTTGCAGCATGCCCTCTCTGAAATGCGCGCGCAACTTGCCAAAAAACCTGACACTGTCAACGTTGCTGCCACCATTTCGATTTTTTGATACCATCAGCAGACCTGAGTAAAGGAATCACACGACTATTCCTGCCGTGATTCTTTTACTCAGCAACGCTGGATTGTTTCTGGTCCAAACGTTTTCAAAACACCAAAGTAAATTTAACCAAATGCATTTTTCCCAATCTATATTAGGATTTATCCTCGCCCTGATGGTCATTTTGCTGGCCGTATCATTTTTTGTTCAAAATACCATGGAGGGCTCACTGTATGCCTCCTGTTCATTCCTGTGCGGAACAATTGCATTTTATGGCTTTGCTAACCTAAACCAAAATAATCATGATTCAGAATAACCAAATAAACCTGACAGAAGGATCGTATTCAGCTGAAGATGCCGAAGAAATAGTAAATAGTTTGATTTTTTCAAACGTCAATTATCTGGAAATGAAAAATTTCAGCGCCTTCGAGCGGCTTGGAGAAAGGGATGAAAACGCCCTAACCAAAATCCAGGAACTGAAACAAATAGCAGAAAAAACACGTGGCCTGATCGCAGACGCAAAAGCCAACAACCGTACACTGCGCATTTCTTCAGACTTACATATCACAATTGAATAGATTAGTGAAGCAATGTTTGCCGGAAGAACACTGGTGATTGCTACAAAACACCAGAAGGAAAAGGTCCTCGCACCTATTTTGGAAAGAGAACTGGGTGTCAATTGCATTCTCGAACCACGGCTCGATACTGATGTTTTTGGAACATTCACGGGTGAAGTGGAACGAAAGAATGACCCAATAGAAACCGCTCGAAAAAAATGCCTTCTTGCAATGGACATAGCGAATTGCGACCTGGCAATAGCCAGTGAAGGATCTTTTGGGCCCCATCCTACCATTTTTTTTTGCCCCGCTGATGAAGAATATCTTTGCTTCATAGACAAAATAAACGAGATTGAAGTGGTCGTCAGGGATCTTACCACGGATACCAATTACAACCACATCAGGATTACTTCAGAAGATCAACTCACAGCATTTGCTTCTCAGGTTAAATTTCCTGCACATGCATTGATCGTAAGAAAAGCACAAGCTGACAGCAGCGACATGGTCAAAGGAATTACAACCATGGAGCAACTCCATCAGACAGTCCATCATTTTCTGAATGCCTATGGAGAGGCCTTTGTCGAAACTGATATGAGGGCGATGCACAATCCCACTAGAATGAAAGCAATCGAAAAAACATGCTTTAAATTAGTGCATGCCCTTCACTCGCAGTGTCCTGCATGCAAATGCCCGGGATTTTCTGCCACAGCGTCAAAGCAAGGGCTGCCTTGTGCACTTTGTCATTTTCCCACGAGAAGCATCCGCAGTGTGATCTATGCCTGTAAAAAATGTGCCTATACTGAAGAAGTCAGCTATCCAAATGGGAAACTAACTGAAGATCCAATGTTTTGCGACAGGTGCAACCCTTAATGACAGTACATTCTTAAAATGCCCCGATTCATGATACTAAGGCAGGAGAAAGGGGCTGCATACACAAAGAGGATGACAATCATCTTCCCTCATATGAAGTAAAAAA
>JAUMBK010000226.1:0-18634 GCA_032115795.1 Saprospiraceae bacterium | reverse complement strand
GCAGCAATGCGTGTACGTGACAATCTTTTACGCCTGACTAGTCTAACAGCGAATTTTCCTACCTACACAGTTGCCTCGCACAGTGGAAAACGATTCACCAGCCAGTTCGTAATGTCAATGACAATTTTTGCTCTGGATAAATGTACTTAAAAGCAGACTGAACCATCAAGGTACCTTCATGAAACCCGCATAAAATCAGTTTTAGCTTTCCGGGATAGGTATTGACATCCCCAATCGCATAAATGCCTGGTAAATTCGTGCTGTAATCAAACGTATTTACCAGAATGGCATTGTCGTCAATCTCCAGGCCCCATTCACCGATGGGACCCAGCTTGGGTGCAAGACCAAAAAGGGGGATAAAATAGTCTGTGCTGTATGGATAGGGCTCCTTTCCGTCTTCTTCAATGGTGATTGACTCAAGTTTATTGTCGCCAGACAAGCCGATTGCCTGCGCATTGGTGATCAACCTGATTTTGCCTTCCTTTGCCAATTCCATCACTTTCTCAACTGAATCCAGTGCTCCGCGAAAAGAAGTGCGGCGATGCACAAGGGAAACCTCAGAAGCAATATCCGCAAGGAGGATGCTCCAGTCAAGCGCAGAATCGCCTCCGCCGGCAACCAATACCCGCTTGTTTCTGTATTTTTCAGGGTCTTTGATGATGTAGTCCACTCCGTTGTCCTCATACAAGCCGATTGTTTCGATTGGTGGTTTTCTCGGTTCAAAGGAACCAAGTCCACCCGCAATGGCCACTACCGGAGCTGATATTTTTGTACCCCGGTTGGTAGTCACCGTATACATTTTCTCACCAGTACGTTCAAGTACCTCTGCCCGCTCACCTAAGGTAAAACCTGGCCTGAAAGGTTCTATTTGCTTGAGTAAATTCTCTACCAGGTCGCCAGCAAGAACACTCGGATACCCTGGAATATCGTAAATGGGTTTTTTGGGATAAATCTCTGTCAGCTGCCCACCGGGCTGACCCAGCGAGTCCACCAGGTGACACCGAAGCTTCAGTAAGCCGGCTTCAAAGACCGTAAACAGCCCCACAGGACCTGCTCCTATTATAAGTATGTCTGTCTGTATCATATCACAACAAATGTACGTCCAGTGACCGTTTTACCCATGGCAACAAAGAGAGATTAACATAGTTTTTGCAATTGCGCTGTAACGCCAAAAAACTGGAGAAATAACTATTAAAAAATCATTCCGCCTGATACACCCAGCGTGCAGAATGAACCCTGAAAGAAGCATCAATCCCTTTGAAATAATACACCCCCGATGGCAATGTCCCTTCAGAAACCATATAAAGCACCTCTTCAGGACTACCGGAAAAAAGGACGTCTCCTGCAGAGCTAATCACTTCAACCTGCTTCATGGATGCCCACAAGGCAGAAAAGGCGGGCTGGCGTCCTTTCGGCAAGGGATTTGGGTAAATGGCCGATGTTACCCCGACTTCATCTATAGTACTACTTTGGCACTTCAAAGCATTGATTTTTTCCCAAAAAAGATTATCAAAAGAATTGGCTCCTGCCGGTAAGCCCCCGTCATTCCCCATCCTGACCACCACCAGGCCTTGTGAAGGGACAACATAAATTTTCTGGTCATTCTTGCCCAGGGCTGCAAACATGTCATCGGGTGCATTGACAACCATTGACCCAGGTAAAATGAGCTGCGTCTCCGGCAACATATAACTTGACTTGCCATTCAGCCATGTGAGATAGCCATAAGAAAGATTCAGGTTCTGCGACGTAGTCGTCTGCTTGGCAAACCAGGTTGTATCCGAAACAATGGGGTTTTGACCCCACTTTCCTTTATTCAAAAGCAGCAATCCAAAACGGGCCATGCTGCGGGCATTGCTGACATACACGTTGTTATAGCCAACCCTCACCCAAAGACCATTCATGCCAATTTTATTTCTGATTTTCTCCTGAAAATACTGGTTGTATGATTTGCCAGTAGCTGCCTCAACCACCTTATCAAGCAGGGTATAGGGTGCATTGTGGTAGGCCCACCTTTGTCCTGGCGTAGCTTTAAATGAAAGGCAGGCAGGCAGTGTGCAGTCTTTGTCGGCAACACCATCGTCCAGGCCTGTCGTCATGGTCAGCTGGTGCTTGATGGTGATGGCCTTTTCCTGTGCCTCCGGCAGGCTTGCCCATCCCTTGCCCAGGAATTTGGAACTGCTGTCTTCCAGCGATAAAAGCCCCTCCGACTGCGCAATACCCACAACCAAGGCGGTCATGGTCTTACCGGCAGAAGCCCAGTACCAGAGACTATCCCGGGTAAATGTACCAAAATATTTTTCAAGAACTATCCTGCCATCTTTCAGAATCAGGTAACTTTTCGTTCCGCGTGACTCCAGAAACTGTTCCATTTCGAGTATCCGGTCAGGGCACCAGCCCAGGGCTGAAGGATCCGTTTTTTCCCACACGGTGCCGGTCAGGGGTGGAAAATATATCGACTGTGCATAAATAATGGATGAAAAAAACAAAAGTAACCCAATGATCCCGTGTCGCATGGCAAGGCGGTTTAGTATAAAAAACAGACATGAATTTCGGGCAAAAGTTTAATTCTATCCATCCAAAAAAATGTTGATGGCATTTTCAGAGAAGAAAAACCCTATTTTTGCACAATATGACTTTCAACGCATTTATCGGAACAGAGATAGATATCGCAGCGACGCTACTTACGAATGGAGAGGCGGTTGCCATCCCCACGGAAACTGTCTATGGTCTGGCTGCCAATGCCCTAAATGAAAGAGCAGTTACCAAAATTTTTTCCATAAAACAACGACCTGCCTTTGATCCACTGATTGTTCATCTGGCAGATTTTGATCAGGTTGCCAGCTACGTCAAATACGTTCCACAAAAACTTAGGATGCTGGCTGATGCCTTTTTACCTGGACCGCTCACTCTTTTACTGGAAAAAGAGGAGTGCATTCCTGACCTCGTCACCTCCGGATCACCCTATGTAGCCATCAGAGTTCCAGCCCATCCGATGACCAGGGCACTGCTTCAAAAACTGGACTTTCCGCTGGCAGCGCCAAGCGCCAATCCATTCGGATACATCAGTCCAACTACAGCGCAACATGTGGCTGATCAGCTGGGCGATAAAATTTATTACATCCTGGATGGAGGCCCTTGTCAGGTAGGACTGGAAAGCACCATTGTTGCCCTCAACGATGCCGGAACAGTCGAGGTCTTGCGAAAAGGGGGCGTGCCAATCGAAGAGATTCAATCCATTGCGGGTGATATTTTAATCAGGCAACATTCTTCTTCCAGGCCGGATGCACCAGGCATGCTCACATCACATTATGCTCCTAAAATACCTCTACTTCTGGGGGAAATAAGGGAAACATCGCTCCTTTTTTCAAGAGAGAGAACTGGCATTATTTCCTTCAAGCACCCAGTTGAAGGGATTCCTGCAAATCATCAGGTCATTTTGTCCCATGCAGGTCATTTTGATGAAGCTGCGCGCAATTTATTTGCAGGCTTGCGCTATCTTGACCAGTGTGATATTGACATCATTCTCGCAGAAGAAGTACCGGAATCCGGACTGGGCATTGCAATAAATGACCGGCTGCGCCGGGCGGCAGCCGAACGGTCAGTTGAAACAAAACAAACCAAGTAAAATCATCATCTTCACTGACAATAGAATAAACTCATGATTCATAAGCACACCGCTGACTGGATATTGATGCCTGAAGGCACGTTTGAAAAAAACAGAGTGCTCATAGCAGATCAAACGGGGACAATTATCGGCATCGAACATGCAGAAAACCATGATCCGGCAACCTTGCAAAGGCATTCCGGCATAGTATGCCCCGGCTTTATCAATGCACATTGCCACCTCGAATTATCACACATGAAAGGCAAGGTGGATACAGGATCTGGGTTGATACCCTTCATTTCCAATGTGGTGCAGTTCCGTGAGACAGCCGACGAAGAAATCGCCGATGCCATTGTCAAAGCCGATGCCGAAATGTTTGTCAATGGCATTGTGGCCGTTGGCGATATTTCAAATAAAACGGATACTGCGTATGTCAAGCGAATTTCAGCCATCGATTACTATTCATTTGTTGAGATGTTTGACTTCCTGCAGCCTGCCATGACGCAGAAAACAATTGATCAGTACACTGCTGTTTTCGAAGGCCAGAGTGACCATGGGAGAAATAAAAAGTCATTTGTCCCACATGCCCCCTACAGCGTGAGTCCAAATTTATTTGCATACATAAACAAAAGCAACACGGAGGGTGCAACCATCAGCATTCACAACCAGGAAACACCCCCGGAAAATGAACTATTTCTATCCGGAAGTGGGGCGTTTACCTCTTTTTACGAGGGATTTGGTATGAATCTCGACCATTTCAGGCCCATAGGCAAGTCCTCGATTTTCTACACTTTACAACACCTTTCTCCCAACTTTTCCGCTTTGTTTGTGCACAACACACTGACGACATCCGCTGAGATCAACGCCGCTATGAAATGGAACAGCAATGTGTACTGGGCCACCTGCCCCAACGCCAATCTGTACATTGAAAACCGATTGCCGGATTATGCAGCATTTTTACAAACCAATGCCAAAGTGGCCATCGGCACAGACAGCCTCACTTCCAACTGGCAATTGTCGGTGTGGGAAGAGGTCAAAACAATCCGACGGTACCAATCATTCATTCCCCTGGAAACACTGCTCACCTGGGCCACCCTCAATGGAGCAGAAGCATTGGGTTACAACGACAGACTCGGCAGCTTCAATCAGGGAAAAAGGCCGGGCATTTTGCTCCTGGAGGGATTATTGCACCCTTCGCAACCTTTGGCTGATATTAATGTCAGGCGCCTCATGTAAATCCCTGTTTTAGAAATTATCCGGTCCATCAGGGTGGCATTTAGCTGAATTGCCTTAATTTTGTAGCTGTTTTCAAGATTTTTAAGACACTTTTATGGCTAAAAGAACCCGGATTAAAGACTTGCTGTCATCAGCTGTCGATACAAGTTATGTAGTAATGGGATGGGTGCGGACCTTCAGAAACAATCAGTTCATTGCCTTGAATGATGGTTCCTGCCTCGCAAACCTGCAGGTGGTAGTCGATTTTGAGCAGACAGATCCCGCCTTGCTGAAACGAATTACCACCGGAGCAGCATTGCGCATCGAAGGTACGTTGATCGCCTCTCAGGGAAAAGGCCAGACTGTGGAGCTCAATGCAATTCTGATCGAAGTTTTGGGTGATTGCGACCCTGAAGTTTATCCTTTGCAGCCTAAAAAGCACAGCCTTGAGTTCCTTAGGGAGATAGCTCACCTACGGTTTCGAACCAATACATTCAGCGCCATTTTCAGGATACGTCACGCATTGGCGTTTGCTGTTCATGAGTTTTTCAACAGACGCAACTTCGTATACCTGCATACCCCCATCATTACCGGCAGTGATGCAGAGGGCGCCGGTGAAATGTTTCAGGTGACTACGTTTGACCTGAACAATATACCCAGAACTGAGGAAGGTGAGATTAATTATAAAAAGGATTTTTTTGGCAAGCCCACTAACCTGACGGTGTCCGGTCAGCTCGAAGGAGAACTTGCCGCATTGGCTCTCAGTGATATATATACGTTTGGTCCTACCTTCAGAGCAGAAAATTCCAACACATCGCGACACCTCGCCGAGTTCTGGATGATCGAACCCGAAGTGGCCTTTGCCGACCTGGACGACAACATGGATCTGGCTGAAGACATGCTAAAATACCTGATAAAATATGTCCTGGAGAATTGTCCGGAAGACCTTGCCTTCCTTGAGCAGCGCCTTCTTGAAGAGGAGAAGCAAAAGCCACAGCAGGACAGGTCAGAGATGACGCTTTGTGAAAAATTAAACTTTTGTATCGAAAATCCGTTTGAACGGCTAACTTATACAGAAGCCATTGACGTTTTGCGTAACAGTACGCCGAATAAAAAAGGAAAATTCCAATACCCTGTCGAAAAATGGGGCACGGACTTACAGTCGGAACACGAGCGTTACCTGGTTGAAAAACACTTTAAAAAACCAGTCATTCTCACCAATTATCCAAAAGAGATCAAGGCGTTTTACATGCGTATGGATGATGATGGAAAAACTGTCAGAGCCATGGATGTCTTATTCCCGGGCATTGGTGAAATAATTGGAGGCTCCCAAAGGGAAGAGCGGTATGATGTGTTGATGCAACGAATGCAGGAAATGCATATTCCAGCTAATGAAATGTCGTGGTTTCTGGATACAAGACGATATGGCAGCGTTCCTCATGCTGGATTTGGACTTGGATTTGAGCGCCTCGTTTTGTTTGTCACAGGCATGACAAACATACGCGATGTGATTCCGTTCCCACGATTCCCCGGCAATGCAGAATTTTAAGCTGTCTGTCACTAAAAACAAATAACCACCCTGTTTTATGTCAGACCCAACTTTTTTCTCAGAACAACCAGATGACAATGCGGCCGATCGCAAAAAAGACCATATCGAACTGGCGCTGAAATCAAAAGTTGATGCTGCACTCATTGACTCCAGGTTTTATTATGAGCCACTGTTGTGTTCGCACCCAGTGGATTTCTCTTCCCTTTCCCAATCCTTTTTGGATAAAGAGTTTCGTGCACCACTATGGGTCTCTAGCATGACCGGAGGTACCGCCCTTGCAGGGATTATCAATAAAAACCTAGCTCTTGCTTGTGCAGAATTTGGCATGGGCATGGGTCTTGGCTCCTGCCGGCAGTTGTTGTATGATGACACCTATCTGGCTGATTTTCAAATTCGAAAGTGGATAGGTAATCAAGCTCTGTACGCCAATCTTGGCATTGCCCAACTTGAAACCCTCGTAGAGAAGAATCAATTGCAATTGGTAACTACGTTACTTGACAAAATTGACGCTGACGGCCTGATCATTCATGTAAACCCCATGCAGGAATGGCTCCAGCCCGAAGGTGACAGGTTTTTACATTCTCCCCTGGATACAATTAAGCGGGTATTAGAAACACTTAACTGCCCGTTGATTGTCAAGGAAGTAGGACAGGGAATGGGGCCGCAAAGTCTGAAAGCACTCATGGAACTCCCATTGGCAGCGATTGATTTTGCTGCGAGTGGGGGAACTAATTTTGCCTTACTGGAAATTCTTCGGTCCTCTGCAGACAAAGAAGTGTACCAGCCCCTCTCCAAAACAGGACATAGTGCCCTTGAAATGGTTCTTATGTACAATCAACTCCTGGATGAACTGGGAAACAATGCCCTCTGCAAACAAGTCATCATTTCAGGAGGTATCCAGGATTTTCTTGATGGGTATTATCTCATGGGAAAGTTGCAGGTACCATCCATTTATGGGCAGGCATCAGCATTACTGCAACACGCCCGGGCATCATATGCAGAATTACAAGCGTTCATCACTGCCCAGCTGGAAGGGCTGGCCGTTGCCAAGGCCTATTTACAAATCAGGTGATTACACATTATGATACTTTCCAAAGCAATTCTTGGTTTTTCAAAATTGGACAAGCACCAGAAACTGGATTGGCTGCACCAAACATACCTGAATGACAATGCATCATCGGATGTCTCGTTGATAAAGTTCTGGATTGACGACCAACCCTTGCAACGAATCATAGATGGCTTTAGTGAAAATACCGTGAGCAACTTCATTATGCCCTACGGACTTGCACCCAACTTTTTGATTGATGGCAAGGTGTATTGTGTTCCGATGGTGATTGAAGAAAGTTCCGTTGTCGCCGCTGCTGCCTCCGCTGCCAAATATTGGATGGACAGAGGTGGCTTTTCAACACAGATAGTGGGTACCACCAAGGTAGGCCAGGTACATTTCACCTGGAAGGGGCCATTCCAATTGATGACATCTTTGTTTCCGCAACTGGAGTCCCAATTGCGAAAAAATGCCGCTGCAATCACGGCGAATATGGAAAAACGGGGCGGAGGAATTTCATCTATTGAATTGGTGGATTTTTCTGATTTTGAGCCAAATCTGGCGCAATTGAGGGTGAAATTTGAAACCTGCGATTCCATGGGTGCCAATTTTATCAATTCGGTGCTTGAGAATTTTGCAGCAACACTGGAAAATTTTTTTGTAGAAGAAACCGCCATTCCTGATGATTTCAGAGATGTGAATATCATCATGTCTATTCTGTCCAATTACACTCCTGAATGCCTTGTCAGGGCAGAAGTGCAAAGTCCTGTCAGTACATTGGGTAATTTTGCCAATGGCATGATGGCGGACGAACTGGCTGAGAAGTTTCGTACAGCTGTGAAAATAGCCCATATTGATACTTACAGGGCCGTCACACATAATAAAGGTATTTTCAATGGCATCGATGCTGTCATTCTTGCCACGGGCAATGACTTCAGAGCAACGGAAGCTGCAGGGCATGCCTATGCCGCCAAAGACGGACAATACAGAAGCCTGAGCTACTGCGATGTCAGCGATGGTGTATTCCGATTATGGCTGGACATTCCATTAGCCATTGGTACTGTTGGCGGATTGACATCCTTGCATCCACTGGCAAAAAAATCGCTTGAGATTCTCGGTAATCCGGACTCAAGGGAATTAATGCGCATCATCGCAGCTGTAGGCTTAGCTCAAAACTTTGCTGCCGTTCGATCCCTTGTCACAACCGGAATCCAGCACGGCCACATGAAAATGCACCTCATGAACATTCTGAACCATTTGAATGCCACTGAACAGGAGATGCCACTGGCTCTTGAATGGTTTGAAGATAAAACCGTCTCCTTTGCGGCAGTCCGGGACTTCCTGCATGGATTACGCGAGTCCTCAACTTTATAAACCACTATTCACATGGGGCTTGTAAACTCACTATTGACATTTTCGGGCGGAGTGCAAAAATTAGCCATCCTGCTCATTGTATGCCTTGCACCCCTTTGCCTCAAAGCACAGACAAAAAAACCAAAAAAAGAAACGAAAAGCTATAAAAATGTCGACTACTATGGCTTTCGCAATGACATAGGCATCAATGTCACCAATGTGCTTGCCAGTGTGTTCAGCCTCAATGGTGAGAAAGATCCCAACCCGTTCAGCCTGATTTACCGACGACATTATAAACGCACGTCTCTCAGACTAGGCACGAACTTCACGTATAAAAAAACAAGACAACAAGAATTCACTTCAGGCGATTTTCTGTTAAGGGATCTGGCTGTAAGTAACGGATCCCTGCGTGTTGGCCTTGAAAAGCACTTGCCCCTGAGCAACAAATTTATGTTTTCATACGGATTTGATCTCTTAGGAGGTCTCTCCCTTGAAAAATCAGAAGTCACAGAAAATACCATTAACGGCGTTACCAATTTTTTTTCGGCAACGCAGAATGCATATTCTACAGGGGCAGGTCCCGTCCTCAGGTTTGATTTCAAGCTGTCCGACAGGATGTTCTTAAGTACGGAAAGTGCCATCTATGCCACAAGGCAATGGATGACTTCCTCTGTTTCTATTAATGGTGTACGTTCAGACGACCCAACCAGAGCTGGATTTGATCTGGTTTTGTCACTTCCTCAGTCACTCTATTTTAATGTGCTGTTCTAAGATGAAGAAATGGCATGTCATACAATTGTTCGTTTTTATAGCCGTTGCCAGTAATGCCGTGGGACAGCAAGATACATCAAAAGTGTCTGTCTACGCTGAAGAAGATTTGTACGAAGACGATCCCTATTTCTGGTCTAATACAAAAGAGATTGGTATCAATATTACTCCCCTGTTGTCACGCTTTGTCCCATTCAATCTGGGTGACAGGCAACCGGGAGCGCTTGGTTTTCAATGGAAAAGGTATTACGCCAAGAGAGCGTTTCGCTTTGGTCTGGGAGCCAATATTACCGGATTTGACCAGACCAATGACAATCGTTTTTTATTTCTTTCCTTTGGCCTTGAACGCAGGTATCCAATTTCGAAAGACAAAAAGCTGACATACTCCAGCTCCTGGGATGCGGTCCTGCAGGTACAGGTGGAGGAGGAATTTCTGGCAGGAATCGCCAAGGGCTATGGCATAGAATATCATTTTACAAAAAGAATATTTGCAGGCACCCAAGCCCAGATGATTTTGGGAAGCGGTGCAAATGGCCCTCATATTGAATTCAGGCTGCCAACGGATATTTTTATTCATGTTCGCTTATATTAAACACTCATTTACACCAAAATAAATGTTAAAACGGGAACGTTTATTTACATTATAAGATCATTGGTGTATTTTTGGTCTAAATGTCATTTCTTATGAAGCGTTTCTTTTTCTTTTTTACATTGATAGTTGTCAGTTTTTCATCCTGTACAAAGGATACTGGTGTCACAACTATAAAAGAAGAATTGTCTCTTCCTGCCCAGCCTTATGAATACGATAAGCTGTCATTACCGGCAGGATTAGCCCCCGCTTCTACTTTTTTCAGCAACATCGAGACAGGGATGGTAATAGATCCCATGCCGGGCGGCTCATTTCCGGAGATCACACCCTGGGGTGCCACACTGGGAAGAGTGCTTTTTTACGATAAGAAACTTTCTCTGAATAATACCATTTCCTGTGCTTCCTGCCACCACCAGGACAAAGCCTTTACTGACGGCAAAGCCGTGAGCCCGGGGTTTGAAGGAAGACTGACAACCAGAAGCAGTATGGCTATTGTGAATCCCATTGCACAGCATAACTTGTTTTGGGACAGCCGCTCCAAAACCATTCATGACTTGTCTCTTCAGCCAGTACAAAACCACATCGAAATGGGCATGGAAAACCTGGACAGACTGGTGACAAAGCTGGAAAATGCAGGCTATTATGCAGATTTGTTTGAAAAAGCATACGGTGATAAAAATATTACACCTGAAAGAATTGCCGTTTCGCTTTCCCAGTTTGTTGGGTCCATAACGAGCAACAGTTCCCGGTTTGATGCCGGCATGAGCAACAATTTTCAGCATTTTTCAGAACTGGAACGATTGGGCATGCAACTTTTTCACAGTGAAAGAGCAAAATGCTCGTCATGCCACGGTGGCAACAATTTTGCTGCACAGGATGGACCATTTGATACATATGGAGGAGGTAGTATTGATGGATCACAGGACCTAAGGGGTGCCACAAACATCGGACTGGAAATTGTGTACAAGGATAATGGATTGGGCGATGGCAAGTTTAAAATACCCACATTACGCAATATCGGATTGACAGCACCATACATGCACGATGGTCGGTTTAAAACCCTTGACGAAGTTGTAGAGCATTACATCAGTGGCATCAAACCACATAAGCACCTGGATGTGAAGTTTAAGGATGTGAAGGGAAATGTGCGGCCTTTACAATTAAATTCGATAGAAAAGAAAGCACTGATTGCTTTTTTGCATACCCTCACAGATACAAAAATGACTGCTGATCCGAAATGGAGCAACCCATTTAAGCAGTAGCTTCGACAAGAGCCATATCTGTCCTCCGTGTATCCGGGTCAGCCCCGGTAATGCGTACCTTTACTGCTTGACCAATTGAAAAAACATCGCCTGACAATCGCGATACGGCCTTCAAACGCCCTGGTCCAAGTACAAACATGTCACCCATGCTGTCAAATGTCACCAGACCTTCTACTTTGGATTCCAGTAATTGGACGAAAATGCCTTTTTCAATGATTCCTGAGACCACACCTTCAAACTCACTCCCTATAAAGCGGGAAATGTATAAGGTTTGAAAAAACTTGACTGATTCACGTTCAGAATCTGCTGCCCGTTTTTCCTGATCGGATATATGTTTTGCTTTCTGCTCAAGCAAAACTTTGTCTTGCCTGACAGTATTGAATAAATTCTGGAAGAGAATTCGGTGCACAAGTACATCGGAATACCTCCGTATGGGGGATGTAAAATGGGTATAAAAATCAAAACCCAAGCCATAATGGCCGATATTGTCTGTAGTATATACTGCTTTTGACATTGTGCGGATGGCAAGGGGTTCAAGCAACTTTAAAACCGGATTTTCCTGAATGGCCAGTGCAAGCCGGTTGAATGAATCTGCAATTTGATCTGGTTTGGCTAAGGTAAACTGAAAACCAAGTTCACCGGCAAATAAGGCAAAATCGTGTAGCTTGTCAGGATCTGGAAGATCATGGACACGATAGATAAAGGGAATTTCCGGTTTTTCTCTGCTTGCAATATAGTTGGCTACCCTCCGGTTGGCCAGCAACATGAAATCCTCAATCAACATGTGCGCTTCCTTACGCTCTCTTACATACATGCTGACAGGGACACCATCATCTGCAAGGACAAACTGCACCTCTTCCGACTCAAAGCTGATCGACCCTTCTTTATATCGCTGTGTACGCAAGTGGCCTGCCAGCTGGTTTAGTTGCCTTATTTCGATGGCATAGTCGCCTTCTCCGGATTCGATGCACTCTTGTGCCTCTTCGTATGTAAATCGCTTGTCGGAATGAATGATGGTCTTGCCAAACCATTCATGAACAATGTGCTTTTCTGCATCAAAAATAAAAACTGCTGAGAATGTCAATTTATCTTCATTGGGATTCAGTGAGCACAGGTCATTGCTCAATTGTTCCGGCAACATAGGGCAAACCCTGTCAACCAGATAGACCGAGGTTGATCTCCTGAACGCTTCTTTATCCAGGATGCTGTCCTCTTTCAGGTAATGTGTGACGTCAGCAATATGTACGCCAACTTCTATTTGACCATTTTCCAAAATCTTAAACGAGATGGCATCGTCAAAATCCCTGGCTGTAGCGGGATCAATTGTCAGGGTAAGTACTCCCCGAAAATCACGACGTGACGCTATTTCTTCCTGCGAAATTTGACCTTGCATTGAGGATGCTTCAGCCAGTGCTTCCTCCGAAAACACAGGATCAAAGCCATTTGCATACAAAATCGATTGCATCTGCATCTCAATCTCAGAGATGTCTTCAAGCACCTTGATGACTTTGCCCCAAATGGCTTTATTTTGGCCTTTCCCCCAGGAAGTAATTTCTCAGGATAAATTCGTGCATTATCAGGCGTCAGAATCGCATAATTTCTAAATATCCGCACATGACCAATCACCCTGGACAAGGCGCGCTTTTCTATTGAAACCACGCGTCCTTCCGGTCGTTTTCTTGAGCGGCTTTCCATCACTGCGACAGTCACCTCGTCTTTGTGCAAGGCCCCTTTGAGGTTACGGGCATGCACATAAATGTCTTCCACAGACTCAGAGTTGGTGATGTACGCTGCTCCTGATCTCGTCATATCGACGACGCCCGTGTACAAAATTTCATCTTCGCGTTTTCCTGATTTACTTTGCTTCCCCTGTAAAGCCGGCATCCATTTGAATCGATCTTCCGCGAGTTTTGACACTTTGTTTTCACCCGCCATTTTCATGAGGATCTGCCTGATTGCTGCTGGCGGATTCGCTACATTGATTTTTCTGGCTATCTGCAGTGCATTAAACTGGGTTTTAGGGTGACGTGCCAAGAGCTTCTCAATCTGGTTCCGGAGGTCCGTTTCTTTTAATTGTCTTGGTTTTCTCATGGTGAAGTCGTTGGTGGCATATTTCCAGATTGAGATAAGGAATGGAATTTCCCTTATGGCACAAGTATTTGCATTAAATATTTAAAACGCATTGGGGTCAGCGAAAGTTTCATATGTTTATTTTTAGTTTATCACGCGCTGCGTGAATTATTTTTAAGGCTATATGGAATCTTTGATGAGGAATAGAATCATTGTGGTTTGTGTGTAAATGATTTTTTTACTCATGTCGATTTCATTTGTTTATTTTTAGTTCGTCACACTCCGTTTGAATTTATATTAAGGCCACATGGAATCTTTGATGCGGAATAGAATCATTGCGGTTTGTGTTTAAATGATTTTTTTTCATGTGGATTTCATTTTTAGAATATTCAATAGCCGGCTAAAAAACAAGCTGGTATACATCCGTATTCTTTCATACACCGCATTGATATGATTTATCTTGGGCGTTTTGTGCTGATTGTATGGCTAGAACAGAAAAGGTTTGGATTGATTAATCCTGTAGGAGATTTGAATTAACGGAAAACATCCTCCCCTTCGAGATGGAAAATAATTTGGCCGTCGGGGAGAATTTCCATCGAAAACGCTTTCGACAAGGAGGCTTCATATTCAGTACCATCCACTGTCTGCCCAGCAATGATATGGATTGTCAAATCGGTTTCAATCGAGGCAATGGATTTTCGAATAAGAGCATCCTGCACTATGGTGCTTGCAATTGCTTTTTTGCCTATTATATTTCCTTTTTTGTCCAGGGTCGCTAGAACAAAATCATACCGGAGTAAGCTGCCTTTCCAAAAGACTATAGCATCAAATTTTTCTTGCCCTGGAAGCCGGAAGCAGGGGATAAACTCTGTAAAATCATCGGCTTCACCTTCCCAAACAGATACAATTTCATCAACAAACGCTTGGGGAAACGGACTGGCTGATGCCTCAAATGAAGACAAATGTTCATCTGAAACAATGACTGGCAACTCTGTTTCAGGGAAGTAATACAATATCCTTTCCAGTTGACTCATAAAGCTATTTGATCACTTTCAGACTCAAATCCAGGCAGCCGGCAGAATGCGTCAGAGCCCCTACAGAAATAAAATCAACACCGGTAAGGGCAATTTTCCGGACCGTATGTAATGTAACTCCACCTGATGCTTCCGTTTCAAATCGGCCATCCACATGGGCGACAGCCTCTGCAAGAATGGGAATTTCAAAATTATCAAACATGATTCGCTTTACACCTCCTTTTTCGAGTACTTCATACAATTCAACCAGGTTGCGGACCTCTACCGTTATATCCAGATCAAGATTATTTTTCTTCAGGTATTCATGTACTTTTTCAATCGCCATTGTATGGGAGCCACAAGCATCTACATGATTGTCTTTTATCATGATCCAATCATATAGACCGGTACGGTAGTTGTGGCATCCTCCCAACCGAACTGCCCATTTCTCTAAAAAACGGAGCAGGGGTGTTGTTTTTCTTGTATCCAGAATTTTCACGGGCAAATCCTCCACTTCAAAAGCAAACCGGCTACTAAGCGTAGCTATTCCAGTTAAGCGCTGCATTGTATTTAACAGCAAGCGTTCCGCCTTCAACAGGGCCTGTGAATTGCATTCAGTATAAAAAACAACATCACCGTAATGGACATCGGCGCCATCGGGTATGCGGCAATCAAATGTCGCTGTGGGGTCAACATAAGTCAAAATGGCCTGAGCCACCTCCACACCGGCAATCACCCCCTCTCCCTTGACCAGCAAACGGGCATTGGATCTGTTTGCAGAGGGAATACACGCAAGTGAAGTGTGATCCCCTTCATGAATGTCCTCAAAAAGTCCATTTTGGATAAAATCATGCAGTAGCTCCCTGTCGATACCGGTCATACGCAATACGTTTCGTTTAAACAAAGATAGAATTAATCAGGCATAGAAATGACTTCAAAGTACAACAGCCTGTATAAATGTATACAGAAACAAGTTTGTATCCCATCAAAATAATGCGCTTGAACTTACTTAAGCAGAACCGAAGCCATTGTTTTGCCTATGTCTGCCGGAGAATGAACAACATGAATGCCACATTCTGCCATGATTTTCATCTTTGCCTCGGCTGTATCATCATGGCCTCCAACAATCGCACCGGCATGGCCCATGGTTCTTCCTTTGGGTGCCGTTTGACCGGCAATAAATCCCACTACTGGCTTCTTATTTCCCGTACTTTTTATGTATCTGGCTGCCTCAGCTTCATAATTTCCGCCAATCTCACCAATCATCACAATCCCATCTGTTTCCGGGTCTTCCATCAGCAGGCGCACGGCATCCTTTGTGGGTGTACCAATGATTGGGTCCCCTCCAATGCCAATTGCAGTAGACACACCCATGCCCGCTTTCACAATCTGATCAGCAGCTTCATACGTAAGTGTACCTGATTTTGAAACAACGCCAATTCTACCCTTTTTAAAGACAAACCCAGGCATAATGCCTACTTTGGCTTCTTCTGGCGTAATCACACCAGGACAGTTTGGACCGACAAGTGTACAATCAAACTTTTCAATGTACGCTTTTGCTACAACCATGTCCTGGACCGGAATCCCTTCTGTGATGCAGATGATTACCTTGATTCCTGCTTCTGCAGCTTCCATGATGGCATCAGCCGCAAATCCAGGAGGTACAAAGATAATGGATGTATCCGCACTCACTTTCTGCACAGCCTCTTTCACTGTATTAAAAACCGGCTTGCCCAAGTGCTCTGTTCCCCCTTTGCCGGGGGTGACCCCGCCGATTACGTTTGTCCCGTAATCAATCATTTGCTCAGCATGGAATGTACCCTCCTTGCCTGTAAATCCCTGTACTATGATTCTGGAATGTTTATTGACTAATACGCTCATGTGATGGTTACTTTCGTTCTATGATAATTATTTCTTCGTCAGGCTTTGCCATGAGGTGTTTTCCTCGGGCAAACTCTTCCTGATTATGCATAAGGTCTTCCTTATCCTTTTGTGCTTTCGCGATTTCCTTTCCCAATTCTTCCTTCTGCAACTCCATTCTGGTTATGGTACCCTTCAATCTTTGGTACGCAAATATATTATGCTTGTCAAAGAAAATAACCCAAACCATAAATGAAACAGTGGCAATAGTATACTTATTAAGCCAATGAGGGGGGATGCCCAACAAACCGGCAATATCTCCCCAGATTTTTAAATTTTTTGACACGATTGAGACCTTTTAATAATGTAAGTAATCTTAGTAAAATCAGCAAAAAGGCATGTTACGTAAGAAGTGATTTGCCTGGAAAATAGGCAGAATCACCCAGCTCTTCTTCAATGCGCAACAATTGGTTGTATTTTGCGATCCTGTCACTTCGTGAAGCGGATCCAGTTTTAATTTGACCGGTATTTAATGCAACTGCAAGATCGGCAATGGTCGTATCTTCCGTTTCACCTGAGCGATGGCTCATCACGGAAGTAAAACCGTTTCGCGTAGCCAAATTGACAGCGTCAATGGTCTCAGTCAATGAACCGATCTGATTTACCTTAACCAGAATTGAGTTTGCTGCCTCCAGTTCGATGCCGCGTTGCAATCTTTTGGTATTTGTTACAAACAAATCATCACCGACTAACTGAACTTTATTTCCAATTGCGCGGGTCAGCTTTGCCCAATGATCCCAATCATCTTCGTGCAAACCATCTTCAATAGAAAATATCGGGTATTTGTTGACCCATTGTGTCCAGTAATCAACCATCTGGTCACTTGTGAGTTTGCGACCATCTGATTTGTGGAAGTGGTATACTTTTTCCTCCTCATTGTAAAATTCAGAGGCTGCCGCGTCCATGGCGATCATGATATCAATGCCTGGCCTGTAACCAGCTGACTCAATGGAGGATAAGACGATTTCAATGGCTTCTTCATTGGAGCGAATATTCGGTGCAAAGCCTCCCTCATCGCCCACATTTGTAGAATAGCCTTTTGCCTTTAAGACAGATTTCAGGTGGTGAAAGACTTCCACTCCCATCCTGAGTGCCTCAGAAAACTGATCAGCCCCTAAGGGCAAAATCATAAATTCCTGGAAATCGATGCTATTGTCAGCATGCGATCCTCCATTTAATATATTCATCATCGGAACTGGCATAACGTGTGCATTCACACCGCCAACATACCTGTACAAAGACTGGCCTGACTCTTCAGCTGCCGCTTTTGCCACCGCAAGTGAAACACCTAAAATTGCATTGGCTCCCAGATTCGACTTATTTTCTGTCCCATCCAACTCAAGCATAATATCGTCAATGTACCGCTGCTCAAATACATCCTCGCCGATCAGTGCTTCCCTGATTTTATCATCTACATTATTGCATGCGTTCAAAACACCTTTGCCTAAATACCTGCTTTTGTCATTGTCTCTCAATTCAACGGCCTCATACTTTCCCGTAGAAGCACCTGAGGGGACTGCAGCCCGACCCATAATGCCATTCTCTGTCAAAACCTCAACCTCGATGGTCGGATTTCCTCTGGAATCAAGGATTTCACGGGCCCTGATGTCAACAATAACACTCATGATTAATTATTTTTTGATTGTTTCAATAAAGTAATAAAGTCATCAAACAGGTACCTGGAATCATGCGGTCCCGGGTTTGCTTCAGGATGGTATTGCACGGAAAACGCAGGTATGCTTTTCATTCGGATTCCCTCAATTGTATCGTCATTGAGATTTCGGTGGGTGATTTCTATCACATCAGATAGCGTTGCCACATCCTTTTCAGAAATGGAAAATCCATGATTCTGGCTGGTAACCTCGCACCGCCCTGTGATCAGATTTAGGACAGGATGATTCGCGCCTCTGTGGCCATGGTGCATCTTATAGGTAGGAATATTGTTGGCAAGGGCAAGAATCTGATGGCCCAAACAAATCCCAAACACAGGTTTGCCCGTTTTCAAAATTTCTTTGACAGTGCTGATGGCATACGACATTGATGCAGGATCGCCAGGACCGTTTGAAAGAAAAAATCCATCCGGGCGGAATGAAATCAACTCCGAAAATGGTGTTCTTGCGGGAAAAACTTCAACATAACATCCTCTGTCAACCAAGCAGCGCAATATATTCTGTTTCGTTCCGAAATCGAGTACAGCTACCCTGTAAAGTGCATCCGGGTCTCCCTGGTGATACCTTTCTTCTGTT
>JAUMBK010000225.1:0-5808 GCA_032115795.1 Saprospiraceae bacterium | reverse complement strand
CAGTAATGCTTCCAGCTAAGGAATGCGTAGTAGGGAAATGTCGTTTCATTACCCTGCTGGCAGTGCAAAAGCGCATCTGAAAGGGAACGAATCAACGCCACCACTTGTTCATTCCTTTCTGATTTTGCCGCATACTGGCAAAGGGCTGTGATCAGGATGGCTGCCTGGTCTGGTCCTACCATACTAAGACAAGCGGGAAAGGCTATGCCATTACTCATTTCAAGCGCATGAGGGTTGGGACAAATATTCGCTAGGAGGGGAAGCAATTTCCGGATACTTTCCCGTGCCATTTCTTTTTCCTTCATTAGCAAGGGTGAGTCAATATACAAGACTTCGCTCAGTCCCCAAAATGCCCTCCATGACCAAAAGGAGGCGATGGGCAGGCTATTCTGGTGGGTGGTATTGATTTGGCCATTACCGTAGATAAAATTATAAAAATACCCGTTTTCTGCCTGCATGGACACAGTAAACTTCGTCAATAAACGTATTTTTTCCTCAACAGATGCAGAGGGATTGCTTGCATATTGCCGGCAATAAAAAACTAGCGCCCTTGCCGCATCATCAATACACATATCCCCTTCATCATCATCTCCGACCCACCGGTAATCAGGGTATTCAGCATAAATCTGAATGCCGGCAACTTTTTCATCTCCCATGGTGACAACACGAAACAGCTTGTCAAGATGGGCAGTATTAATGGTTTTCTGACAATGTGCCTGAGGAACAAAACTGCAGCAAACAATGGAAAGAAATAAGCAAATCCGTTGCATGGGAAATGTTAAAATTTTGAAGAAAGTAAGGCGGTTAATATTTCTTTTTGTGAAACCATTGCAAACCCAATGGCACTATCCGACATGGCATAGGGAATGAGAATATTGCCTTCGACCGCCATCATGCCGCAAGTGTACAGCACATTGGGCACGTAGCCTTCACGCTCTTCTTCCTGTGGTTCCATTATCGGTGTTTCGAGGCTGCCAATCACCCTGGATGGGTCTTCCAGGTCAAGGAGGGTCATGCTCAACACATACCTTCGCATGGGTCCAACGGCGTGGGTAAGCAGAAGCCATCCTTCGGCTGTTTTTATGGGGCTGCCACAGTTGCCCATTTGCAGCATTTCCCATCCTCTTTTTGGCTCTTGTAAAATCTGAAATTGATTCCAAACGTGCAAATTATCAGATTGCATCAGAGTAAGGTGCCTACCCCCTTGTCGCCCAACCATGAAATAGGATCCCCGGATTTTCTCCGGAAAAATAGCCATGCCTTTGTCGCTGGCAGCTATACCCTGTAAAGGGGTAATGGTAAATTGCAGAAAATTATCGGTCTGGATCAGACAAGGATGTATGGCTCTGCCATTATACGCGGTATAAGTACTCAAATAAGTACCGACATCTTCCTGAAAATAGACAAACCGGGCATCTTCCATACCATTGCATTCAGCCGGAGCAAACGGAAACAGGACCCGGCTTCCCAGAGGTGACGCAGCATCAAATTGCACACTGTAACTTCCGGAATGTGTCAGATTGTCGGCATTGATTGTGCCTGTGTCTCCGTAGTCAGGACGCTCTGTCAGCGAAATTTCTCCCCCCTTCGAAATATACCCTTCCTGAAAGGCAATACTGGAAATATGTCCCTCACCGGTAGCTCTGAGAGAGAGAATAAACCTCGTTTTCCCCTCTGACAGCTGATCCTGAATAGGGTGGGGCACAATGGAAGGGTTGAACAGGGCTGCGCTTTCGATTGTGTATTCGTGCGTAAAATAGGCACCCATGAGTATCCTGGCCGTTTCTGACAAGGAAGTTGCATTGTCCCCTGAAAGCACTTGCAAGCTGTTTTTTGAAAATGCATCCAATAATTGGGGGTGGCGGCCCTTGAATAATGCCAAAACAGAATCGTACTCCTGCTTCAAAGCGTCAGCTGACAAGCCGGCGACGTACTCTTTGACAGGCAGGATTCGTTCTTCACTGCCAAAGTTTAAATGCTTCAAAATTCTTCGTTTGGGATTGGCTTTTAATGTGAGTGGAAGGCGTCGTACCTGTATCATATATGTTTATTTAAAAAATATTATTCTTTAAGACCTGTGGATGCCATACTTCGAATGAAGTGCCGCTGGAAGAGAACAAACGCGACCATAACGGGCAAGGCCAGCACAACCGCCGCCGCCAGTTTGATGCCCAGCTGCGCCTCTGCTCTGCCACCGACGGCAAATAGCGTGACCAGTTGAGGCAGCGTCATCTTACTTTCGTCGCGAATGACAATCAAAGGCCATAAAACCTCATTCCAGACATTCATAAAACTCAAAATAGCCACCGTAATCACTGTAGGCCAGCAGTTGGGCAACAGGATTCGGAAGACGATTTTCCATTCGCTGCAACCATCCATACGTGCCGCTTCAATCAGGCTGTCCGGAAATGGTTTGAACGCTTGCCGGAATAAAAGAATGGCAAAAGCACTTTGCAACGCTGGCAAAACAAGCGCTGTCAGTGAATCAGTGAGTGACAGTTTTACCATCAGAATGTAATTGGGGATAAGCGTGACCTGGAAAGGCAATGACATGGTAAAAATCAGCACGTAAAACAGGGCTGACTTGCCTGAAAAGGAAAGCTTTGCCATCGCATATCCTGTCATAGCGCCAAATACGACCACTCCGGCGGTGGAAAGTAAGGAAACAATCAGCGAATTCAGAAATGCCATGCCTACCGGAATGCGGGAAAAGACTTCCTGGTAATTTTCCAGAGTAAGTTCTCCAGGCAAAAAGGTAAAACTCCCGATGAATTTTTCGGGAATCACTGAGGCCATAATCATCCAGTAAAATGGATAAACAAACAAGGTGGCAGCCAGGACCAAAACCAGACTGCCCCAGACAAACCGGACACTTTTGCGCTTATTCCTCATGTTCAAAAATTCTTTTTTGAACTGCTACTACACCCATGACAAGGACGGCAAGAACCAGTCCAAGGGTGGCAGCATACCCCATGTGATAATAGACAAATGCCTGCTTGTAGATGTACAGGATAGCTGACATGGTCGCATTCAGCGGACCACCGTCCGTCATGACATACGGCTCGATAAACAGGCTGAATCCACCCACTGTAGAAAGAATGAAAACCATGAATATGGTTGGTCTGATTGCCGGCAGCGTAATATGCCGGAATTGTTGCCAGGCATCAGCTCCCTCCATTTTTGCAGCCTCATAATAGCTGACAGGCACCTGCTGGATGCCAGTTAAAAAAAGGATGACATACAAGCCCACATTTTTCCACGTCGCCATCACAGCTATGGAGATCATGGCAATATCAGGATCGGACAGCCATTCTACTCTTGGCAGGGAAATTTTCATCAAAAACTGGTTCAATATGCCGGTTTCCAATCCAAAAAGCTGCTGCCACATGACGGTGACGACCACCCCGGAAATGACAACAGGCATAAAAAACACCGACCTGAAAAAGCCCTTGAACCAAGGCTGTTCTGCCAGCAAAATCGCCAGAAACAGAGCCACTCCGATTTGTAAAGGTATGTGGATTGCCAAAAATGTCAGGGTATTTATCAAAGCCCTTCCAAAGGTTCTGTCCTGAAAAAGATGAATGTAATTATCCAGCCCAACCCAGGACATTGGCGAAATGATATTCCATTTCTGAAAAGTCAGCCAGACAGAAAAGGCTATCGGGAAAAAAACAAAAATGAGCAGATGGACAACATAAGGAGAGACCATAAACCAGGCCGCTCTCCTTCTTTTTATTGATTGATTGTGCTGTCCTTTCATAATGATTTCATCTTTTGACGCGCAATAATACATTGACAGCACGCTCTGCATCTGCGATCGCCTGCTCCGGGCTTTTACGCTGGTAAAGAACACAGGCTTCATATTCCTGCGAAAGAATATCAAACACCTCAATCAATGATTCTGAGTGATCTGCACCTCGCACATATTTCGCCTGTGAAGCCATTTTTTGCATAAACGGATGAGCCTGAAAATAAGCAGCGAAGAAAGGGTCCTGAAGAAGGTTTTTTCTCCGGGGCAACTGGCTTGTTTCACGGAGAAACGCCAGATCACCTTCTTTATTTGTCATAAATTTAATAAACTCAAACGCTTGCTGAGGGTGGGGGCATGTCTTGAAAATAACGATGTTTTTGGGGTCACAATACGTGTATTTTGGTCCCGAATGGCCATCCGGCACAACAATGGGTGCAAAATCATACGTAAAATCATCCCGTTTGAACTTAGCAAGGTACTCAATTTCCCACGGACCTGTCCACTTGGAAGCATACTTTTCCGAAATGAATAAATCCTGACCCGCTGATTCTGACTGCCTCGAGAAATAGTTCTTCCTGTACAACTCTTGTAAAAACCGGAACACACCCACAGCTTCTGCATTGTTGAAAACGGCCTTCCCATTTTCAATCAGAGGCTTGCCCCCGGTGGCTGCCAGGTACAAGGTGTAAAAATTAAACAGACGCTGATACCAGGCCAACTTGACACTGGTGTTGCCAAACCACTGATCTACATAGCCGTTACCATCAGTGTCTTGACTGAATTTCTGTGCAGCAGCCAGGAATGAAGAGTATGTCGCGGGAAATGAATCCAGACCCAGTTCCCGTATCAGCCGGCGGTTGTATATGGTCATGATGGGATTGATCTTCCACGGAATTTGATAAATATGCCCATCCTGCGCGGTTATTTCGGCTATAGTGGCCGAATCACAGCGCTCATGGATGTATTCCGTAAATCCATTCAGGGTATCCAGGGCAACCAATGCTCCCGATTGGCTGTAAAAATCAACCAGCCCTTGCCAGATATTGGAATACAGATCAGGGGTGGTGCCGGCTACCACGGCGGCAAGGAGAATTTCTTCACTCGATTGCCCTTCAGGTACCGGTTGGAAACTCACCTGATTTGCAGGGTGATCAGCATTCCACCTGCTTACTGCCCACCTTGCAAAGGCAATTTCTCCTCCGTTATTCGAGGACCAGTATGTTGTTGTCCTGTTTTGTTGATGGGAAGGATCCCCACACGAATTCAATACAATACCCAGGCATACCAAAAAAACCACCTTCACCGCGGATGTGAAAGGCAGGTTTCTTTTTTGTGGCGTGTGAATGGGCAGCACTATCCTATGAATCACAGAATGAAGAAGAATTAGCATGGGTAAAAGTCATATAATTTCCTGTAAGCAGATAATATAATAAAGTGTAATTATAGTATTTTAAATCAATTGCTAACTGGCATTGCATGTACGACCACGCAGTGATTATAAAATCATACTGAAAACGGCATTCCTCTTGTGCGCGTGCACAAAATGTGTATTTTTGTCATAAATCAGAAACTTTTATTGTGTGTAAGGCCACTTTTGTATATATATTCATGCTGTGCCCGTTTTTCCACAACCTGGCACTTGCCCAGTCTCCCACTCATGTTGATGTGATCGTCATAGGAGGGGGAGCCAGCGGTACAGCAGCGGGATTAGCTGCTGCAAGATTGGGTGCCCGCACCTTGATTCTGGAGGAGGGTCCGTGGCTTGGTGGCATGCTGACCTCAGCCGGTGTTTCTGCATTTGATGGCAACCATAAGCTGGCAGGTGGTATTTTTGCGGAATTCAGAGACAGCCTTTATCGTCATTATGGTGGACCAAAAGCAGTCGAAACAGGCTGGGTGAGCAACACGCTTTTTGAGCCATCCGCTGGAGCCAGGATTTTTCATAATATGGCATCACGTGAACCCAAACTTGCTGTGTCACTCAATACAAAGCTTTCCCAGCTAGTTTTTCGGTCAGGAAAATGGCAATTGTCAGTTCTTAGGCATGATTCATTGAT
>JAUMBK010000224.1:0-5162 GCA_032115795.1 Saprospiraceae bacterium | reverse complement strand
GAAACGATCCAACCGCATTATTGAGCGTGAAAGGCAAAAATCGGATGGCCTTTTATTGAATATTTTGCCCGAACAGGTAGCAGAAGAATTGAAGGAAACAGGCACAGCCAATGCGCGATACTATGATGAAGTCAGTGTTATTTTTACCGATTTTGTAGGCTTTACTAAGGTGGCAGAAACCATGAGCCCGCAGCAATTGGTGGCAGAATTGAATGCCTGCTTTACTGAATTTGACAATATCGTAAGCCGCCATGGCATCGAGAAAATTAAAACCATCGGCGATGCGTATATGGCCGTGTCAGGATTGCCTGTTTCCTGCCCTGATCATGCTGATGCGGCTGTCGCTGCTGCGATGGAATTCCTTGCGTGTATTCGGCATTTACAGAGCCAGTCTGCAAGTCCGTTTGAACTTCGCATCGGGATCCATTCAGGTCCGGTTGTGGCTGGTATCGTCGGTCACAAAAAATTCGCCTACGATGTGTGGGGTGATACTGTCAATATTGCTTCCAGAATGGAATCATCAGGCGTAGCAGGTGCCATCAACATCAGCGGCGCGACGCATCAGCGCCTTCGGCAGGAAGTGAAATGCACATACAGAGGGAAGGTAATGGCAAAAAACAAAGGTGAACTGGACATGTATCTGATCAATGAACAGGCAGAATAAACTGCCTTGCAACTGCCCGGGTAACAGGCATTTTTTGGTAATCACATTGAAAATTACTACCTTTGTCGCCCAATTCAAAGTCGTATGCATCTTGAACAAAACAGGTATGTACTCGAAGGCGGTGTGGATCCGCTGGCACTGGCAGAAAAATATGGCTGTCCGCTTTATGTGTATGATACCGCTGTAATGAAAGCCCAGTTTGACAGGTTAAACAATGCTTTTCAATTGCCTAGCCTCAAGATCAATTATGCGTGTAAAGCGCTCAATAATATTTCTGTCCTTCGCTTTTTCAAATCATTGGGAAGCGGCCTGGATACTGTTTCGATACAGGAAGTGCGTATCGGCTTGCTTGCCGGATTCACTCCGTCTGAAATCATCTACACCCCAAATTGTGTGTCCATTGAAGAGATTACAGAGGCTGTCAGACTGGGAGTAAAGGTCAACATCGATAACCTCTCCATTTTAGAGCAGTTTGGAGAATTGTATCCCGAATACCCTGTGTGCATTCGCATCAATCCTCACATTCTGGCAGGTGGCAATACCAAAATCAGCGTTGGGCACATCGATTCAAAATTTGGAATCTCCTTTCATCAGACGCCGCACATTCACCGCATTGTCAAGGCCCACGGCATGATGGTGGAGGGCATTCACATGCATACCGGTTCTGATATTCTGGACATTGATGTGTTTTTGCAGGGAGCAGAAATCCTGTTTCAGGTGGCCGCAGAATTTAAGGACCTCTCCTACATCGATTTTGGCAGTGGCTTTAAGGTACCATACAAGGAAGAAGACATCGAAACAGACATTGAAGAGCTTGGTGAAAAAATTACAAGCCGGTTTGATCGGTTTTGCAAAGAGTATGGGCGTAACCTCACATTGATGTTCGAACCAGGCAAATTTCTTGTATCACAGGCAGGCATCTTTTTGGTTCGCGTGAATGTGGTCAAACAAACAACGTCAACGGTGTTTGCAGGCGTAGACTCCGGATTAAACCACCTGATTCGTCCCATGCTCTATGATGCCTATCATAAGATTGTCAATATCTCCAGAACGGAGGGGCGCTCCCGCATTTATACGGTCGTAGGTTATATCTGTGAAACCGATACGTTTGGTGTAAACAGGAAAATGACGGAGGTACTCGAAGGTGATATCCTCGCTTTTTACAATGCCGGTGCCTATTGCTATACCATGGCATCCAATTACAATTCAAGGTATCGCCCCGCAGAAGTCCTGGTGCATGAAGGCAAGGATTACCTGATTCGGCGAAGAGAAACCCTGGATGATCTGATGCAAACACAGATCGCACTTGATATTTTTCACACGGAGAACGAAGTACGTTCAGTCTAAATTGAAAGCAATGACCCATTTTTCTTCTTTGATGGCAGCAGTTTTCGCGCTCTTGTTGGTTTTGTCATGCCGCCAGGCACCCAGGCAGACAGACATTCAGGGGAAAGAAATTTCTTCGGTTACTTCATCCCGGATTTGGACAACGGATAGTTTGTTTGTGGATGTACAGGAAGACAGCATCGATAAGATATTTTACCTGGTCAGGCATGCAGAGAAAGATACCGCCAGTCAAGTAGAGCCCGGCCTCACTGAGAAGGGGCTTGCGCGTGCGGCAAAGCTGGCGGATATTTTGCGTGGAACGCGTGTAGATGCCATTTATTCCACGCTGACCATGCGTACCATGCTGACTGTCGATTCCCTGGCAGACATCAAGGATATGACAATCCTTCCGTATGAAAACAAGGGGTTGCGGGAAATGATCACTGCCGTGGATGCTTCTCCTACATTCAATCGCATTGTGATTGTAGGTCATTCCAATACGATTCCCTCCATCACAAATACGCTGGCAGGCAGAGATGTTTTTACAAAAACATTTGAAGAGAACGAATATGACCATTTTATCATCATCGTCAAAAAGAAAAAAGGTCCGGCTGACGTCTATGACTTGAGGTATTAAGTTGTCCCTCCTTGACTCCCTGTTTTATAGATAAAAATACGTTTTGAGATGATTTCTTCCAGATATACACCCGCAGAAGTTGAGAGCAAATGGTACGCCCACTGGATGGACAAGCGGTATTTTCACTCCGAGCCGGATGGCAGAGAAGCCTACAGCATCGTCATCCCTCCACCCAATGTCACGGGTGTGCTCCACATGGGGCACATGTTGAATAATACGATCCAAGACATACTCATCAGGAAGGCAAGGATGGATGGCAAAAATGCGTGTTGGGTGCCGGGGACTGACCATGCCTCCATCGCAACAGAAGCCAAGGTGGTGAAGATGCTTAGGGAAAAAGGCATTAAGAAGGGAGACCTGACCCGCGAGCAATTTCTCGAATATGCATGGGAATGGAAAGAGAAATACGGCGGTATCATCCTGCAACAATTGAAAAAATTGGGGGCTTCCTGCGACTGGGAACGGACGGCATTTACGATGGATGAGACGAGGTCAGACGCAGTCATCAAAGTATTTGTTGATTTGTATCGCAAAAACAAGCTGTACAGGGGCAAGCGCATGGTCAACTGGGATCCGGAGGCACGTACGGTTTTGTCAAATGAAGAAGTGATTTACGGCCTCGAGCAATCCAGGCTCTACCATGTAAAATACAAAATCAGTGGAACCAACGACTATCTCATCGTTGCGACCACACGTCCGGAGACGATTCCTGGTGACACAGCCGTGGCCGTCCATCCTGAAGATCCAAGATACGCACATTTGTCAGGCTGCACAGTGGAAGTTCCACTGGTAGGCAGAACAGTCCCTATCATCATGGATACCTATGTCGACATGGAATTTGGAACCGGAGCACTCAAGGTGACACCAGCCCATGATGTCAATGATTATGAAATTGGCAAACGACACAACCTTTCTGTCATTGATGTCTTCAATGAAGACGGGACTATGAGTGCCGAGGCAGGCATTTACATCGGCGAAGACCGTTTTGTGGTTCGTAAAAAATTTGCCAAGGACCTTGAAGAAGCCAGTCTTATAGAGAAAACAGAAGACTACCAAAACAATGTAGGTAGATCCGAGCGCACCAACAGTGTCGTAGAGCCCAGATTGTCACTGCAGTGGTATGTTGACATGAAAGCACTGGCTGGTCCGGCACTGGATGCAGTGATGCGTGACGAAGTCGACTTCTTCCCAAAAAACCAGAAGAACATTTATAAGCACTGGATGGAAAACATCAGGGACTGGTGCATCAGCCGGCAGCTTTGGTGGGGGCACCGTATCCCTGCCTGGTATGTTGGAGATGATTTTTTTGTTGCAGAAACGGCAGAAGAAGCGCTCGTGCAGGCGCGTCAAATATTTCCTGAGGTACAGCTGTCAGATATGCGGCAGGATGAAGATGTACTGGACACCTGGTTCTCTTCGTGGCTATGGCCAATCTCTGTTTTTGATGGCTTCCGCAACAGGGAAGAAATGAATTATTATTACCCTACCTCCGTTTTGGTGACGGGGTGGGACATCATCTTTCTCTGGGTAGCGAGGATGATTATGGCAGGATATGAATGGGAGGGTAAGAGACCATTCAATCATGTCTATTTTACAGGGATGGTGCGTGATAAATTGCGCCGAAAGATGTCTAAATCATTGGGCAACAGCCCTGATGCGCTGAAGTTGATTGAAGATTTTGGTGCGGATGGTGTCAGATTTGGTATGATGTCTTGTTCGCCTGCGGGGGGAGACTTGTTGTTTGATGAAAAGTTGTGCGAACAAGGCAGAAACTTCAGTAATAAACTCTGGAATGCCCTTAGATTGGTTGATGGCTGGACGACAGATGCATCTCTGGCTGAAAGTGCGTCCGATGCATTGGCTTATAGCTGGATGAAGCATAAATTGACAATGCTGGCGGGCGAAATTGACCGAAACTTTTCCGAATATAGGTTGTCTGAGGCGTTGATGTCGATCTATTCGTTTGTTTGGGATGATTTCTGTTCGTGGTACCTCGAAATGGTCAAGCCGGCGTACGGGGAGGCAATGGCACCAAAAACAAAAGAAAACACGGTGGCCCTGTTTAGTGAAATTTGTTCTCTTTTACATCCGTTTATGCCTTTTATCACTGAAGAAATATGGCACGTCATTCAGGAACGAAAAGAGGGAGATGACTGTATACTCAGCCAATATCCGAAATCAGAGTCATTTGATGGCGAATTGATCAATAAAATTGAGCAGCTCAAGGAAATCGTGTCTGGCATTCGTGATATCCGAAACAAAAATGGCCTCAAAATGAAGGATGAAATTCAGGCCAGCCTCCTTCAATCCGAGAGAGCTGCTGGGTTGATTCACACTGCGGGATGGAAAGACATTTGTTGTAAGTTGGCGACATTACAGGATTTCAACCTGACTACGGACGAGCAAACGGCGGGTGTGGCCTTTATTTCTGGTACTGAAAAGTGTTTTGTCTTAATTGAATCCGATGTCAATGTCGCTGACCAGCTGGAAGAAACGCAAAAGGAACTGGCATACCAGCAAGGATTCGTATCGTCT
>JAUMBK010000223.1:11001-11351 GCA_032115795.1 Saprospiraceae bacterium | reverse complement strand
AAAACCAGTACGCGTTTTACTTTTCCTGTACCATGAGGAAGAGAAACGGTACCTCTAATTGCCTGGTCTGCTTTCCGTGGGTCAACACCCAATTTTACGTGAATGTCTACCGAAGCATCAAATTTTGTCGTATTGACTTCTTTTACCAGTGCTACTGCATCGCGCAGCGAATACAGCTTGCTTGAGTCGACTTTGGCATTGGCTGCCTGTCTTTTCTTACTTACTTTTGCCATTTTGCTGACTTTAATAATTGTTAATTCCACAAGTTTATAAAGAAGGTCGGTATTTAATATACTTATGTAAGTTCTAAAAATAAATAAACTACGTCCTAAATAAAAAAAAATTGTATT
>JAUMBK010000223.1:0-10991 GCA_032115795.1 Saprospiraceae bacterium | reverse complement strand
TCAAGCGCTGGTTGATTTGCCAGCTCCCTTACCGGTTAATAATATTAATTCTCTTCAGGGGCTACGCTTGAGCCCCAGGGTGCATCACCACTTACTGTGATGCCCATACTTCGAGCTGTACCTGCGACCATCTTCATTGCTGATTCAATTGTGAAAGCATTTAAGTCTTTCATTTTATTTTCAGCTATTCCGCGGACTTGATCCCATGTGACAGACCCTACTTTGTTTCTGTTTGGTTGTGCTGAACCACTTTTCAACTTCGTTATTTCCATCAGCTGAACTGCAGCAGGCGGAGTTTTAATAACAAAATCAAAAGACTTGTCAACGTAAACCGTAATCACAACGGGACATATCTTTCCCATCTGTTCCTGTGTTTCAGCGTTAAAACGCTTACAGAATTCCATGATGTTCAGACCTTTGGAACCGAGTGCAGGCCCTACAGGTGGAGCCGGATTTGCCATGCCTCCCTTAACCTGAAGTTTTACGTATGTTTGAATTTCCTTTGCCATGTTCTGTTAATGGTTTAAAAATAAATGTATCGCTAGTCCCAGGGAAGCATCACCAAGGATCAGAGACCTGCGTTTAAGATTGTTTTTCTACCTGCATGTAATTTAATTCGACTTCTGTACCACGGCCGAAAATCTTCACTATGACCTTCAACTTCTTTTTATCTTCATTCACCTCCTTGACGTCACCTACGAAATCATTGAAAGGCCCGTCTATAATTTTCACAGTTTCCCCAACCAAAAAAGGTTCAATCATTGCCGCAGTCACTTCCTGTGCATCATCAACTTTTCCAAGCATTCTGTTTGCCTCGGTCTGTGACATCGGAATTGGGTGGTTTTTCCCAAGAAAGTGGATCACATTGGAAACATTTGAAATCACCTGAACCATTTCACCGGAAAACTTTGAAGCAACTGCTTCCACAAGGATGTACCCTGGCAGGATGTTTCGTTCCAGAATGACTTTCTTGCCATTTCGGATTTTGTATACCTTTTCTGAGGGAACAAGCACCTGGGTTACTACATCCTCCCACTTGTTGCGCTGAATTTCCATTTCAATACGCTCCTTGATGCTCTTCTCTTTTCCACTGACTACCCTAAGTGAATACCATTTCCTATCTTCCGACATTTTGGTTGTTTTTGGTACCTTACAGTTCGTAAATAAACTTCAGGGAATTGTTAGCAACAAAATCAAATAAAAAAATCAAGATTGCGATTAGGATTGTTGATACAATGACTAAGCGAGCACTGCTGAACAGTTCGTTCCAAGAAGGCCAGCTTACGTGGTGAATCAATTCATCATAACTTTCCCTGAGATATAATCTGATATTATCCATGTTCAACAGTTTTAGTCCCTGTCCAGGGTTTATTTTTATTCTGGCAGGGGAGACAGGGCTCGAACCTGCGACCTACGGTTTTGGAGACCGCCACTCTACCAATTGAGCTACTCCCCTAACAATATGGAATCTTTCCACAAAAGAAAAATTAAGTGCCTGGAAAGACACTTAATTTTTCTACATATTTTAAAGTAAAATTAGTCAAGAATCTCAGTTACCTGACCGGCACCCACGGTACGACCACCTTCTCTGATCGCGAAACGAAGACCTTTCTCCATCGCGATAGGGCTGATCAACTTTACTTCCAAAGATACGTTGTCACCTGGCATAACCATCTCAACACCATCAGGCAATTTTACATCACCAGTAACATCAGTTGTTCTAAAATAAAACTGAGGTCTGTAACCGTTGAAGAATGGTGTGTGACGACCACCCTCATCTTTCCCAAGAACATAAATCTCACACTTGAAGCTCGCATGAGGCTTTACAGAACCGGGCTTAACGATAACCATACCCCTTCTGATGGCATCCTTTTCAATACCTCTCAACAAGATACCGGCATTATCTCCAGCCTCTCCTCTTTCGAGAATTTTACGGAACATTTCCACCCCTGTGACAGTAGAAGTCAAGGCTTTTTCACCTGGCTTCATCATACCGATGATTTCAACAGGATCACCTGTGTTGATCACACCTCTTTCAATTCTGCCAGTGGCAACTGTACCACGACCTGTGATAGAGAATACATCTTCGATAGGCATCAAGAATGGCTTATCCACGTCCCTTGTAGGTTCAGGGATCTGCTCATCAACCGCAGCCATCAAATCAAGGATTTTCTGTTTTGCACCTGCGTCTCCTTCTAGAGCCTTCAATGCTGATCCTTGAATAATTGCAGCGTTGTCACCGTCAAACTGGTAAGAACTTAAAAGCTCTCTTAATTCCATTTCAACGAGCTCAAGCATTTCAGGATCGTCAACTAGGTCCACCTTGTTCATGAATACAACAATCTGAGGCACACCAACTTGTCTCGCAAGTAGGATGTGTTCTCTTGTTTGAGGCATAGGTCCATCAGTAGCAGCGCAAACAAGGATGGCTCCGTCCATTTGAGCAGCACCAGTTACCATGTTTTTCACGTAATCGGCGTGACCGGGACAGTCCACGTGAGCATAGTGCCTGTTTTCAGTCTCATACTCTACGTGCGCAGTGTTGATAGTAATACCTCTTTCTTTTTCTTCTGGAGCAGCATCGATGGAGTCGTAATCTTTCTTCTCCGCGAAACCTTTCTCAGAAAGCACGTAAGTGATAGCAGCAGTAAGAGTGGTCTTACCGTGGTCAACGTGACCAATCGTACCAATATTTACGTGTGGTTTGGTTCTAACAAATGTTGATTTTGCCATCAGTCAAAATTTTTCTGAAATTAAATATTTAGTAATAAAAGATATACATAAAATGAGCCAATGAAGGGATTTGAACCCTTGACCCCTTCCTTACCATGGAAGTGCTCTACCCCTGAGCTACATCGGCCACTAATAACATCAGCCCGGGAGTTTGAAAAGAGCGGAAGACGAGACTCGAACTCGCGACCCTCAGCTTGGAAGGCTGATGCTCTACCAACTGAGCTACTTCCGCCTAGAAATACCATCTAGAGTATTGTTGTGGGGATGATAGGATTCGAACCTATTCAGCCAAAAGCAACAGATTTACAGTCTGCCCCGTCTCTCCAACTTCGGCGCATCCCCAAACTCCATGGAGCCAGTGGAGGGATTCGAACCCCCGACCCGCTGATTACAAATCAGCTGCTCTGGCCAACTGAGCTACACTGGCGTTCTGGTATTAATAACGTATTATTTCAAACTTCAAATGGATCTTTTTCCAAAAGCGAGGCAAAGGTAAGATATTCTCAAATATAAAAAAACTATTACTCAAAAAAATCTGAAAAATAATCTGACAAATTCCTACCTGACCAAAAATAATTACCAAACTAACGTACCTTAAGCCTCTACCCTATTTTTGGCCCGAAAAATAAGGAATCTTAACGGTTCATTACAATGGTTTTATTGCCATTTGGCACTCTACCAACATTGCGTATTCTTTTCGGCTGGAACAGACTCTTGCTGACGGTTTAAAAACAGACTTTTTCTCAGTTGCTCAAAAACTTTTTACTAATGTCTGGCAACTTTCCTATTTTGAGACCGTTTCTCAGAAATCATTCTGTCATCTCTGAATAAGTAAAATTTATAGCCTTATGAAACCATATGCTCTTACACTCCTTTTTATTGCACAATTGTCAGTCATCGCTTTCTCCCAACCCGACTTGCGAAGCCGTGCAGAACTGTCACAGTCGCTTTTGAATAAATTGGATACGAGGATAAACGGTCTGCTTCATATTCATTTGGTCTTCGATAAACAAATTCAGTTTGCAGAATGGAATCGATTGCAGGAGGCCAAGCGGAGCAACTTTTCAGAAAGAGCACGTCTGCTGTTACAAGATCTCAAATCCAATGCGGCACTAACTCAGCCTGCCTGGCTTGAAAAACTGCAAACGATCGATGGCATTGAAGCTGCCAGTATAAAACAGCATTTTATTGCAAACGCGATCAGCCTGAGTTGCACGCAAAGTGCCTTACGATCAATCATCGAAATGCCCGGAATTCGCTGGATTGGAGAAAATGTAGCATTAAAATCTGAGTCTGAAACACAAACTGCAGAGGCGAGTTTTTCCGTCCCTGAAGGCAAGGAGCGCGGGCTTTCAGCCATTGGTGCACCAGAAATGTGGAAACTGGGATATACGGGTTACAACAGGCTCGCCTTTATTGCAGATACTGGCACAGATCCTACACATCCCGCCATTTCCAGGCAATACAATGGTCTATTCCTGTCAAATTCCGCATCTTGGTATAGTCTGGAGAACAATCCAGGTCCGTATGATTGTAATCGACACGGCACGCACGTGGCCGGCACTGTTTTGGGTCTTGACAGGCGAACGAATGACACGATTGGTGTAGCGTTTAATGCACGTTGGATTGCAGGCGACATTTTGTGTGGCATTGGTACACAAGACAATATTGGTGCGTTTGAATGGGCACTCAATCCAGATGGTGATGAAAATACATCAGATGATATGCCTGATGTAATCAATAATTCATGGTATGACCCAAGCCTTGACACTCTCGATTGCTACAGCATTTATGTTCCCATTCTGGAAGCACTGGAGGCGGCTGGTGTGGCTGTCATATTTTCAGCAGGGAATGCAGGTCCTGAAGCTGGTACTATCACACAACCCCACAACATCAATATCAATGAATTGAATGCGTTTACTGTAGGCGCACTCAATGGCAATGGTGTAAACTTCGGCATTGCCAATTTCTCCAGCATTGGCCCCTCGCACTGTCCCGGTGACGGATCATTGAAAATTAAGCCTGAGGTTTCTGCCCCCGGAGTACAGGTCAGGTCATGTGTACCTGGAAACAATTACGAATTCCTCAGTGGCACCTCAATGGCAGCGCCCCATGTCAGTGGAGCCATCTTATTATTAAAGGAGGCGTTTCCCTATCTTGGCGGAAAAGAATTGAAGCACGCGTTGTATCACAGCTGCCGGGATCTGGGCGATCCGGGTGAAGACAACAAGTACGGCATGGGACTCATTAATGTATATAATGCCTATCTATTTTTAATTTCGAAAGGCCACCAGCCTGTATCTCCGAAAATAAAGGATGATGTTTCGTTGATACACATAAATCATGCTGTCAATGCCTGCGACAATAAGCTAAAGCCAGAACTCCTAATTGAGAATAATGGCACTGATACCCTGACATCAATGCAAATCCAGTTTTCAGCAGACCAATTTAACACAACCGTGCAATGGTTGGGTACAGTACCCCCAGGCCACAGGACGAACATTTTCCCTACAGTATCCGACTTCCCTTTAGGGACTACAAAAATAGCAGTTACTCTGATTCAGCCAAACGGGAATGAAGATGTAAAAACCTTACACAACTCACTTCCTATGGTTGTGAACATAACTGAAACGGAAGAAAAGGATGTTGCGTTTCAATTTGAAGAACTGGTATGCCAGGGTTCAACGTTTGCGCTTCGTAGTCCTGGTCTTCAAAACGGTAAGCCTCTGACCACATTTTGGTATGCCGTACCTTTTGGCGGGAATAAGGTAAAGGAAGGAAATGATATTCTAATTTCGAATGTGGATGCCTATCAAACATTGTACGCTGAGCCAATATACAGAGATGGCGTTGGTCAGTTTTCAAATGCCCAGGCCGGTGCTGCCTATCCGGACGAACAAGGCGAAGGAATCGTGTTTGATGTGCATGCCCAAATTGTCCTTGACAGCGTAACGGTATATAGTAATCAGATTGGCGTCCGAAATTTTTACCTGTACAACAGCCGGGGTGATTCGATCACTTCCACTAAAAAATACATCAATAAGCCGGGTTTGAATTATGTCAAACTAAACTGGAGCATTCCTCCTGGAGAAAGATATTCATTGGTAAAAAAAGAAGGCAAACCACTATTGACAGTGCCAGCTAACGGCTATTTCCCGGCATCGTCGGCAAGCGACATCGTTACTTTAAAAACTGGATCCAATGGCGACTATTTCAATTACTTCTTTGACTGGAAATTTACCTTCTCCGAACCATGCGGCAGAATTCCGGTAAGCTGGGAAGTTCGCGGAGATAGTCTTCGAAATGCAACCGACTTTACGTTATCGGCAGACACCCTGGCCTGGCCGGGAAATGCGACTTTACAAGCCATCAGTGCCCTTCCACAGAGTGGCACCCATCTATGGGAAATGGGGGATGGCGCTACCTATACTACCTTAGAAGTTTTGCACAACTATGCAGCACCGGGTGTTTACCCGGTTACATTGCACACAACCGATAGCCTGAATTGTATTTCAGTGAAACGGAAATCTGTCGTTGTAAAACTTGCCTCTTCCATTGAGGAACCTTCAGATAAGTTGATTGCCAATCTTACGATTTACCCCAACCCGGGAGACCAATCCCTTTCTCTTATCATGCACAACATGCCGGTGAAAGAGGCGAGCGTAGGGATATTTAACCTGCAAGGACAGTGTCTTCTCCGTGAATGGATAAGTACAGGTTCGGAACTGGCCGAAATAAAAACATCGGGCTTACCGGCTGGCGCTTATGTCGTATTAGTGCAATCAAAGGCAATGCAATGGGAATTCCGCTGGATGAAACTGTAAGTTTTTCTGAGCGAATGAACCCTGCCAGAAATTGATTGTTACTATCGTCAAACAGGATTTAACATACATTTAATCAGGAACAAGCAAGTTATGGCATTTGAAGACATAGATAATTTACCCATCCATTGGGCTGACCATGAGGACATAGGAATGAAGTTGTACGAACGGTTTGGTGACAGCTTTGATGAAGGGAAAATTTATCGGGTCCGTTTTACAGATCTGATGGAATGGATCCTCGAAATTTCAAATTTTGCGGGAAGCAGAGAAGAGTGCAATGAGGGCCACCTTGAGCAAATTCAGGCAAAATGGGTCTATGAATGGCGGGATAACCAATAAAACATGGATTTTTCGTTATTTCAGACAATAAATACCTTCATTTTTGATGTCGATGGTGTTTTTACAAATGGGGAAGTCATTGTAACAGAAGATGGGGAGCACCTGCGTACGATGAGTGTCCGCGATGGGCAAGCAGTACGGTTTGCGCTTGAGGCTGGATACAATATTGCCATCATGACGAAAGGATTTTCAACAGGCGTCCGAAAGCGATTTGAATTTCTGGGTGTAAGCCATATTTACGACAGATTGCAGGAAAAAACTGCTGCTTTTGAAGATTATGTGCAGAAAATGGGCCTGGAAAGACACCAGATCATGTATATGGGTGATGACATTCCTGATCTGCCCTTGTTTGATAAAGCGGGTATTTCGGCTTGTCCATCGGATGCGGCAATTGAAAATCTGGAAAAGGCAATGTATATTTCTCCGTTTGGAGGTGGTAAAGGTTGTGTCCGTGACATCATAGAAAAAGTCATGCGCACGCAAGGAACATGGAATTTTTAAGGCAACTGCGCGCCATAGTGCTGTTGTGCAGGCCTGCAAACTTGTTCCTGGCAGCAACAACGCAATGGCTTACCTTTCAGTTTATCATAGCCCCAGCCATATCAAACCCTTTGCTGACTGGGTGGGTTCTTTACCAATTCATTGCGTGCACTGTTTTACTGGCAGCAGGAGGTTTTGTTATTAATGATATATTGGATATAAAGACAGATTTGATCAACAGGCAGCGCAGGACATTCCTACCCCGAGTCTTGTCTGTGAATACTGCCTATATTTTATATACTTTATTTGTGTTGACTGGTGCTGTTCTTGCGGTCCATGTTGCCTTAAGAGTTGGAAATCTTTGGTTAAGTACAATTTATTTTGGTTGGGCATTTCTCCTGTTTGTCTATTCCAAATGGCTAAAAGCAACGATACTCCTTGGTAATATTGTGGTCAGTCTCTTTATTGCTGGTACGCCTGCTATGCTCGGATTTGCAGAAAGGAAAGGAATTTTTGCCATAGACAATGAACAGCATCGGGAATGGGTTCTTGAATTACTGTTAGTTATGGTTGCAATTTCGTTTTTGGTTAATCTTGCCAGAGAAATCGTGAAAGATATGGAAGACAAAGCAGGAGACCTTGCCGCAGGTATGATCACGTTTGCCGGGAGGTTTCATGAGCGTACTGTCCTACTGACCATCATGGGTCTTCTCTCAGGCAGCATTGGATTGATTATTGGCTGGTTGTTAAAAACGAGCGTCCCCCTCTCATTGCAACAATACGCCATGATGATATTGTTTGTGCTGGCTCCGTTGGGTGTTGGCCTTCAAATTGTAACGAAAAGCACACATAAAAGACACATTACTGACTTGAGCGACCTCCTGAAATGGATTTTGGCTGCCGGTGTTGTCACAATCATCCTAACCGCCAAATCCATCCATCCATGAATCTAGCGCTTCCGCATCTCATCCTTGGTTCACGTTCTCCCCGACGCAGCCAGTTGCTTACTGAGGCAGGTTTTCGGTTTACGATCCGTATTGAAGAAACGGATGAATCATTTGATGAACGCATCCCAGTGCTTGAGGTCGCTGAAATGCTGGCTTGCCGGAAGGCGGACGCGCTTTTTTCTACCTTAACAAACGAAGAGGTCTTGCTCACGGCTGACAGTGTAGTTATAATAAAAGACCAGATTTTTAATAAGCCAGAAGATTATGATGATGGCCGTCGCATATTACAAATTCTTTCCGGGAAAAAGCATACAGTGGCAACAGGCGTCTGTCTGTGCACTATAGAAAAACGGCACTCTTTTACGGTATGTACTGAAATTCACTTTGACGAAATAGACGATGATGAGATGCATTATTATCTAACAAAGTACACACCGTACGATAAAGCCGGAGGATATGGCATCCAGGACTGGATTGGCGTCTGCAAAGTGGGGCGAATTGAGGGCAGTTATACCAATGTGATGGGACTGCCCGTCAGAGAGGTGTATGTGGCCCTGAAGCAATTTCAAGTCTTTCCCTTTATGGAATAAACCCTTGGGATTGTACTGACAGAAATCATAACAGAAAGCTTATTTCTGCCTCAAACTCTTTAAGAATACCCGTATCTTTGCATTTTATTCATTTAAAAAAAACGTTATGCACATCCAAAAGCACCATGTAGTGTCTGTACATTACAAGCTCACTGAAGACACTGCCTCTGGTGAGTTGATTGAAGAAACGTTTGGTTCTGAGCCATTGTCTTTTATATTCGGAGTAGGTATGATGTTGCCTTCCTTTGAAGGTAACCTGGAAAACAAGATAGTGGGTGACTCGTTTGCCTTTACCCTAGCACCAGAGGAAGCGTATGGTGAGTATGAAGAACAGGCTGTGGTGGAGATTCCTATATCCAGCTTCGCAGATGCAAATGGGGAAATTGACCGAAGCAAGTTGTTGCAAGGAGCCCCTTTAACGATGCATGATCATGAAGGAAGAGCATACAGAGGTGTTGTGGCAGAACCAAAACTAGAGTCAATTGTCGTTGATTTCAACCATCCTATGTCTGGCAGAACATTGCATTTCATGGGGGAAGTAATAGAAGTACGCCCTGCTACAGAATCAGAACTGGACCATGGCCACGTCCATCCAGGAGGTCATGACCATTGATAAAAGTGAAGGACCCATAGCCGATTAAAAAATGACTATATGCACGTTGTAGAGGGACACATCATAGATATTGTGCGAAGGAAGATTTTCCCTGGAGCAATATCTATTGAAAATGGAAGAATTACATCCATAGAATCAAAAGCGGACGTCCCTGATAAATTTATTTTACCCGGATTCATAGATTCGCACATCCACATTGAGAGTTCGATGCTTACACCCTATGAATTTGCAAAATCGGCAGTGGTCCACGGTACTGTTGCCACCGTCTCAGATCCGCATGAGATAGCCAATGTCTGCGGGATGGAAGGCATCCAATACATGATCGAAAATGCAAGACATGCCGCAATAAAAATATTTTTTGGTGCCCCCTCTTGTGTTCCGGCAACCGCTTTTGAAAATGCAGGAGCGGTGATCGGTCCAACAGATGTGCAGAAACTTTTATCCTCACCTGATATTTGGTACCTGTCAGAAATGATGAACTACCCTGGTGTCCTCAACAAGGATGCTGGTGTGATGGCAAAAATTCAGGCAGCAATCAAAGCGGGAAAACCAATCGATGGCCATAGCCCCGGCTTGAGGGGCAATGAAGCGAAGACGTATATTTCGGCGGGTATTCAAACAGACCACGAGTGTGTTTCGCTGGAAGAGGCGATAGAGAAGGTTTCCCTCGGAATGCGCATTCTCATCAGGGAAGGATCAGCAGCAAAAAATTTCGAAGCGCTGCATCCATTGATTGCAGACCATCCCCAAAAAGTCATGTTTTGCAGTGACGACAAACATCCTGATGATTTGATTGAAGGACATATCAATCAACTCGTAAAGCGGGCGTTAAAACTGGGATATGATCTCTTTGATGTCTTACAAATTGCTTGCCTCAATCCGGTAAAGCACTACAATCTGCCTGTAGGTACGTTGCAAGTTGGCGATCCTGCAGATTTCATTGTTGTGGGAGATACACAGGATTGGCCCGTATTGGCGACCTACATTAACGGGGTTGCGGTTTATGAAAACAAAGCTGTCCGTATTCCGGCATATCAGGCAAGCTGTATTAACCAATTTGCCGACATAAACATCCGTGAAGAAGACCTCAGAGTAAAGGCGGTCGATGAGGTGCAAGCTGTTATTGAGGCGATTGATGGTTCATTGATTACAGAAAAACAGTGGTGTCGCTTGCCTGTGCGTGATGGTTTTTTTGTGGCAGACCCTTCAAAGGACATTTTGAAAATATGCGTTGTAAACCGCTACGTATCTGGGACATTGCCCGCCGTAGGTTGGATTACAGGATTCGGGATGCAGGAGGCAGCCATCGCATCTACCGTGGCCCATGACTCACACAACCTGATTTGTATTGGAACGGATGATGGCCTGATGCTGGAAGCAATGGAGTTGCTTATTGAGTCTAAAGGGGGACTTTCGTGCGTCACAAAGACAACAAAAATGCACTTGCCACTGCCCGTTGCCGGTTTGA
>JAUMBK010000222.1:0-9868 GCA_032115795.1 Saprospiraceae bacterium | reverse complement strand
TTGCCCCTTGTATTCCAAAGCCCAGCAAGGCAACAAGCAATGCCGCAAAACTATGCACTGTTTGAAAATAACCATACAGCTCTTTGTCAAGGGAATAGACAAATACCACACTGAGAAAACCAATGAAGGTACCTGCAAAATTGACTGCCGTAAATTTCAAACTCTGCCGCTGTATAACGCCCACGTGATTTTTTGCTTTGTCGCCTTACAAATGTAGCATAATTTTTAAATCAGCAAGTCATCAGCCGCAAGTGTTTGCCATACATTCAGTCAAATCAAAATAAATATGCAGAATTTGATTTTAATTTTTCTAAAAATCAAAATCAAAAAGTATATTTACATGACTTTTAATGTATTTACACATTATGATTAAATACAATACGTTTATTGCTGTTCAAAATTATATCGCTTGTATTGGAGGTATGGCTGTCAGGGTACTTTTTTGTATTTTCATAACCAATACCACAATCCTTGGTCAGTATTATACCAGTCACCACATTGCACCCGCTCCCTGGCAATATTGGAGTAATGCCAATGAAATAGTCATCGCCAATCCGGGAAATACCCCTGCCACAGTAGAAATCAGAAAAAGTGACAGTACGCTTCTGGTGACAAAAATAGTATCTAAGGGAAGTCCTTGGATTTACCGGCCGGAGACATCCCCTGCATCCCTCTCAAGACACCCCATTGAAAAAGTACTCATTGCTGCGGGATTGCTCGTCAAAAGCTCCCATCCTGTCTCGGTCAATGTCCGAAACGTGGCATCAGATCAATTGGGCAGTGATACCAATATCAAAGGTAATGCCTCACTGACGAGCTTTGGCGACGCGGGCATAGGCACAGAATTCAGAGTTGGGTATTACAGAGATGAAAATGGACCTAATCCCTTATATTCAGTCCTTGCACTAACGGACAATACGATAGTTACCGTTGAAAAAAACAGACAATACAAACTGAAAAGAGGGGAAAGTATCCTGTTTGCTGCATCAACCGGATCACTGGTAGTCACAAGTGCCCCTTGCGTGATGAATACAGGTGCTTTTCTTGATGCTCCCGGCGGGTGTGGTGATGGCACATTTGACCAGATTCCACCTGTCCCCGTGTTGGGTTCGAGGTACTTTATTGTTCGAACCAAAGGAAACAGTATCAACGAGCAATCAACCATTGTTGCCGCAGAAGACAACCTGACATTACAGATCACAAAATACACAACCAGTGGCGCCGTCTCAGGAGTCCAAAGCGAAATACTTTCAAAAGCAGGAAATTTTATTCGTATACCAAACGGGGATGGAGTCAACAATGGATCTGTGGCAGAAATCCAGGGAAACGGAAAGTTTGCGATCTATGTTGGATCCGCACAAGCATGTGAAGTGGATGTTTCGACAAGTTTTCCGGTATCATCTGCATGCAATGGCTCAAATTATGTCGAAACGACTCGTTTTGTTAATTATTTCCAGGCAAATCTCCCCTATTTTGGCTATGTCCTTCTCGCTGATTCGACCGCCCAGGTCTATGTCAATGGGCAAAATCTGGAACAAGTTGCTGGCAAAAGAGTGCGGTTGGGCAACTCAGGGTGGCAAATCATCAACTTCAACAACGCCCAAATCGGCAATCCCCCCATCGTTGTAGTGGAAAGCAAGGCAAAATTAAATGTTGCCGTCATTCAGATCGGAGGAGGCTTTTCCATGTCCGCCACATTTTCCAGCTTCATCGCCCAACCTCCAACACCAAATGTTACCAATATCACCATCAATCCCTGTGAAGGCAATGTTGCAACACTTGTGGCTGACTCTACGGCAGAGGAGGTCCAGTGGTATTTTGAAGGAATTGAAATACCGGGAGCAACCGAAAGAACCTATCTCGCCACCTCTTCGGGTAACTATTCTATCACGGCATTGCAATCTTGTGGTGAACGAACCAGCTCCGCGCCTGTATCAGTAATCTTGCATGAATTGGAAAGCCCATCAACAAATAAATTACAAACGTTTTGCTTTGATGCCACAATCGCAGATCTGGAAGCTACCGCAGATTCAATTCAGTGGTATCTGCATCCTGATGGGGGCACTCCCCTCCCCGATTCAATTCGCCTAGTCAATGGTACTTTTTATTTTGTAAGCCAAACCGTAAATGGATGCGAAAGCGTAGCACGAGCAAGAACACAGGTTTTTATCAAAAAATTATTGTCTGAAGTAACGGTGACAGCATGTAATGAATTTATATGGAATGACAGTCTGTACACAAAGAGTGGTCAATTTTTAAAAACATTCATAACAACTGACGGATGTGATAGCATAGCCAGGCTGAATCTGACAATGTATCGGGATACTATTACCTATCAGTCAGAAACAATGTGCGATAGCTACGTTTGGGCAATATCTGGTGAGAAATTGAACAAGTCGGGCGACTACATTGCTTCTTACAAAACCATCGGTGGGTGTGATTCGATCTATCATCTGAACCTGACTATCCATCCTTCCTACCGAAAATCTGAAAACAAACAAGCTTGTGACAGCTTATACTGGCCTGTCAATCAAAAAACGTATTATCAGAATGCACAAGTAGAAGTCGTCCTACCAAGTCAAACAGGCTGTGACTCTACCTATGCTCTGGACCTAAAAATTTATCCCTCCCATCAATGGAACCAAGAGGTCACTGTATGTGATTCATTTTTCTGGGAAGTCACTGGTCAAAAATACAGCAAAACAGGCGACTATTTTGTCAGAGAAAAGACCGCATTTGGCTGTGATTCGACATATTCCTTGCACCTGAAGGTACATGCTTCTTTTACCTCAGATACGACCCTGGTTGCGTGCGACAGCCTCCGTTGGTGGGCGAACAATCAATGGTTAATGAAATCAGGACAATTTACATTGCCCTATCAAACAATGCATGGATGTGACTCTGTGTATACCTTAGATCTGGAAATTCATCCTTCTTTCCGGTTTGATGCAGGAATAGCTGCCTGCGATACATTTTTCTGGCCTATCACAGGTCTGACTTACACCACACCAGGAAAATATCATTATATCGGGAAAACGATAAATCAATGTGATTCAATCTATACGCTGGATATTCAAATCTCCCCTTCCTTCCATGACACCCTGGTTGTTGATGCCGTCGATGAATTTGTCTGGGAAGTGAACAACCAGGTTTATCTTGATTCAGGGGTGTATATTCTTGAGACAAATACATTGGAAGGCTGCGATTCTATATACATTCTTGATTTACGCCTACGGAAGACAAACAAATATACCTGGCCGAATATCATATCTACCAACCGGGATAATGTGAATGACCGATTCACCATATATAATATTCAAAACCTGGCTCTCATCAGAGAGCTCGACATTTATGATAGGTGGGGTAACAAGGTAGCCACTTTTGCTGAATTGACTCCAAGCAGACCCGAACTGGGCTGGGATGGCTCATTCAGAAACCAAGGTGTGGTGCCAGGCGTGTTTGCCTTCACGGCACTTTTGGAATTTACCGACAAAAGTACAGAAAGAATAAAGGGTGATATCACTGTCCTCAGGTAATATTCCAACGGTTATTTACCAAGTGTAAAAGCTGATCTATAATCTGATCAGTATTTTGAGCGGCGTCAACCCGATATGGCGCACTTAAATAAAATGTTGCCCTACTTTTAAGTTGACACGCAAGAAAGTGATTTAATTCCGATTCATTAAGATCCAAAAGTAGAGGCCTTGTTTTGCTATCCATCAATCTCTCTTCAAGAACGGATGGGCTACATTCCAGGTAAATTACAACTCCTTTTTTTATCAATATTTCCATTAAACCCGAATGACAGGGCAAACCTCCTCCTGTAGCAACTACGCCTTCATCAATACTCCACTGATGGATGAGCATTGCCTCCTGCTGGCGAAAAAATGCCTCGCCATGTATGCGAAACATTTCAGCAATCGTCAACCCCACTTTTTTTTCAATCAAAAAGTCTGTATCATAAAATGGAACACTCAACCGGCTGGCCAATCTCTGACCAATGGTAGTTTTGCCGCTCCCCATCATACCCACTAGAAATAGTAACATAGCAAAAAAAAAACGGCATTACTTATTCTTGTAATGCCGTTTGTATTATTTGGTCATCAAATATATTTTAATATCCTGGATTCTGTACCAGATTGGGATTAGCATTGATATCAGCAGAAGGGATTGGGAAAACATTCCTGTATGAAGGGACTGATGCCCCCTCTTTCACTCCTCCTTTCCACTGCCATCTATATGCTCCGTCAGAAAACTGCCCAAATCTAATCAGGTCAGTCCGCCTGTGGCACTCCCAATATAACTCTCGCGCACGTTCATCCAAAATAATATTTAAATCAAGGTCCGCGGCTGTCACATTACCGGCAGTGCCAGAAAATGCCCGTTCACGCACTTTATTGAAGTACTGCAGCGCTTTGTTTTTGTCACCCGCAGATCGCAAAAGTGCTTCACTTGCCATCAGATAAGCATCCGCAAGCCGAAACATAGGGAAATCCGTATCCGGAAAATCAGAATCCTTGCCCCTTACACCTGAAGAGGTCACATTTTTAAATTTACTAACCGCATATCCATCAGTAAACAATGTAAGGTCGTCAATATCCAATTTTTGCCCAGCGGTATGAAAAATACCTCTCTTATCGAAACTGGTCAGTCGCAACTCATACGTGTAGTCTGGCCTTGTCAAATCTAATCGAACCTCATATCCACCCGATTTTGTAATCTGAATGGCACTACCCTCTGCCTCCAACAGGCCATCTGCCCCATTGTCACCCAGGTTTAGGGTATTGGATTTGTTTGCCCTGAATTTAAAGCTTCCTTCCTGTAAATCCAACTTAGCAACGAGGTATCCCAATTCTGCATTCCAGGTTAAGTCAAACTCAGCGTTTGTACCTCCAGGCAAGGCTGAACCAGTGATTGACCAATCCTGTTTTACCAATTGGTAGGTATTGTTATTCAAGTCTACTTTAATATAATAGAATCCTTTTTCAGCAACCTGAATATTTGCACCCCCTGTTTCCAATTTACCATCGCCTCCATTGTCGCCCAATTTTCCTGACAACGTGCTGCTTGGGTTACGCAATATCACAAACTCACTGTTGTTTGTCGGAAAATACCTGTATCCTTCATAGATTTTATTGCTTTTAGCTGAAGAAAGGGTGTTTTTTGTGTCTGCACCATTGAATGGAATTGCCTGAAATGAGCCAGGAACATACACTTTTGGATAATTCTTACCCGCATTAAACGCGGTCACAATTCCTGTCAGGTCAGCTGGAAATTTCTCAATCAGTTGCCTGGTTGTTCTTGATCCACCCCAACCACCGGATACACCTGATAACGCCGGATTCATAGATCCGCCTATGCCCGCACGGATAATGAATGTCATTCCTCCCCATGTGCGGGTCTGGACACCATCAAAGTTTACAGGGAAGATGATTTCACTGGATTTGTTATTATCAGCTAGAAAAAGGTGCGAATAGACAGGCTCCATAGTAAATCCGGCATTGATGACCTTTTCAGCAAACTGAAGCGATTCAGCATATTTTTTCTGACTTATGTAGACTTCTGCATTCAGGTACAACTTGCTCAGCAACATCCAGGAAGCAGCCTGATCTGCTCTACCATAGGCGTTGGTTCGGGGGGATGCCAGGTCCGGCTCAATCGCTTTCAACTCTGATTCGATGAACGTAAATAGTTCCTGTGGGGTGGCTTGTTTTGCAACAAAAGATCCCACCGGATCAGCCTCTGTGGCAAACGGGACACTTCGGAACAAATCCAGGGCATGCCAGTAACTCAAGGCGCGCAAAAATTTGGCTTCCGCACGATATCGCTTGATTTGTTGACGAAGGTCACTGCTTACACCCCTTTCATCTAATCTGGCATCAGTTGTTTGGCGCAAATACTCGTTACACGCTGCTACCTGATAAAATATCCTGCTGTAAAATGCATAGGTAAATCCATCGCTGGCAGTCCACGTCTGGTTGTGAAAATCTTTGATTGTCTGGTCATTCCATCCAATGACTGCCTCATCTGTGGTAAGCTCCTGGTGATACCAGTAACCTCGAAGGTATTGACCGAAGCCTTCATCTATACCTGAAATATCAGCCTGACCTGCAGGTCCTTGCTGACCCGATACGGCATACCCTGCATATAACTTGGCTAATACCTGCAAATAGGCTTCTTCGGTATCAAAGGCAACATTGGAAGTAGACACATTTGGGTCTAAAGGCAATGTATCCAGGTCTTTTAGGCAGCCTGAAAACAAAACGAGGAAACAGATGAGTCCCGTGTAAAAAAAATATGTTCGTTTCATTTGTCGAAATATTATTTGTTATTTAAAGGCCTTTCGGAATTTTTCTTGTTGCTCTTCATTGATTCAATATGACACTGAGCATAAATTCCAGGCATGCCAATTTTCTTTTTTAATGTGATTAAAAATCAAGACTTACCCCAAACAAATATGTCCTTGGTCGGGGATAAACATTGTTGTCAATGCCATTTCCTATTTCCGGATCCAGACCGTCATAGTTGGTCACTACAAACGGATTTTGGACGGTCGCATACAGCCGAAGGAACATTTTCTTGATTCCCGTGATATTGTATCCTGCGGTGATGTGGTCAATTCTGAAAAACGAGGCATTTTTTACAAAATGGTCACTAAACGTCAGCTTGGCCTGGTCGAGTACATTCAGGTCAACTGCGGAACGATTTACATTTGTCAGGTAATTGGTGGTGCCGTAAATGCGGTTGAGGTAGCCCATATCACTTTGTACATTGTTATACACAAAGTTGCCCAGGTTTGCCCTGCCGGCAAATGAAAGATCAAATTGTTTGATGCGCAGGTTGTTTGTCAAACCCAGCACGTAATACGGTGATGGATTTTCATAACGGTACTTGTCCAGGTCATTCACCACATTGTCTCCATTTCTATCGGCGTATTTCCCTTCCAGCAATGTTCCATTTTCGTCATACAATTGCTCATAAACATAAAAAGAGGCTGGCCTAAATCCAACGGTATGAATCTGGATGTTACTGCCTACCCCTCCTGCAATGCCGCCTGTGGGTTGTCCAATAAAGGTAGAATCGTCGCTGATAGTCAGCTTTGTAATTTCCGAAAGGTTGTAGGCAGCATTGGCAGTCAGGTTCCATTCAACATCTTGTGTTTTTACAGGTGTCAGATTGAGCGTGAGCTCAATTCCTTGAGTCTGCATTTCACCGATATTGACGTCACCCTGGTTTGACAGATTTGAAAGCGCTGGCAAAGGAATAAAATTCAGCAAATCTGTCGTGTTTCGCTTGTATACTTCGAGTGTACCACCGACCCTGTCTTTGACGACAGAAAAATCAACCCCCAGGTTGAGCGTTGTCGTTTCTTCCCAACGCAAATCACCGGAATATCCGTTGGCTCTCAGAGTCTGAATAAAATCATCACCCAACTGGTACGTTGCATTGGGCAAGCTAAGCTGATATTGGCCAATATATGGATAGTAATTGCCGCCGAGATTTTGCTGTCCTGTGACTCCATAGCCCAAACGCAATTTCAAGCTGTTCATCCATGTTCTATCTGAATCGATGACCTTTAACGCTGCAGCCGCAGCAGGGAAAAGTCCCCATCTGTTTTCTGGAGAAAAACGGGAAGTTCCATCATTTCTCAATGTGAAGTACATCAAAAAACGACTATTGAAATCGTACTGTAATCTTCCGAAAAATGCGAGCAGATACAACTCTTTCTCGACATTATCCCGTTGTTCTGTTTTTTCCGCCGACCCCTTTGTATTGGAATTCCGATAGGAGAATGTCTCATAAAATCGCTGCCATGAATATCCTCCCATTACTTCAAACGAGTGTTTTCCAATTCCTTTTTTATAATCAAGATAAAATTCCAGGAGGGAATTTTTCTTTGTTTGCTCATACCTGTTGTCAACACCTCCGCCATAGATTTCATCAAACGCAAAAGAGGCAAAATCGGGTATGACCAGATTGCCTTTACCCATAGCGTAGTCATAGGCCAGGTTTAGGTTGGCCCGCAGATCCGGAAACCCTTTAAAACGATAATCAATTGTCGCGTTCGTAATGTATTGATTGACTGTGGAGTTGTCATTTCTTAACGTAAGCAATGCAAGGGGATTGGCGGCTGCCAGGGAGTTGGGATTGCCGTTGGGCAGAGTCCATGTTTCAAAACCTCCAAATCTGCCTGTAGTGTTATAAATTGGTTTGGTAGGGTCAAAACTGAGCGCTGTGCCAATCGCCCCGCGGTCAGCAAAATGATTTTTAGATACGCTGGTTTTCAAGCCTGCCTTGATTTGCAAACGGTTATCAAAAAATCCCGGCGAAATGTTTATTCCTGTAGAAATTCGATTGAAGTTATCGGTTTTCAACAAGCCATCTTTGTCTGTATATCCTACAGACACTCTGTATGGTATGACACCTATGCCGCCTGCCAAACTCAAATTATGGTCAGTCCCCCACGCATTTTGGTAAATCTGATCTTGCCAATCCGTACTAAAGGTATCGAGCAAAGAAACAGCTTTTGCCTGCAGGTCTGGTTTCATGAAGGTATTATTTGCAACTACATCCCTGAACTCGTCAGCAGAAAGGATATCTACCCGATTGGCTGTCTGCCCCATAGAAACGTTGGCATTGTACGATATTTTTACCTTTTTACCCAGTTGGCCCTTTTTTGTTGTGATCAAGATAACACCCCCGGAGGCCCTGTTTCCATAGATGGCTGCTGCAGAAGCGTCTTTCAGAACAGTAAATGTTTCAATGTCATTGGGATTTATAATATTTAGGGGATTGCGGCTGCCATTCACACCGCCATCATCCAACGGCACCCCGTCAATGACAATCAGTGGGTTATTGGATGCACTGAGTGACGATTCCCCTCTGATTCGAATTTTCGAGCCACCGCCCGGACTGCCATCGGTCGTAATCGCGACACCAGCAACCTTTCCTGCCAGCAACTCCTGTGGCCCTGTGATGGCACCCCTGTTGAAATTAACAGAGCTGACGCTTTGTACAGATCCGGTTGCGTCCTCCCTCTTCACCGTACCATACCCAATAATGACCACATCTTCCAGTACCTGGCCCGCAGATAAGGAGACATTGATGGTTGTCCGGTTATTGATCGACTCTTCAACAGAACTGTAGCCGGCATAGCTAAAAACCAGCGTGGTCGTACCAGGTGCCACTTCAAAGGAAAAGGTCCCATCAATATCGGAGATGGTTCCAGAGGATGGATTTTCCTTGCTCACAATATTTGCTCCAATCAGCACCTCTCCGGTTTGGGCATCTTTGATTGTCCCTTTGATTACTTTTTGTGCATTGACTCCTGCCCCGGCAACAAGGAGCATAGCCAATAGCAGACAACGTCCGGTTGAACTCATCAATCTATGTTTCATCATGTGGCTTAATTTATCAATTTAAAAGTCAAAAATACTGAAAGTTTTTACTTTGTGTCTTTTTGACATTACTTTTTCTCCTTCGGCATCTCTTGCTTCTCCAAAGGTAAAAATGCAACTACTTATTGTCCGCATGACAACAATTTAACATATTGCAAATCGGCCAATTATCGATATCTTTATAGATTTTAGCTCGCCTTTTGACGATGATTAAGAATTAAATTTCAATAAGATGAAAATCATAAAATTTACATAAAACCTGACACTGAAACGGCTAAAATCAAAAAGTCGATGTGGTTTTTTGTAATCAGAAATAATTTTTACATTGTGTCGTATTTTCAGGTTAATTTAGTGAGTTAAAGCCCATTGCATGACGTTTTGTTCTAAAAGCCTTGCATTCATTTTCGTTGTGTATCTGCTTACTTCGATGGAGGTTTCCGGACAGGTGATTCGCGGAGAAGTAGTTGATA
>JAUMBK010000221.1:0-2929 GCA_032115795.1 Saprospiraceae bacterium | reverse complement strand
GCTACATTCCACATTCCGCGAGATTCGGGAATGGCTACAGGTGATCCTTTCATAAACGATTTGCCATCATTCAGCATCGTAAAGACCGACATCCACTGACCACAGAAAACGAGATCTGGCAACGCATCTCCATTCAAATTTGCCAACGCCACATCGGAGACCATACCAATATCCTTCAATCCCGGAGGTGCAAACAATGTGAATTGGTTCTGTTTTGAATTAATAAAAATGAAGATGCTACCAGGTAGACCATACAGGTCCGTTTTCATTTTTTCCGCTACCACCACGTCATTCCATCCATCCCCATTGATATCACCGATGGCGACTGCCCCTGTCCAAATAGGATAAGGAAAAGGAAATGCATTTGCCTTCTCAGCAAAATGGCCCTGGCCGTCATTGACGTACAGAACATCATGCAGTTCAGGGGCATAAATAGAAAAACTCTTGCCTCCATGTGCTACATATAAGTCTAGATCGCCGTCATTATCCGAGTCAAAAAACGTGGCGTCAACCACCTCAGAACGAGCATGACCGGCAAATGGCAACGTCTCTGGTATGTATGTTCCTGTTTTGCCGGATAAAAACAGAACACTGCCCTGGTTTCTTCCACCTCCGCAAAACAGGTCTGCTATTTTGTCGCCATTCACATCCGCAGAAGCCAGCGCCGGACCATCAAAACCATTCATTTCAAGCAAAAGTCTTTCCCGGGTGAAAAAATTGATATCCACATCCCGGTGTGTAAATGCGATTGCAGAGTCACAAGGAGAAACCGCGATCGGCTTTGGAAGCCACCAAAATCCCTTTTTGGAATCACGCTGAGAAAACGTGTAGGTCTTATTCGAAGGCAGGTTCGCATAATTTGAAACGGTCCCATCCGGCCACCTTATTTCCAGAGAATCAATGACGTTTGCATTGCCCACCCCCAGGTGAATGACATCTTCCATGCAAGACTGAAACCCCTTGGAAGGGAAGTGCTCAATGCTGGCCAATTTCCCCTGGTATTTTGCTGTGATTCTTGACCCGATAGCTTGACTGTTTTTTCCACTGCCCTGCAACACTACTCTGAGACTTCGATTGGTGATGGTGTCTGTGTTGTTTCTATACACAAAACAGGGCATATTCACATTGTTGACCACGAGATCCAGGTCACCATCATTATCCAGATCCCCATAAGCACTGCCGTTGCTGTAGGATTCGTTTTCAAATCCCCATTCATCTGAAACAAGAGAAAACCGAAATTCTCCCTCATTTTTAAACATACAGTTTTTCATTGGCTGAGATGGCATGCTGTCGACAAGCATGGTCAAGACTTGCTGGCCATGATTTATTTTCGAGCGGATCATATTGGCGTTAGCCGAAAAATTCAGGTAATCCTTGTCCAGTAAATCCTTAAATAGACCATTAGAAACAAACAAGTCCTTTAAGCCGTCATTGTTGTAATCCTGAACGAGGGAGGCCCAGCTCCACTCTGTTGCTGAAACACCGGCCTGCCTACCTATCTCCAGAAACTGACCCTGACCGATGTTGCGCTGCAATACATTTCTGGAAAATTGATGATGGTATCCCTTTTCGACGGAGGCAGTATATTTGTCCCAAGTCTCATATTGTGTTTTTGTTTTTTTCCTTTCCAGACTTTGTGGCAACATCTCCGTTACAAACAGGTCAGGAAGGAGGTCATTGTCTATGTCACAGGCGTCAGCACCCATGGATCCCATGGACATACTGCCAAAGGCCTGGTCCCCCTTCTCCACAAATGTTCCGTTTTGTTGATTATAATACAGATAGTCCCGTTCAAAAAAGTCGTTGGAAATAAAAATATCCGTCCACCCATCCAGATTAAAATCGCTCAAAGTTATGCCTAATCCATACCCTATTTTACTGGAATAAATACCCGCAGCCTGGGTTACATCAGTAAAGACCCCTCCCTCATTTCGAAATAATTTGTTGCCTTCTGCATCTGGTATCGAACGCTGCCCCTCCTTCAAATCATAGCCCCCAACTGAACGAAGGGAGTTATTGAGGATGTAGCAATCAAGGTCACCGTCTCTGTCGTAATCAAAAAAGGCAGAATGAATGGACAAGCCCATGACATCCAGCCCAACCTCCTTTGCCCTATCCTCGAAGTGAAGGTTTCCCTTATTTATAAAAAGCGAATTGTGCCTGTTTTGACCGCCGGGCTTTCCTGCTTTGCAAACATACAAGTCTAGAAATCCATCAGCATTGATATCCACAAAGGTAGCACCTGTAGACCATACACCCTGGCAGGCCACTCCCGCCTTCTCTGTTATATCCTCAAAAGTCCAGTTCCCCCGGTTTAAATACAACTTATTGCCACTGATGTTGCCAGTAAAAAAAATGTCTGTCAATCCATCATTATTGATATCTCCCAGGGCAACACCTCCTCCGTTATAAAAATTTCTATACGTATATGTATTAAATTCTTCCGTGTACGGTAGGTTGTTCTCAAAACGTATTCCTGTCTCCTCCGCCTTTGTCAGAGTAAACAACGTCTTGCCTTTTTTAGTACACGATAAATTAAAAAAAAGCAAACTTATCGCACAAAACATGTGCAGTCGGGAAAGTAACCTTCCTTTTCCAGCCACCCTGCCGCCGGTAAATCCAGCCTGGCTCTGTCTACACTGATTCAAAGGCATAATCTATTGAAAAAATGAAAAACAAATTTCGGAATATTCCTCTATAAAAAAAGAAAGGCTACCCTAAAAAGAGCAGCCTTTCTTAGTAAATTATGATCCAACCGGATTAGTAACCAGGGTTCTGTGTAAGAGTTCCCGCACTAGCATTTATTTGCTCCTGAGGGATAGGGAAAATATTCACATAGGCTGGTGAAACTGGTTTTTCCCACCATGTTTTGTTATACTGTCCGAAACGAATCAAGTCAGTTCTTCGTACACCTTCCTGAAACATTTCA
>JAUMBK010000220.1:0-1577 GCA_032115795.1 Saprospiraceae bacterium | reverse complement strand
AATAGGCGTATTGTGGTGCAGAGCTCAGCGTAAATTTTGGAAGCCAGAGCGTCACCCAAAGAAGCAGCGATGCGGGTTTTTACCTTACCTGGTTGGTTGTTTTTTACAAAAACTATGATGTGCCTATTGCCTGTCACGTTTTGCTTTACTCTTCGTCCCGATCTTTTTCCTCTTTTTTCATTCGCACCCGAACGCCGGATTTCAGATTTTTACTAACCTCAACATACGGTCCTGAGATGACTTGCTGTCCGGCAGACAAGCCTGCTTTGACCTCAATAAATTCATCATCCTGAATTCCGGTCGTTACTTTGATCATTTTTGCCGTATCCGCATCCATGACGAAAACTACCTCATCAAACTCTTTATTTTTCCGTTCCTTTGTTTCCATGCCTTCCTCTACCGGTTCTTCTTCCATCTTTTTTTCACCTTCTTTTTCCCGCACGGTCACACACTGGATTGGAACAGCGACCACTCCTTTTGCTTCTTCAGTAAAAATATCGACAGAGGCGCTCATTCCCGGACGCAATGGGTATCGCATTTCGTCAGTAATGATGTCTTTATACGAATTTTCATCGACCCTGATCCGAACGACAAAATTGGTTACCTGGTCAGTATTCAGCGCGGCGGCAGTCGAAGAAATATTGGATGCGGAGCTGGCAATCTCGGTCACTGTGCCTTTAAATTTTTTGCCCAGGTAGGCATCTACCTCGATTTCAGCTTCATCCCCTACCCTCACTTTTAAAATATCATTCTCACTGACATCAACCTGTACTTCCATGGCATTAAGGTTTGAGATGCGCATCATTTCTGTCCCTGTCATTTGGATCGTACCTACCACGCGTTCGCCCTGCTCGACAGACAATTTGGAAACAATGCCACTGGTTGGCGCCTTAATGGTCGTTCTGTTTAAACTCGTTTTCAATTCCTTCAATGAGGCCATAGCCCCTTTAATTGTAAATTCAGCTGCCTGGGCATTTTGTTGCGAAGACCGTATGCTTGCCTCTGCTGCGCGAAAATTGGCCTCCAGTTGTTTGACAGAAGCCAGCGACTGTTCAAATTCGGCCTGTGAGATAACACCCTCCTTTTTCAACTGCTCATTGCGTTTGTGAATCGTTCGTGCATTTTCCAACTGGGCCGCAATTTGTTCTTTTTGGGCTGTACTGGATTCAATCTGGGCGCGCGATATTGCCAGTTGCGCTTTTGTATTATTGACGGAAGCTTCTCCTCTTTCAACCGCAGAAATGTATGTGTCTGGGTTTATTTTTGCCAGGATCTGCCCTATGACAACGGAATCGCCTTCCTTCACAAACAATTCGACGATTTCTCCTGACACATCTGATGAAATCTTAACTTCACTTTCAGGAAAAATTTTTCCACTGGCAGAGACTGTCTCCCGAATATCCTTTTTCTCTGTCATGGCAAGCGTGACTTCGGTTCCCTTGGGTTTGGAGTATATACGATACACAGTGACCCCCAGGGAAACAACGACGATGGCGACAAGGCCAATGAGCAACCACTTTCTCTTCTTAGATTTTTGCATGATATTGTATATTAAAAGTAAGCTTAATTGGATAGAG
>JAUMBK010000219.1:0-2277 GCA_032115795.1 Saprospiraceae bacterium | reverse complement strand
GTTGTCCGGGCTGAACCTGTCTGTTGGAAAATAGTTCTGTCTGCTGAATTATCCGCGCATATGGATTATTGTTGTCTTCCGCGGTACGGCGAGTACCGAGGTCAAGAGAATACCAATTTAGTTTTGCCCTGTTTGCGTTGTATGACAGAGAATTGTCTTTATCGGCTTCAGGAAAAAGATTTGTAGACAGCGCTGATGCAGAAGGAGTGCTAGCCAGCGTCCACTGATTGTAGTTAAATCCTCCCAGGTTTAGGGTGGTTATGGCCCCTTCAAAGTCATCGATGTTGGCAATACCTGAATCGTCAAACGAAGTATTAATCGCCTTGGAATGGCCTGGCAATATTCCGGCTACCTCAGCGGTCAGGTTGATGTTGGATTTTTCGGAGGTACTGTAAAAAGGCAGCTTGTCAATGGCCTTGGTCACCCACGGTGCCTCGTTGCTATAATTGTAGTCAAGCCCGAAAATCCGGTTGTTGATGGGATCATCCCCAATGTTTACTTTCTGTGTAAAAGGACGTTCATACAGCCGGAGGAAGGTGGCTCCCAGGCTCGATTTTTTGTTAAATTGATACTCTGCCCGCATTCCCAGCATATTTTTCTGCTGCAGACTGAAAAGAGAGTTGTCCTCAAACCGCACGTCGATTGGAGTCCCTTGTGCCAGGTACGTTTCATTAATGATGCGCAGCCTGCCTAAAGAATAATCAATTTCATAGTCCTGGCCTTCCACAAGCTGCTTGCCGCCGGCGGAAACCCGAACCGAACCCTGTGGCACAAATGGCCCCAGTGGAATTTCGCCATTATTGGCAGTTGATTTTACCTTGCCCAACATGCGGAATTTGTTTTTGGCAAGGTCCTGTGCCGCAATGCTGATTGTGGTATCATACAACTCCTGGTACCTGTATTTTGCCAGAAGCAGTGAATCAGAAATCGAAATATTGGGAAGGTATTTGCTGATTTTTTCTGCACTCAAGTGGCTTCCAAAGGGTTCCAGAACAGGAAAGACAACACTTCCGCTCCGTTCAATGACAGTGACACCCTGTATATAATCAAAATAGCCATCAGGCTGGGGATCGCCGAACCGGTTCAGTCTGTCAAGATTGAAAAGCTGCAGCAGGGGCAGCTTGTTCAGACCCGTTTCCGGAAGGAATTTTTTTAGGGACGCATCGTTATAATCATCCTCATAGAAGATGTCAAATTCGAAATCCTGGGAGTTTAATTGGTTTGTGCGTAAGCTGTATACATTTTTCATCATCAGATTCCACATAGGAGAAGTGGTGACCTGGTTGGTGGATTTGATGAGTTTTACAAAATGCACTTTGGGTGGTTCAATACGGCTGGTGTCCGTCTGGCTTCCGGGCTGGACAGAGCTTGCCGACAACTGGCCCACCTGGTACAGCGTATCACAATTGGAGGTGTAGTAGTAATTGTAAGCGACTCCCAATACCTGGTTTGGGCGAAGACGAATATTCAAAGAAAGTGTACCCAGTTTAGGGTGGTAGGTAAATTCGGAGCTGGACAACCGTCGGCCGCGAAACACTTCAAAGTCTCTGGTTCTTTTGAGATTAAACTCGGGACCAGACAATTGGCGGGCAACTTCATCGATGTCCACGATGTCTCTGTTTTTTAGGATTTTGCCGTAAATGTTATTGGCAGCATTGCGAGGGAGACATACACCCAGGTCATCTTTTGCCTGGCAGTTTACCTGGGCAAAGGTAGGATCTGAGCTAAATCTGGAAGGATCGGGTTCGCCGAGGTCAGCAATGGCTGTCACCATGGTCGAATTGTCCTGGTATTCCGGTCTGTCATCAGAAATCCATACTTCAATTTGAGCAATTTGGTGGGGAGTTCCAATGTATGGGATGTTTGACAGGTTTCTTTCGTAGGCATCCCGGTTATAATGTGAGAGGAAAAAGTGTCTGTTTTCGTCGTATTCATTGGGAGTAATCGAAAACTCCTGTACGGAAACGCCATTTTCGACTTTGATGTTGTTTGACCTCGAACGTTGTTGGGAGGCCAAAGCAGTGATTCGGAGCCGACCAAACTGAAGCTCTGTCTTGAGACCAAAAAGACTTTGGGCTCCCTGTATCAGGTTTCCGCGCAGGGGCAGGCTCACATTTCCTGCTTCGATTTTTTTAATGATATCGTCTTCTGAAAAGGCATCCGAATCGAAAGCGAGCTTGATTTGCCTGTCAAAGTCAAAGGTTGACTGGGTGTCATAGTTGAATTTCAGGTCCATTTTTTTGCCGATTTTTCCATCCACGTTCATTTTAATTAGTG
>JAUMBK010000218.1:0-4441 GCA_032115795.1 Saprospiraceae bacterium | reverse complement strand
CACTCTTTTGTTTGGCATGATTATCGTAACTTTGTAAAGTAGTAGCATGGCTTGCTCTCAGCGCGAGCACATCGTTCCAAACTTTACTGGATGGTAATGTATGTGTGTCTTTGCCGGTAAGTACGCCATGACTGCCTCTTTCGATCCAGAATACGCAATCATACTGAATGAAAAGAAAGATCATCCCCGGCACGATTCCGACTAAAGACCTGCACCAGTATATTATAGGTTCCGTTGCACCCAGACCCATTGCTTTTGTCAGCACGCTGGATGAAAACGGCATCGCCAATCTGGCACCTTACAGCTTTTTTAATGCGTTTTCTTCCAACCCCCCGATTCTGGTTTTTTCTTCCAACCGGAGGGTATCAGACAACACAACAAAAGACACCCTGCATAATGTGCGGGCAACAAAAGAATGTGTTGTCAACGTTGTCCCCTATTCCATCGTACGCCAGATGTCTCTTGCCTCGGTGGAATTTCCCTCCGATGTCAGTGAATTTGATAAGACAGGACTGACCCCCGAGAACTCAGAGACAATACGCGCTCCGCGGGTAGCGGAATCTCCCGTAAACCTGGAATGCATCGTGAAAGACATCATTGAATTGGGGGAACATGGCGGAGCCGGTCACCTCATCATCTGTGAAGTCACCATGATCGCCGTGGCGGAAGACGTCATGTCTGACCACCGGCTTGACCCACACAAGCTCGATCTGATGGGCCGGCTTGGACGGAATTATTATGTGCGAGCAAGTGGGTCCGCGCTGCTGGAAATTTACCAATCTGTGACAGAAACTCCACTCGGCTTTGATGGTTTGCCCGAAGAAATACGTCGCAGCAACATACTGACAGGAAATGAGCTTGCTGCACTGGCTTCCCAGACAAGCCAGCCTTCTTCCGAAGACATCACTGCATTTTGTCAAACACATCCGGAATGGGTTGATGTCCAGAAAGAGGAGAAACACCGCAAAGCAGCCACTCTCATCCAGGAAGGGGAAGTGAAAAGAGCATTTTGCCTGTTGCTCTCAACAAATGCAAAGGATTTAAAATGAGATAAACCTGATACGTGGAAAATGGGCGCGTACTCACAAAATGGAATCATTCTATTCCTCATCAAATACGCCATTTAACTTTAAAAAACAGATCAAATAGCGAGTGATAAACTTAAAAAGAAACAAATGAAAATTAAATTTTGCGGCGCAGCACAGTACGTTACAGGTAGTTCTCACCTGATTGAACTGGACAATGGATTCAAGATTCTGCTGGATTGTGGCTTGTTTCAGGGAAGGGGAAGCCAGGTCTGGGAATGGAACAACCAATGGTATTTCAAGCCCTCAGAAATCGACTGCCTCGTCTTGTCTCATGCCCACATCGATCACTGCGGTCGCATTCCTAAGCTGGTAAAGGACGGCTTTGACGGCCCCATTCATTCTACGCACGCTACCCGCAGTCTGAGTGCCGTAATGCTGCTAGATAGTGCCAAAATTCAGGAAATGGATGTTGAGTGGCACAATGAAAAAATTCTGAAAAAACGTAAAAAAGGCAAGGAAGATGTTCGCACCCCATTGTATGTGAGTGAGGACGTAGGGCCGGCCATGATTAAATTTGAGGGGCACCCTTACGATACCTGGGAACAAATTCACCCGGATGTCAAAATCATGTTTAAGGATGCCGGGCACATTTTAGGCAGCGCCAGTGTTACTTTGAAAATTAAGGAAAATGGCAAAGAAGTCACCATCGGATTTACTGGTGATATAGGGCGGCCTTTCAGACCCATTCTCCGTGACCCGCAGCAAATGCCTCCGGTAGATTACCTCATTTGCGAATCGACATACGGCGACAGGGTACACGAATCTGACCCGGAACAGTCCGCGCAGTTTCTGGAAGTAATCCGCCATACCTGTATTGAGAAAAAAGGAAAGCTCATCATTCCCGCATTCAGTCTTGGACGGACCCAGGAGCTCGTGTATATGCTGGATAAAATGGAAAGCGCCGGACTTCTTCCTCATATTCCCGTGTATGTAGACAGTCCTCTGGCTGTCAATGTAACTCATATTTTTGGGCTGCACCCGGAATGTTTCGATTCGGAAATCAACGAATACATGCTCACGGACTCCAATCCCTTTGGATTCAACACACTCCAGTACGTCCGGGACGTGGAAGGATCCAAGGCCCTCAATCACAGTGATAAGCCCTGCATCATCATTTCCGCATCGGGCATGCTCAATGCAGGAAGAGTCAAACACCACCTGTACAACAACATTGAAAATCCAAAAAACACCTTCCTCATGGTAGGGTATTGCTCTCCTGAAACTCCGGGTGGAATCCTCCGGTCAGGGGCAAAGACCATCACTGTTTTTGATGAAGAAAAAGTGGTGAGGGCAGACATTGTCATCATGGATTCGTTCTCTGCACACGGAGACAAAAATGAGATGTATGACTTTATTGCCAACCAAAAAGAAGGTCTCCAACGTCTCTTCCTTGTGCATGGGGAACTGGACACGCAGACAAATTTTAAGTACTTCCTGAAAGACAAAGGATTTGGTACCATTGATATCCCCGGCCCGGGAGATGAATTTACCATTCCTTCATGATCCTGGCCCTTTTCTGTGCAACGCCTTGCTCACCAGGACAACACCGCGGCAATGCAAACAAAGCTGGAAAAACAAGGCGGATTCTTTGTTCGCGATAAAAACGCATATGTTGTTCATTATCAATTTTTTATAAAAAAACAACCCATTATAGCGGGGGTTGAATCGTTAATGTTCTTCTAACGCAGAAAATCTTTCCTGGCGAATTCAGTACCTTTGCGACAAAATAGAAAATATGGCACATTCAGACGTTACAACAAACTATAAAGTAAAAGACATCAACCTGGCTGACTGGGGCAGAAAAGAAATTTCACTGGCAGAAGCAGAAATGCCTGGTTTAATGGCCCTCCGCGAAGAATTTGGCGCCACAAAACCATTGAAAGGAGCGCGCGTTGCCGGTTGTCTGCATATGACCATTCAAACAGCTGTTCTCATAGAGACATTAAAAGAGCTGGGGGCTGAGGTTTCCTGGTCTTCCTGTAATATATTCTCCACCCAGGACCATGCGGCAGCAGCGATTGCAGCGGCAGACATTCCTGTATTTGCCTGGAAGGGCATGAATGAAGAAGAATTTGACTGGTGCATCGAGCAAACACTCTTTGCGTTTGAAGGAGGTAAGCCCCTGAATATGATCCTGGACGACGGCGGCGACCTGACAAACATGGTCTTTGACAGGTATCCTCACCTTGTGGAAGGCATCAAAGGCTTGTCAGAAGAAACCACGACAGGTGTGCACAGACTGTACGAAAGAGAAAAAAATGGCACCCTGGTCTTGCCGGCCATCAACATCAACGATTCTGTTACCAAGTCAAAGTTTGACAACAAATATGGATGCAAAGAATCCCTGGTCGATGCCATTCGCCGTGCCACAGACATCATGATGGCAGGGAAAGTGGCCGTTGTGGCAGGATATGGTGATGTGGGCAAAGGATCTGCAGCGTCACTGGCAGGTGCAGGATGCCGGGTGATTGTAACAGAGATTGACCCCATTTGCGCTCTCCAGGCGGCCATGGATGGCTTTGCAGTGAAAAAAATGGAAAACGCCCTGGAAGAAGCATCCATTGTGGTTACGGCAACAGGCAACAAGAGCATTGTCAGAGCCGAGCATTTCAAGAAAATGAAAGACAAAACCATCGTTTGCAATATCGGCCATTTTGACAATGAAATCGACATGGCCTGGTTGAACAAGGAATACGGCCAGTCAAAGACACAAATCAAACCACAGGTAGACATTTTCAACATCGACGGCAAAGACATCATTGTGCTGGCAGAAGGCAGACTCGTCAATTTGGGTTGTGCCACTGGCCACCCATCCTTTGTGATGTCAAATAGCTTTACAAACCAGGTTCTCGCTCAGCTGGAGTTATGGCAACATGCTCAAAATTACGAGAACAAGGTGTATACTTTGCCAAAACACCTGGATGAGAAAGTCGCCCGACTGCACCTTGCAAAAATTGGTGTCGAGCTCGAGGAATTGTCTCATGAGCAGGCGGCCTACATCGGTGTGACGGTTGAGGGACCATTTAAACCGGAATATTACAGGTATTGATCTCCGGTCTGATTTACGGGTATTTGTTCTGGTTGCGTTAGACCAGGACCAACTGGATTTCCTTTTTTTAGTCAATTTTTCCTGATGGAAATGACGGGATTAGAACATTGAAACCAGAATCTGATGTGAAACGTTCCTTTCTGTCTTGAAGGGAAGGAATTCTTCAATCCTACCCATCCTAATTCAGACAATATTCAATCAGGAATCTATTTAGCGAGGGGCTACACCCCACGCTATGGTATATCGCCCTTCCAGGGCTTGGACGTTGAAAAAAATTCTGAAAATCCTTTCATTCTGAATATCC
>JAUMBK010000217.1:0-29546 GCA_032115795.1 Saprospiraceae bacterium | reverse complement strand
ATAAACACAATGTGCAAAGGCATAAACAGGACGGGAAGGGACGAAAAAAAGGAGGGCAGCAAGACAAGGCCGATGATGGGTATGTGGATGGCTATGATGTAGGACATTGCTTTCTGCAGGTTGTCAAAGATGCGTCTACCCGAGCGGATGGCAGCGACGATGGAGGCAAAATTGTCATCCAGCAAGACCAGGGAAGACGCCTCCCTGGCCACATCAGTTCCCTTGAGGCCCATGGCTATGCCAATGTCTGCCGCTTTGAGTGCGGGCGCATCGTTGACACCATCGCCTGTCATGGCGACGATGTGTCCGTTTGCTTTCAATGCCTGGATAATTTGTAACTTTTGTTCGGGCACAATGCGGGCAAAAATCGAAACTTCATTGATTTTTTGCCTAAGGTCATCCATTGACATTTGCTGGAGTTCCTGGCCTGTGAGTACCTGGTGATTGTGATTCATGCCAATGTCGGAGGCAATGGTCATGGCGGTCACAGGGTAGTCGCCGGTGATGATGATGACTTTGATTCCCGATTGGTTGCACTGGGCAATCGCTTCCGGCACTTCAGGGCGGATGGGGTCGGCAAAGGCCAGCAAGCCGACGAAGGCAAACTGGAAGCCGTCCTGCGCATCCGGCATTGCCTCGCTGGTCCAGGGCGCCCGGGCGACGCCAATCACGCGGTAGCCGCCGGCAGCGAGCACGCTGACATGCTGAAGGGCCTCTGTTTCTTTTTCTTGTGAGAGCTGGCAAAGTCGAAATACCGTCTCCGGCGCTCCCTTGCAACAGGCAGTATATCCTGGCTTGTTTTGTGCAGCAACCACCCTGGTCATGGCCGGTGTTTCGTGGCTGAGTGCATATTCTTTTACCGCGGCAGCCACTGCTGTGCATGGAGCAAAGGCGGCAACGTCTGCAAAAATGGCTTTTTCCATTGGGTCAACAGACACCGGTGGGCAGGCAAAATAGGCCGTGGTCATCAGGGAATGTATGTTTTCCTGGTTTTCTGCAAATGTGTGGCGGTAGATCAGTTGACCGCCGATCCAGATTGCGGCAATCTCCATTTTATTTTGTGTGATGGTGCCGGTTTTGTCTGTACACAGCACAGTTGCCGAGCCCAGTGTTTCAATGGCCGACGGCTTGCGTGTCAGCACCTGGTTTTTGGTAAGGCGCCAGGCACCCAACGCCAGAAAAATAGTAAGGACAACCGGAAATTCTTCGGGCAGCAAGGCCATGGCCGACGATAAGCCGTTGAGAAGTGCCTGAAAAAAGTCACCACGGCTCAGGTAAAAGGCCGCAATGACACCCATGCTGACAGCAATCCCAACCAAAAACAGATTTCGAATCAGGATTTTCATTTCTTTCTGTAGGCGGGTACTTTCCTCTTCTATGGAATGCAGGGATGCTCCAATTTTGCCAAACGCGGTTTCCGGACCCGTATGCACCACCTGGGCGACACCCATGCCCTGGACTACCAGGGTGCCGCTGAAGACGCTACCGGCCCCGTTTTCCTGGTGTTCCACTGTCGATTTCAACACGGGCATGGACTCGCCGGTCAGCAAGGACTCGTCGACGGTCAGATTTGATGATTCCACGACGCGGCCATCGGCCGGGATGCGGTCACCTTCATGCAGGAAAAGAACATCGCCGGGCACGACATCCCTGCCGGCGATGCGCACCTGTACTCCGTCACGCATCACCAGTGCGCGGGGAGACGACAATTGCCTCAGTGCTTCAAGGGCTTTTTCTGTTTTTTGATGCTGGTAAAAGGTGATAAACACAATGACAAAGACCCAGCACAAGAGGATGATGCCTTCCGTGTAGTCACCCAGAAGCAGGTACAGCGTGCCGCAGCTCATCAGAAGGATAAACATGGGCTCCCTGACGACTTCAAGTGCAATCCTCCAAAGCTTTTTGGGCCTGGCTGCCGGCAATTCATTGTAGCCATGCGCCAAAAGTAGTTGGGCCGCCTCGACGCTGGTCAATCCAGGGATCATACATCAGAATTCAGGCTACGAAGATACGGTTATTGGTGAGGAATCCTGCTGATATGCATCAATATGCGTGGATGGTCAAATTGACAGATTCAACCGTCAGTAACGACTCCACGAGTCTGTGTATATCTGCTACCTTAGTCTGTTTTTCTTTCCGGCAGCCTCTGCCTGAGGCCATCTTTGTAGAGGATCTGGGCTTGCTTCTCTGCAATGTCGTTGTAGATCGTGGCCCGCATCCGCCCTTCGCCCAGATTCTTGTAGAGAATGTATTTTGGAAAATCATGGCTAGGATTGGCGACCAGGAAGCTATCAATACCCACATTTTCGGAAGTAAAAATGATGGGTTTGCCGTCGTTTTGATCCGGGACCTGTGCCTCAAACGCCCAGCCGGTGCCGGCAGGGTACAGCCGCATGGTTTCAAGCACTTTCGCCTCTTTCAAGCGGTAAGTCGTGCCATGCCACTCCTGACCCACGCGCTTCCATTCTTCCATGGTGCGCATATCCACGGAAAACCACTTCCCCTCCAGCCACGCAAATGCAAGCTGCTTTTTATGGACGGCACAGTTCAAAAATAGGACAGTGGCGATCACAAGGCTATGTCTGAGCAGGAGCCTGCACCGTTGCATTTGGCAATCCATCAGATCTTTTCTTTGATAAATTGGGTCATTTTGGTGTACAGATGGATGGTGGCATTGTCGCCATAGATGCCGTGGTTGCGGTTGGGATAGAAGTAGGTTTCAAATTGTTTGTTGGCTTTAATCAGCGCTTTTGCCATTTCGGCACTGTGCTGAAAATGCACGTTATCATCGGCAAGGCCGTGCACCAAAAGGTAGTTGCCTTTGAGCCTGTCGGCAAAATACACCGGGGAATTGTCAGCATATCCCTTTTCATTTTCCGCCAATGTGCGCATATACCGCTCCGTATACACCGAGTCGTACCACTTCCAGCTGGTAACGGGTGCGACTGCAATCGCCGCTTTGAAGACGTCATTGCCCTTCAGAATGCACAGAGACGACATGAAGCCACCGTAGCTCCAACCAAAAATACCGATCCGGCTGCCATCCACATACGAAAGTGAGGCCAGGTATTTTGCCGTCTCTATCTGGTCCAGTGTTTCGTAATGTCCCAGCTGGAGGTAGCTCATTTTTTTAAACTGTTCTCCCCGGGCGCCCGTGCCTCTGCCATCCACACACGCCACAATGTAACCCTGGCTGGCAATAAGCTGATGCCACCAGTACGAGGACCCTTTCCACGCATCTGTGACTTGCTGGCTGCCGGGACCGCTGTATTGTGTCAGAAAAACCGGGTATTTCTTTGCCGGATCAAACTGGGGCGGCGTGATCATCCACCCATTGAGCTGCACCTGCTCGGATGTGGTAAAGGAAAAAAACCGGGCAGGGGAAACAGCGTATTCTTCCATCTTTTGGGCATAGCTGGCGTTGTCTTCAATGGTTCTGACTTTGTCACCACTGACGGTAAACACGGTATATACCGGAGCCGTATTGATGGTGCTGTAGGTGAGCGTGTAATAATCAAACGTGCTGCTGAATTGCGCACCGCTCGTTCCTTCCATTCCGGGCGACAGTTGCAACAGCTTGCTGCCATCCAGGTTGACGGAAAACACACTTTTGACCATGGGAGAGGCGGCAGCAGCCTGAAAATAGACCTTGCCCCGTTTTTCATCCACCCCGTACAGGGCCGTTACATCATATTTTCCCGGTGTAATTTTTGCAATCTGTCGGCCATCCATGCCGATGAGATACAGCTGGTTGTATCCTTCTTTTTCCGATGACCAGACAAAGCGCTTTCCATCTGCCAGAAATGTCAGGTCATCGGTGATGTCGATGTAGTAGTTGTTTTTTTCTTCGTAAAGAAGAGAAACAACGTTTTTGTCAGGAGAATACAGATACAACTGGAGGTGATTCTGGTGTCTGTTGAGTGAAAACACACACACCTTGTCTTCGGCCCATTTGACACGGGGAATATACTCTTCTGGCGTTGGCAGGCTGATTTTCTTTGTTGCCCCGGAAATGAGTGAATGAGTAAAAACGCTGACGGAGGCATTTTTTTCGCCCACTTTCGGGTATTTGAACGTCCTGTTTTCAGGATACATATCGTCATTGTACATTTGCATGGTAAATTCGGGCACTTCGCTCTCATCAAAACGGAGAAAGGCAATCTGGCGACTGTCAGGCGACCACCAGTAGGCGCGTGTAAAACCAAATTCTTCCTCATATACCCAGTCTGACATGCCGTTGATGATGGCATTTTTTTTGCCATCCGTGGTGATCTTATCAATTTTTCCACTCGCCAATGTCGCTGTATAAAGGTCATTTTCGAAGACAAAGGCCACTTTTCGTCCGTCGGGAGAGAAGGTGGGATTTACGATTTTCCCTTCCGGAAAGATGGCTTGCCATTGCTTTGTTGTCCTGTCATACACATGGCATTTTACTTTGGAGGAATACCTGTATACCGGCTCACCCTCTGATTCTATCAGCATTTTGGACTCGTCCAGGCTGAAAGTGTATCCTTCCAGGTCACCGCTGAATCCTTCGAGGCCCGCAAAATTTCTGGCTGTAAAGAGGGTGTCCGTAACCTGACCTGTGGTGATGTCATACCGCAAGATGGTGCCCGTCTTCTGTGCAGAATAATGGCGGCCGTCGAGCATAAAATTGAAACCGGCAACCGACTTGGTGCGAAAACTGGCTTTTACAAAAATGTCCTCCAGGGTGATTTCCTTTTGGGCGTGCAGCATGCCGGTGAGGAGAAACAAGACAGAAAAAAGAAATGAATTTCGGTACATGGCTTAATTTATTCGTGTTTTCAAGCAATTCGAAGGCCATTTTCAACGGCAAGGCCCGGGTGCAGCAACGTAACAACGCCTTGGTCATCAACAGAGCCCAGCACCAGGCATTCGGACATAAACGGCCCAATTTGTTTGGGTGGAAAATTGACTACGGCAATCACCTGCCTGCCAAGGAGATCTTCAGGAAGGTAGCGCACTGTGATTTGCGCCGAACTCTTTTTGATGCCCAGGCTGCCAAAATCTATCCACAGCTGGTACGCTGGCTTGCGCGCATCGGGAAAGGGCCTGACATCAATTACAGTGCCTACCCTCATATCGACTTTTTCAAATTCCTGCCACGTCAGCATGCTGGTGTATTGTTGCTAAACAAAGGTAATGGAATACCTCCGACAATACTAGAGAATTGTTGAATCTAATGGTACTTTTGCATTGCATTCTGAGGACAAATCCATGAAATCAATATGGGATTTAGAATTATGTACACACAAAAAGCAATGATTCTATTCCGCATCACAGATTGCATATGACAATAAAAATAGGTCACACAGGGTGTGATACACTAAAAATGAATTGATGAAACAGACGGATGTGCTTGTGATTGGAGCTGGTGTGGCAGGGTTGTCCTTTGCTATCCGACTGGCAGAGAAACGGCCTGATCTCGCGATTACTGTCCTGACCAAAACCCACGACAATGAGTCAAATACATCCTATGCGCAGGGGGGTGTGGCCGCTGTTTGGAATAGCAGGATGGATGATTACCGCAAACACATCGAGGACACGCTGGATGCGGGCGACGGCATTTGCGATGAAAAAATAGTCGAAATTGTGGTCAAGGAAGGGCCGGAACGGGTCCGTGAAATCATTGACTGGGGTGCCCGTTTTGATAAAAACCCTACAGGGGAGTATGACCTCGGCAGGGAGGGCGGTCATTCAGAAAACAGAATCCTGCATTACAAGGACATCACCGGCTTGGAAATGCAGCGCACCCTCAATGCAAAAGCCAACCAGCTCAAAAATGTGGAAGTGCTGGAGCACTTTTTTACGATCGACATCATCACCCAGCACCATTTGGGAAGAAATGTTACCCGTCTTACACCCGGTGTGGAGTGCTATGGCGCCTACGTTTTTAATAAAATCAACAAAGAAATTGACACGATCCTGGCCAAAATTACCATCCTGGCTACAGGAGGTGCCGGCCAGGTGTACAAAAACACGACCAATCCGGTCATCGCTACCGGCGACGGCATCGCCATGCTTTACAGGGCGAAAGGGCGGGTGGCAAACATGGAATTTATGCAATTTCACCCTACCTCGTTATACAACCCTGCCGGCGAAAATCCGTCGTTTCTGGTTTCTGAAGCGGTCCGCGGCATGGGGGCCATTCTTCGCACAACGGAGGGCAATGAATTTATGCATAAATATGACAACCGCTTGTCGCTGGCGCCAAGAGACATAGTGGCGCGGGCAATTGACAATGAGATGAAGCTCCGTGGCGATGAGTACGAGTACCTCGATTGTACGCATTTGTCCAGGGACCAGTTTACAAGTCATTTTCCCAACATTTATGAAAAATGCATGTCACTGGGCATTGACCCCATGAAAGACATGATTCCCGTGGTGCCGGCTTGCCATTACACGTGCGGTGGAATCCTGACTGATGAGATGGGCCGTACCAGTATTGCACGCTTATATGCTGCCGGTGAATGCACCTATACGGGTCTGCACGGAGCCAACCGCCTGGCTTCCAACTCCTTGCTCGAAGGCCTGGTGTTTGGGGAACGAATGTATCGCGATGTGCTGTCTGTCATCGATGCCATCCAGCTCCGGACTGACATCCCTGCCTGGGACGCAGAGGGAACTACCGAGCCCAAGGAAATGGTCCTGCTGACACAAAGCCAGAAAGAACTGAAAGAAATTATGAGTAGTTATGTGGGCATCGTGCGCACCGACGAACGATTGCGAAGGGCCCTTGACAGGCTTCACTTACTGTATCAGGAAACGGAACATCTCTACAATTCAACCATCATCTCACCCCAGCTGTGCGAATTGCGCAACCTGATTACCATAGGGTATCTGATTGTAAAAGCAGCACAAATGCGTAAGGAAAGCAGAGGACTACACTACAACACAGACCACCCCGACCAGTTTGACTATAGGGAAATCACGTACCTGTAAAAACGAGATGCAAACCTGTCATCGTGCAAACAGCACTGCTACGCACTTGCGAGCATCTGCACACAGGTCGCAGGAGACATGGAGGCTGACAGGAATTTACGACACCATAGACTGGTAAGCGGATGCGTCCATCAGGCCATCCACTTCAGCCATGTCAGTCAGGCGGATTTTGACAATCCAGCCGTCACCGTATGGATCTTCATTGATCAGTCCGGGGTTGTCTCCGTCTGATTCGTCCAGCTTGCCATTGAAGGCAAGGATTTCACCCGCCACTGGCATAAACAGATCAGACGTGGTTTTTACAGCTTCTACCGTGCCGAAAATCTCGTCCTGTGCCACTGTTTCGCCTACAGTATCTACTTCAACGTAAACGATTTCACCCAGCTCTCCCTGAGCAAAATCAGTGATACCTACAAAGGCTACATCACCTTCTACGCGAATCCATTCGTGTTCTTTGGTGTATTTTAAGTCAGTTGGAAATTGCATGTTGTCTCTTTATTTTCACTTTTATTGAATACCCAGAAATTTCTTCATCCAGTCGGTGGTGATGGATTTTGGTCTTTCCAATGCCAGACCAAGGGCCCTGTCCCAGCACAGGCCGGCACACACACCCAACGCTCTCGACACACCAAACAAGACAGTGTAGTAGTTGTACTCCGTCATGCCGTAATGTACAAGGAGCGCACCGGAGTGCGCATCTACATTGGGGTACGGATTTTTTACTTTCCCCAGGGAGCCCAAAATTTCAGGGACAAGTTCGTACAAATCCCAGACGATTTGCACAGTCGCATCATTTTGGATATTCTCCTGTGCGAAGCGCATCTGGGCAATAAACCGTGGGTCCGGCTGGCGCAACACGGCGTGTCCGTACCCTGGTACTACCTTACCTTCGTTGATGGTATCCATGATGTATTGTCTGATTTGATCTTTGCTTGGTCTGTCGGTGCCGATTTTTTCAACCATCTCAAAAATCCACTTGATCACCTCCTGGTTTGCCAGGCCGTGCAATGGACCTGCAAGTGCATTCATGGCTCCACTGAACGAGTAATAGACATCGCTCAATGTCGAACCGACCAGGTGCATGGTGTGCGCAGAAGCATTTCCTCCTTCATGGTCTGCGTGGATGGTGAGATACAGGCGCATCAGTGCCAGAAAGTCCTTGTTTTCAAATCCCAGCATATGGGCAAAGTTGCCCCCCCAGTCCATGGAAGGGTCGGGTGCGATATGTACGTCGTTTTTGAAGCTTCGTCTGTATATGTAGGCAGCAACGCGGGGAAGCCTGGCAATCATATTCATTGAATCTTCGTACATTACATCCCAGTAGTCGTTCTTGCTCATTCCCTCTTCATACTTCTGGGCAAATAGACTCTCATTCTGCATGGCCAGTACGGCAATGCTAAATTGTGTCATGGGGTGTGTGTCTACTGGAAGCGACCTGATTGTTTCAAAGACATGCGCAGGTACTTCGCTGCGCCTGTTCCACTCTGCCGAAAGCCAGCGTACATCTTCTTCCGTAGGCATCTCTCCCACCATCATGAGCCAGAAAAGGCCTTCTGGAAGGGGTTCTTTGCCATTAGGAACACGCGGAAGCAATTCTCTCAACTGGGGAATATTGTATCCTCTAAACCGTATTCCTTCTTCAGGATCCAGCGAGGAGGTGTCCCAAATCATGCTTTTCACGCTCCGCATGCCACCGATGAGTTGCTCTACAGTAACCTCATCTACTTTTTTGTCACCGTGTTCTTTGACGATGGATTTTATCTCGGCCCTGAGGGTGGCCGATTTTTTTTGAAATTTTTCTTTTAAGGGGTCCATTGTTCAGGGATTGTCTTTATGTTGACGGTTTTGATTGATATTCTGCCTATGCAAACAATTTTGAAAAAAAATGGATGCAAAAAATATGCGCTAATTTAGAAAGAAATGAAGAAATCGCAAGGTAAACTGAGGAAAATCAATCTGCTTTTCTTCTTCATTTCACAAGAGGGTGATTTAAATCACCATACAGGCAATCATCCTTGTGTGAGCAAGGCTGTAAAATAACCAACGGCTTTGGTGATGCGCAGGCCAGCTTCCTGATTTCCGATTAGCCGGATAGTTCCGATCAGGTCAGGGCCCTGCATGGTGCCTGTAATGGACAGACGCAGCAGTGGCATGACCTCGCCGGGTTTAAGACCCGCTTCCTGAATGGTTCCTTTAATCAGGGTCTCGGCGTCTTTTGCGTCATCATTTGAAAGCTTTTCAGCCAGTGTCAGTAAAGGCTGCGAAAGGTCTGTTCTGAACTTTTTTCGTATGGTCTCATCATCAAAGACATGAGGAGGTTCAAAGAGAAAGCGTGCCTGTGTGATGATTTCATGTGTTTTGAATACCCGTTCCTTCATCAGGGCACAGGCCTCTGCCAGGTATTCGGTCGACACGTGGTATCCTTCTTCAAATGCACGGTCCTGGATGAGGTAGGCCAGTTTCAGGTTGTCAGCCTGGATGATGTATTGTTGATTGAACCACAGTGCCTTGTCAATGTCAAACCGCGCTCCCGACTTGACAATTTTCTCCAGTGAAAAGGCCTGGCAAAGCTCGTCCAGGGTAAACATTTCCTGGTCGGTGCCGGGACTCCAGCCCAGCAGGGCAAGGAAATTCAACAGGCTTTCTGGCAAAAAACCATCTTCCCGAAATCCGGTGAAATTGTCTTCCTCCTTGTCACTGTCCCAGGACAAAGGAAACACCGGAAACCCAAATTTTGCCCCATCCCGTTTGCTGAGTTTGCCTTGTCCGGTGGGCTTTAGTATCAGTGGCAAATGGGCAAACGAAGGGCTTTCCCAGTCAAAAAACCGGTAGAGCAAGATGTGGTGCGCAGTACTTGACAGCCATTCTTCTCCCCGGATGACGTGGCTGATTTCCATGAAATGATCATCCACGATATTCGCCATGTGGTACGTAGGCATGCCGTCGCCTTTCAAAATGACCTTGTCATCCAGTTCTTCCGTACTGAAGGTGACTTCCCCACGGATCAGGTCATGAAACGTAATTTTTTCATTGGCAGGCACTTTCATTCGCACGGCAACATGGCTGCCTTTTTCCATGAGTGCTTCTGTCGTTTCCCTGGGCAGCGTCAGGCTGTTTTTTAGGTGCATCCGTGTGGCAGCATCATACTTGAATGTGGGGTTGCCTAGGCGCATCGCTTCGAGCTCTTCAGGTGTATCAAACGCATAATAGGCATGGCCTGCATCAACCAGTTGCTGCACGTACTGGCCATACATCTCTTTTCTTTCGGATTGGCGATACGGGCCATAGTTCCCTCCAAACTCCGGACCCTCCTGGGGGAGAATGCCAAACCAGCGCAATGATTCAATGATGTATGCTTCGGCTCCAGGCACGTACCTCACCTGGTCGGTATCCTCAATCCGAAGTAGAAAGGTGCCATTGTGCTTTTTTGCAAAAAGGTAGTTGTAAAGTGCTGTACGCACACCACCTATATGCAGTGCGCCCGTAGGACTTGGTGCAAACCTGACTCGTACTGGTTTCATATTTTTTGGTTTTGAGAGACGCTGGCAAATGTTAATAATTTGATAAATCCACAAAAAAGGGGTACAATTCTCCCGTTTTATCGTTTTTCCTTTAATATCCACTTACCGCAGGAGTTGCAAAATTACAGCAATCGCCGCACTCTTCAAAATCGCTGTATGTATCTTGTAAAAACACCGCCCTTCGTCAGAACGTTATTTTCAGACTATCTGTGGCATGTACATACAACGGATAAAGTGGTATATCTAACCTTTGATGACGGCCCAATACCCGAGCTGACACCCTGGATACTCGATCAGCTGGACGCATATGATGCAAAGGCTACGTTTTTTTGTGTAGGTGAAAATGTACGAAAGCATCCTGAACTCTATCAGTTGCTCCTTGACCGGGGTCATGCCGTAGGCAATCACACGCAGCACCATCTCAATGGCTGGCTCAAGGACACGGACAGCTACCTCGAGGATGTCAGCAAATGCGATGTGTGGATTGACAGCCCTTTGTTCCGTCCCCCCTATGGCAAGCTGAAACCAACGCAGGCAGCAGCTTTGAAAAAGGACAGGACCATCGTACTGTGGGACGTGCTCAGTGGAGATTTTGACGAACGTATCAGCCCGGAAAAGTGCCTGGAAAATGTCATCCGGAACTATGAAGCCGGGTCAATCATTGTTTTCCATGACAACATCAAGGCGAAGGAAAAACTACAGTATGCATTGCCCCGCTTTTTAGATCATTTGGCACAGCAGGGCTTTGTTTGCGGCTCTCTGATACCCGAAATGGAAGAAGTTTTCTGACAAAGATGCCCGGTATTCTTCAACAACACAATGGAAAGAAAGGGATTCTATCCTCATTTCTGGGTATATTTGGCATAAAAATCAGCCTATGAGCACAGTAGAAATTCGGAAAGCCCTGCTCTCAGATATGCCTGCCATCTATGGACTCGTCCACGAGCTGGCACTCTTTGAGCAAGAGCCTGAAGCGCTGGTCTGCACTCCTGAAGAGTACGAAGAGGCCTTTCGCGAAGGTTTGATTGACGCATTGGTGGCGACCACGGAGGGGCAGGTCGTGGGCATGGCATTGTTTTATATGACGTTTTCAACCTGGAAGGGAAAGTGTCTTTACCTGGAAGACTTTTATATCAAACCGGAATACAGAAACCGCGGCATTGGACAGCTGCTTTTTGACGGATATATTGAAGAGGGCCATTTGCGCAAAGCAAGGCTGGTAAAATGGCAGGTGCTGGACTGGAATACGGAAGCCCAGCGTTTTTATATCAGAAACCAAGCAACAATCGAAAAAAACTGGTGGAACGGAAAAATCCTGTTTCCGAGGTGAAGCCAAAAAGATAATTCCGGAAAGCAATACCTTAGTTAGAGCGCCAGAAGTGGGGGGTAAAGAGGATCAGAATCGTAAACAACTCGAGACGACCCAGCAGCATGAGCATGGTAAAAATCCATTTGGAAGAAATCGGTACAGCCGAAAAACTATTTACAGGTCCCAGATTGCCAATGGCAGGGCCTACGTTACCGAGTGTAGAGGCTACTCCTCCGATGGCCGTCAAGAAGTCAAGTCCCGTTACAGTAATCATTAGCGATCCCAAAATAAAGGTAATCAGATAGACCAGTAGGAAAACCAAAATATGGGTCAGGATGCGGGGTGCTACCAATTCGCCGTCAATTTTAATACGAATCATAGCCCTGGGATGCAGAATGCGCTTAAATTCGAGATAGGTGTTTTTTACAAATACCAGGTGTCGGACAAATTTGATGCCACCTGCGGTACTGCCTGCGCATGCTCCGATAAACAACATTAAAAAGAAAAACATGGTCAGCCCCGGACTCCATAATGTATAATCAGCGGTCACAAATCCGGTGGTTGTAATCAGACTGACCAGCGTAAACAAGCCATCTCTGAAGTTTTGTTCAAATGATCCACCCGCCATAAAGTGGATCCAGCAAGCCAGCAACACGGACGTAAACAGGATAAATAGAACGTAATATCTGAATTCTTCATTTCCCCAGACTTTGGAAAACTTGCCTTTTAAGAGGTAATAAATGACCACGTAATTGCAGCCGGCAAGAACCATAAACAGCGCCAGCGTATATTGAATGGCCGGAGATGTGTAATAGGCAATACTCGCATTTTTGGTTGAAAAGCCGCCGGTACCCATGGTGGCAAACGCGTGGTTGACAGCATCAAACAACGTCATGCCCTCCAGCCACAAGAGTACAATCAGCACTATAGTAATGCCAAAGTAAATAAACCACAATCGTTTTGCCGTTTCTTTGATACGGGGTTTTACCTTGTCTGTTGTCGGACCAGGCGATTCGGCAACAAACAGCTCAATTCCGGCAATGCCCAGCATCGGAAACAATGCGACAGTCAGAACGATGATGCCCATTCCTCCAATCCAGTGTGTCAAACTGCGCCAAAACAAAATGCCTTTCGGCAGTGATTCTATGTCTGAAAAAACCGTTGCCCCGGTGGTCGTAAAACCCGAGACCGATTCAAACAGGGCATCCGCAAACAATGGTGTGACTCCGGATAAGTAAAATGGAAGTGCACCAAAGAGGCCCAGGAATAGCCAACCAAGAGATACAATCAGGTATCCTTCTCTCTTGTTGACCTGTGTTTCTGTACTGAATTTATATACCCAAAGCAACATTCCCGACCCCAGGCTGATACCACCGGAAAGCAAAAACGTGTTGACATCCAAAGCATCAAACCACCAACTGACACCCGCAGTAACCATCATGCTGATGCCCAGCAAAATGAGCAAGACACCAAGGATATTCGAAATTGGCTGCAGGTTGATCTTCATGGGCGTACACGTTTCTCGTCATCTTTATATGAAAATCCAGCAAATGCCCTATAGAATTTGCCTTTCCCGGTCAGATTTCCCCCTTTTTCCAAATATTTCAATCTTTCCGCGGCCATATTCATTCATTCTATCTAAACAGCGATTCCACTTTTCCAATGGCAGAAGGAAGGGCCAGCACTATGACCTTATCGTTCTCCTGCAAAACAAAATCACCCGTTGGAATGATCACCTTGTCATTTCGCAGCACCGTCCCGATAATGGCATTTTCGGGCAGTTTCAGGTGCCTTAACGGACGGGTCACCAGCTTGCTTCCATGTTGGATGATGTACTCGATGACCTCTCCGTCCACCCCATGAAGACTGGCGATGGCTTCGACTTTTCCTTTGCGCACATACCTGAAAATCGTATTGGCAGCAATGATTTTTTTATTGATGATTGTATTGACACCAATGTTTTGTGAAATGTGGGTGTAGTCCATATTTTCTACCAGCGCAATGGTTTTATGTACACCCAGTGTTTCCGCCATCAGTGAGGCAATAATGTTCGTTTCGCTGTTTGGTGTGACCGCAATGAAGGCATCCATTTGCTCAAGACCTTCTTCTTTAAGCAACTCAATGTTGGACGGGTCACCTTTCAGCACCAATGTGTTATTTAATTGGTCAATGAGCATTTTACACTGTTTCTCGTCTTGCTCAACAATCGTAATTTTGAAATCTTTTTCAAGGTGCCTTGCTGCCGTCATGGAAATGACATTTCCCCCGACGAACATGATGTTTTTAATTTTTCTATTTCGTTTTCCGATGGTTTCAAGCAGCTTGCTTACTTCTTTTTTTTCTGCGATAAAATAGACGTGGTCTCCTTTTTTCATAACAGTGCCGGCCCTAGGTAAAATCGTTTCGTTGCCCCGGAGAATGGCAATGGGGCTATATATGGTTTCTTTTTGTTCCTTTATTTCGCTTATCGTTTTTCCAATATACGGCGATGCATCTTCAATCGTCAGTCCGATCAGAGATACCTGGCCGTCTTCAAAATCAAAGATGTCGGTTACCTGATTGTTTTCGAGCAAGCGGATAATTTCCTGTGCTGCCAGCAGGGACGGCGAAATGATTTTATCCACTCCGAGCTCGTTGAATGTCATTCGAAACTCTTCGCGTAAGTTGGAAATCGTATTGATTCTGGCTATAGTTTGTTTTGCACCCAGCTTTTTTGCCAGCACGCAGGCAATTAAATTGTCATTTTCACGTGTGGTCACGGCCAGAAACAAATCGGCATTGTGCAATTCAGCCTTTTCAAGAAGGGTGATGGAAGAAGCATCTCCGGGAATTGTCTGTACATCAAGGTGTGACTGAGCATACTCCAGGATCTCTTTGTTGGAATCAATCAGAATGATATCCTGTTGCGCTGAGGAAAGCAATTTGGCTAAGTGGAATCCAATCCCACCGGCACCGGCAATCACTATTTTCATGGTAAGCGGAGAAAGACAATCATGGTCATGTCATTTGCGGGTGCAAAGCTATAATTATTCACCATTTCGCCAGCTTTTGTACTCTTCTTTTTTCAAACGGGAGAATCTATTTTAACAATCAGGGAGTTAGTCTGTTGTTTACAAAATAAAATACCATCTCATTTGAGTATGGATAATTTTATTTTTATACATAACTAAAATCGACATGAACGTATTGATGGTATGCCTCGGAAACATTTGCCGGTCACCGATCGCACAGGGGATATTGGAAAAGAAAGTACAGGCGCTTGGTCTCGATTGGAACATTGATTCAGCGGGCACGTCAGGATGGCACGATGGAGAAAGGCCGGATACGCGCGCAATCTCTGCCAGCGCCCAGAAAGGGGTAGACATTTCAGGGCAGGTTTCCCGGAAGATTACTTTGTCAGACCTGGATGCATTTGACCTGATCCTGGTTATGGATGCATCCAACTACCAGGATGTGATTCGTCTTTGTACCGGTGAAGAACAAAAGAAAAAAGTGCACTTACTCTTGCAATTCAGGTATCCCGGCATGAACAGGGCAGTGCCCGATCCTTATTATGACGGACGCTTCAATGAAGTGTTCGACTTGCTGGACGAATCAATGGAAGATGTGATCAAGGCGTTTGTCTGATCGGAATCAACTATATTCGTCCATTCTTTTTCTTCATCAAACGCCCTTTTCCTGTCAATGCGCCCCTTTTCTGTCTCAAGAGGGGCAGGCGCGGCACTAAGAACAGGCTGTCTGGCCCGCAGGGTCATTCCGCGTTGGGCTCAACTATTATCGTTGGATCAAGACGGACGTCTGATTTGATGGAGTTGGAAATCAAACAGGCTGCTTCTGCCCGCTCCAGGATACGCAAATATGTTCTTCCATCTTTTATGGTTTACTTTTTATCTGAATGCATTGTCTTTTGCCTGTCGTCCGGATTTGCAAGATCGCAGCCTGCACTGCCCCAGCATCCCGTATTGGTCAGCAATTGCAACAGTACGATGCTGCCCAGAAATGCGGCTATCTGATCAGATTTGGCAAATCCCTGCGCAAGAAGAAATGCGGCAATCGCAAGGCGCACCCAATGCATAACTCCCCATTGGGCCATCAAATTTTTAACATGCGCTGCCATCATTTTGTGACCAATGACTGATAATAATTGACTTGCGTCCACGGCCCCCCATTGATGCATTGGATTCCCTGCATTTCTAAAAACTGCGCCGCTTGTGCACTTCGCATACCGGAGGCACAACACACAACAATGGGCAACTTCCATGCTTTGATGTCTTCTACCCGGTAGGGCAATTCGCTGAGTGGCACATTGACAGCAGCAGCGACACTGCCACCCCTGAATTCTGCAGGAGTCCGGACGTCTACAATGGTACCTTCCCCTGCTTCGAAAATTTCTTCGATGTTCATTTTCTTAATTTTTTACAAAAGTACGGGCATATTTATTGCAATTGTGTAACGAATGTTACAGAAGCCCATGCCTGCACTTTTCCTATGATGCAGCCCATTGCCCATTTCTGCTGCTAAGTGAGCCTTGTATATATTTTGGCAGTGTACTTGGAAATTCATTCATGAAGTCTTTACTTTACAATCAAATTAAAAAAAGAACGATGGTCCATAACTTGTCAAAAAACCACTCCATTGCCAATCAGTTTGTGGCACAGATGCGCAACGTAAAGTACCAGGGCAACCGCTTGCTCTTCAGAAACAATATGGTGCGCTTGGGGCAGGTTTTTGCGTATGAGATCAGCCGGTTTTTTCAGTATGCTGAGACCGATGTGGAGACACCACTGGGTGTGGCACGTATATCTCTGCCCAGTGAAAAGCTGGTTTTGTGCACGGTACTTCGGGCAGGCCTGCCGTTGCATGAAGGCCTGCTGCAATATTTTGAAGAGGCGGACTGCGCCTTTATCGCTGCGTACAGAAAGCATGATAAAAGCGGGGGCTTCGACATCAACCTTGAATACATAACCTGTCCTGATTTGACCGGCGCTACGCTCATCCTGTCAGATCCGATGCTGGCGACCGGTGCCTCTATTGAAAAAGCGATGGAATCTCTGTCGGAATACGGTCAGTACAAGGAATTGCACATTGTTTCCATCATCGCCTCTTCCCATGGAATAAGCCATATTGAACGACTATTTCCGCAGGCACATATTTGGGTTGCTGCAGAAGATGACGAACTCACGGCCAAATCGTATATTGTACCCGGCCTGGGCGATGCAGGAGACCTGGCCTACGGCAAAAAGTTGCAGGAATAACTGAAATGCAATGTATAGCGTGGCAAAAGCCCCTGGTTTTCAGTTTTTAGGTAACATTGGCATTTTTCCATCCTTGGCCTGATCAGCCATCGAGCATGCGGGGCTCCTTCATGGGTGTTTTCCTTTGCAAAAACAGGGCACTTGTTTCCTGTAAACAGGCGTCTATCGGTCTGTACGTTATACCCAGATGCTGTCGTGACTCAGCATGGGTAAATGTTGCTTGCACTTCGTACGTGGTTGCAGGATGGCCATGGAAGAAAAACCGCTCCGGTGCAAATCTGGCATACAAAGATTTCAATGGACCAAGGATGTTTTGAATGGGCCGGTTCACTGCCGAATAGGGTGGCCGAACCCGAATCAAATCGCAAATTGTGTTGCATATCCTGGCATAACTGTGGTTTTCGGCACTGAGGATATACCGTTTGCCATCGTAGTTTCCTTTCAGCGCTTTTTCAACTGCATCGGCCACGTCTCTGACATCCACCCAGCCTGTGGAGCCACCAGGAAAAGAAAAAGGTTGTGAGGCAAGCCATTGCCAAAGCCTGGGTGACGAAGTCTGCCAGGCACCGGCACCCAAAACAAAAGATGGGTTCAGGATTGTGACGGCGAGGCCTTCCGCATGTGCCCTCCACACTTCCTGCTCAGATAAAAATGTGCCTAGGCCATAGCGTGAGTCAAACAGACTGTGACTAAAGATTTGGTTTTCAGAGATTTCCTCATGCTGTTTGCGGATACCAATGGCGTCTACTGAGCTGATGTGGATCAATTTTTTGACACCGGCATCCAGGGATAAATTGACCAGATTTTGGGTGCCGTCAACAAAATCTCTGATACGGTAGGCATTTGATGGCATTGACCAGGGATGAGGTTGGGCCGCGTGAATGACTGCATCCGTTTCTGCCAGAATGTCTTCCAGCTGCCCCAGGTCCCGCAAATCACACTGATGCCAGTGCACTTTTTCCCGCCATTCTTTTGAAAGAAGGCTCGCATCTGAGCGGTTGTCAAGAGAATGGACGGAGGTATATCCCGCTTCAAGCAACCTCCTCAGAATGTAACTTCCAATGAATCCCTGTCCTCCGGCGACCAGTATCTTACTGTGTTTTGTCATTCCAAACACCTCTTCTTCATTTACAAATACGGCTTATTATTGACGGGGAAAAGATTAAATCAGCTTATTTTTCAAAAACTTCAATTGTGGCGCTAGCCTTGACCAAATTTGTGAATTTACCTTCAAACCGCGTTGCCCGCACGATGTGATTATCAATCCAGTGGTAATTTCCTCCGCGTGGTTTTCCAACCAGGAGGCCGTGGTATTTAAATCCATGCTTTTGCAACCATTCCTCCGTGATGGTTCGGTGTTCTTCCGTACGGGATGTAAAAAAGGTGATAACGTGTCCTTCGTCATACCATCCGTTGAGAATTTTCAAGGCATCGGGGTAAGGAGCACATGTTGCCATTCGCTCAGGTTCTTCGTTGGGTATATCATCGCAAATGGTACCATCTATATCGACAAGAAAGTTTTTGATATGCTCCGGAAGTTTTGGGCTGAGAGTTTCACCACTGGCGTTTTTCAATGGTTGCAACAACGAATTCATACGTGACATACATGTATCAATTGAAGGTAAGGTAATTTTCCGGATTGACATATTTTCCATCATACCACATTTCAAAATGAAGATGCGGCCCGGTAGACATTTCTCCAGAATTTCCAATAATGGCTACTGCCTGACCAGCGCGGACAATATCGCCTGTTTTGACAAGGAGTACGGAGTTGTGCTTGTACACCGAAACCAGGTTTTTTTGATGTTGAACGTACACGGTATTTCCTCCGGAGATGGATTGTTCAGCACTGATCACGACGCCGTCGAGGATGGATTTTACGGGAGTGTCCTTGGCGGCCAGGATGTCAATGCCGTAATGGCGCAGAGACGGTTGAAAACGCGCCGAGATACTCCCGGATACAGGAGTGGCAAACCGAAGAAAGTTCAGCTCCTTGGCTCTGTTTGATTCTGACAGGTCTGATGGGTTGACCAGTTCGGGACGAATGCTTTTCATCGCTGCCGCAGAATCTATTTTTTCCACGCTGTTGTTGTGCACGCCCCCTGTCAGCAAGTTGCGCAAACCAACTGTATACACATCATAGGCCGCAATCTCTCCCTCCAGTGCCTCTACCTTTTTTGTCAGTTCAATAAATTTTTTGTTGTCGGTAATGTCTCCATATCCCGGGATCAGGCGCTTTACCGGAGTGAATACGATAAAGGCAATGACCAACGTGGAAATCAAGAGGGCAATGACACTTACGAAAATGTAAAAGCTAAGCAGGGATAAGCTATACGACCCCACTTCCTCCAGGTTTTCATCATCCAGGATAGAGATGCGGTAGGTATCTTTCAACCTGTCCCACAATTTTCGCTTTACCGACAAGCCGTCAGACATGAAAAAATGTTTCTGAAAATGAAATAATATCTTACAAAAGTAGTTATTTACCACGTACATCTCAAGGTGTTGTCCAATTTTACCCTGCCGGATGGATATTGGTGCCGTGGAAAACCGTCCTGAACCGGGTTGATAAAATTGGCACATGCCTCATTTTTGATGGAAACGGGTGTCTGAAAACAGCAGAAAATAAAATAAGCAATTATCTTTGCGTTTGGATTTTAAATATTAGAGTAAAGTATAATATATTTTGAAAAGAGGAATTTTAGTTTGCCTGTCCCTTGCTTTGCTGATATTGGCATTAGCCGGGTGTGTTACGCGAAAAAGAAAAAATGAGACATCAGCGGCGGGCAAATTTTACCACAATACAACGGCGTATTACAACGGGTACTGGAATGCCAATGAGATTCTGAAGGAAAGCATGATCCAGCTCCGTCAGACAAACCAGGACGACTACAACCAACTTCTGGAGGTGGAAGACTTTGTGGCCATTGACGACCCCAAAATGGTGAAGGCCGACATGGACAAGATTCTTGAAAAAGTAACGACGGTTGCCCAGTTGCATGAGCCCAGCGAGTGGGTTGATGATTGTTATGTCATGATGGCCAAGGCGCAATATTTGAAGCAGGAATACGAAACAGCAGAGGAAACACTGGAGTACTTCCAGGAAGATTTTAACCCTGCAAATCCCTATGGACGTAACTACAAAAGCAAAAAACTGACAGGAAAGGCGGCCAAAAAGGCAAAAAAAGAGGAACAAAAAGAAAAGAAAAAGAAGCAGGAAGAAGTTAAAGAGAAAAAGGAAGAGCTGAAAGAGGAAAAGGAAAAAAGCCGCAAGGAACTGCAAAAGGAAAAGGAAAAGGAACGGGAACGGGCCAGGAAGGAAAAAGAAAAGCGGCGCAAGGAACAGGCAGAAAACAGAAAAAAAGGAATCAAGACGGCCCCGGTTGTTGTCCAGAACCAGTCAGTGCCACGCGATACGGTCGCCACCGCACCCAGTTCAGTGCAGGCTCCGGAAGCAGCGGATGCTCCGGTACCCGTCAAACCAAAAAAACCGGAGGAAGACAAGACCGCCTACAGCGAGGGCTTACTTTGGTTGGCCAAGACCTATATCAAACGGGAAAACTGGTTTGCCAGCGAGATGTTGCTGGATAAACTCGAGTCAGGAAATGTAAGCAAGTCAATCAAAGGCGAGCTGCCCGCGACGTTTGCAAGCCTATACATCAAGCAGAAACGGTTTGACGAAGCATTGCCCAAGCTGGATGCGGCCATTGAATTTACAAAAAACAAACAACTCAAGGCGAGGTATGCGTTTATCGCAGGCCAGATTGCGCAACAAAACCAGGATTACAAAAAGGCCCAGGTGTATTATGCTAAGGCAAAGAAATACGCCCGAAATCCTAAAATGGAATTTATGGCAGGCATGGCCTCAGCAAAGACAGGCATGTTGAGCGGATCAAAATCAGGCACAGAAGTGATGGCAGACCTGAATAAAATGCTCCGTGAAGATAAGAACGCCAATGTACGTGACCAGATCTATTTTACTCTTGCAGAAATACAGCTTGCACAAAATGACAAGGTGAGTGCCATGCAAAACCTGAAAGAGTCCATTGCTGCCAATACAGGAGATACAAAACTGAAATCGGAGGCATATTACCGTATTGCCACCCTCCATTACGACGACCAGCAATACCTGGAAGCCTCTTTGTATTATGATTCCACTCTAACTTTACTGGCAGCGACCGACAGCCGGTATAATCTGGTCAAAAAGTATGTTTCTAATTTAAAGGATATTGCGGCAAACCTGGAACTGATCTCTTATCAGGATACGCTCTTGTACTTTGCTTCGCTGTCGGAAGAAGAACAAAAGAAGATCATTCCTCCCTGGTTGAAGACGCGCAGGAAATCACAACAGACAGAGCCACAGCAAGGATTGATCAGCAAGCAGGTAAGTGTGCGTGCAGGCGCAGATTTTGGTACTTCTTCTTTCTTTGCCTACAATAAGGCAGCAAAAGACAAAGGAAAAGAAGAATTTGACAAAATCTGGGGAAGAAGGAATCTCGAAGACGACTGGAGGAGAAGCAGTAAAGCCAGCTCCGGAGTAAATGCAGACAATGATGTGCAGGCAGATAAAGTGGCCGCAGAAAAAGAGCTTGCGCAGGACAAAGAAGAATATGAAAAATTTATTCGAGACCTTCCCGACAATCCGGTAAGACAGCAGGAGGCCAACAACAGGATCATGTTTGCCATGTTTACGCTGGGCAAATTGTTCAGGGATAAAATCGAGAACTTCTCCCGCTCAGCTGAAACACTGGAAGCCATGCACGCCAGATACGGGCCAACGCCACATGAGCTGGATTCGTATTTTTACCTGTACCTTGACTACCTGGATCTAGGAAACCAGAATGCTGCGGAGGAGTATAAGTCCAGGATCATCCGAAAATACCCCGATTCAAAATATGCAGCCATCCTTTCGGATCCTGACTATTTTAAAAAGGCAGCCCTGGGAGGCACAAAAGCAGAACAATATTACCAGAAGGTATATGATTTGTTTGAAAAGAAAGAGTATGTCAGGGTGATTGAAGCCGTAGATCAATCCGTCACTGTTCTGGGCGAGGATGTAAGCTACACGCCCAAACTCTTTCTGCTTCGAGCCATGTCACTGGGCAGCACAAAGGGGAAGGATGGGTACATTCAGGCATTGAATGAATTGGTTACGTCCTATCCCAATACGCCAGAACAGAGCAAGGCAAAAGAAATTCTTCGCTTTTTGGGTGGTGATAATACAGCGTTTTCAAATGTCCAGGACGTAGACAAATTATACCAGCGCGAAGTAAATAGCACTCATTATGTCGCTGTCGTAACGTACGGCCTGGAAGAAACACGGCATGTCAATTTTAAGGTGGCCATCTCAGAATACAACAAGAAAAACTTTAAAAATGAACGCTTGCAGCTGGGTGATGCCAGCCTGAATATCACGGAAAATTCTGAAGTAATTTTGATACGTAAATTTGAGGACGAAGCAAAAGCGATGGCGTATTATCAAAAAGTGATGAAAGAGGCCGATGCATATACCGGTGGAGATAAATTCACCTATGATGTGTTTGCCATCTCCCAGGCAAATTACCGAAAAATGTTAAGTGAGCGCTCTGCCGCTGCCTACAGGGTATTTTTTGAAAATACGTTGTTGGGTGGTGCAAACAAATGATCAGGCGTCACACGATGTTTCGTCCGTGAAAGTAGGTCAAGCCTGTTTCCTTGCGTAATGCGTCTATGTTTGCCTGTGTCACTTTTCCGGCAGCAATGATTTCAATCGACGCCCCCGCAATTTTTTGCATGTCACACAGCATGGCTGTTGCTGAAAGGGCTTTCGCCTGCCCTCCTGATGTGAGTATAAACCGAACATTGGAAATGCCTTTTAATGCCTGTACTTCTTTTCGTATATCTGTACAGCAATCTATCGCCTTGTGCATGGTCACAGGAAAAGGGAAGGCCGCTTTGCAAAGTTGAATCATGGCTTTCATGTCGGTTTTGATTTCACCATCTTCGGTTTTCACCAGGGCTCCCGTCACAAAGCCATCCACTTTACTCGCCTTAAACCGGGAAATGTCAGCCACCATGGATGCAATCTCATCCTGTGTGTAAAAAAAATCGCCTCCTCTCGGCCTGATCATGATTTTTAGAGGCACTTTGACGGCCCCTGAAAGCTGGTTGACAAAACTGGTGGAGGGAGTGAGGCCATCCAAATCCAGCCGACTGCATACCTCCAATTGGTGTACCCCCTTTTGGCATACTTGAATCCCTTCTTCCAGGGTTTCAATACAGGCCTCCAAAACAGGCTTCTTGAGCAACATACGCAGTAAAATACAGGTGAAAAAAAATGAGGTAACACAAATCGCATTACCTCAACCCTAACCAAATGAAACCAAATTGCTTCTACTTATTGTAAAAGCTACACAAAGATAGCTGTAAAAAATTATTTGACAAGTTTTTTCCTGGAAATATTTAAATAAATATGTTTTTTCGATAATTCTATGAATTATTTGGTATGAATTCCTTCAATAATGCCAAATAAATGCATACCCAAAGAAGGTGCTCTTTGAAACAATATTTATTGATTTTATTCACAGACGTACATATATTTTTAACCCTTGGTATATAAGAATAATTTATTTTGAAAATATTCATAATTTCAATTTTGCTTTGTAGTTTTTAACCTAATATCAATATAGAAAATCGATCTGGTCGCTGATTTCTGTATATTTATTTGGGAATTTCTATTTTTTAGAACATACTTTTGCAGGCAGTTTCATCGTCCGTTGTGGCGGAACTCTGCAAAAAATGAAAGGGGAGACAGGCAGGCTCGTCTTTTTTAGTACATTTGTCATACGGTATCGCAGGTTGCGTATGGGGTGGAGGGAGAGAAGGCGTGGCCGGCACAAAGGTTTGGTTTATTTTTTCAATTGGCAGAAAAAATGGCAATTGGAAGTGTAGGTAGAAAAGTATATATTCAATGCAATTCTTTACATCTCTTTCTGGCATACGATGGTGTTTGTTTTACTTTCTGATGGCATCTTCTGCCGTACAGGCACAGGACGAGGACGCACTTATGATCAGACGCATTCATGAGGAGGCTTTGGTTAAAGGCAAGGCATATGAATGGCTGACCACGCTTTGTACCAAACACGGTGGGAGAATAGCGGGCTCCGAGGCGTATGTGGGAGCAGCCAATTATTGCAGTCAGGTACTTTCTTCTATGGAAGGAGTTCAGACCATACTGCAGCCCTGTGAGGCCAATTATTGGCAGAGGGGCCCCAAAGAAGAAGTCTATATCACTGACCAAAGGGGAAAATCAGTGCGGCTGCGCGCCTTGTCTTTGGGCAATTCAGTAGGTACCGGTGGTAAAGAAGTCGTGGGGGAAGTCATTGAGGTGCAGGGCCTCGATGATGTGGAAAGGCTGGGTAGAGAAAAAATCGAAGGAAAAGTGGTGTTTTTCAACAGGCCCATGGACCCAGCGCAAATCAGGACATTTTCTGCTTATGGCGGTGCCGTAGACCAGCGGGTGTACGGTCCGTCAAAAGCTGCTGAATATGGAGCCAGGGCCGCTCTTGTCCGGTCAATGACCACCCGCGTGGATACATTTCCGCATACAGGAGTGACTGTGTATAAGGATACGGCCAACCAAATACCGGGCATTGCCATTTGTACAGAAGATGCGGTTGCCTTAAGTAGAGCGTTGCAGACAGGTGTAGTTACCGCTTCACTTAAAACAAACTGTGGCGTGGTGGGTCCCAGGCCAGCGCCGACCGTCATAGGCGAAATCAGGGGAAGTACGCATCCTGATGAAATTATTCTGGTTGGTGGCCACCTTGACAGCTGGGATGTCGGACAGGGAGCACACGATGATGGGGCAGGATGTATGCAATCGGCAGAGGTGCTTCGGATCTTGCAAAGTATTGGATATAAGCCCAAGCGCACCATTCGCTGTGTCTTATTTTCAAACGAGGAGAATGGCCTGGCGGGAGGTCGTACCTATGCCGCCAAATCCAATGAGGCGGGTGAGTTTCACCTGGCTGCCATTGAATCAGATGCCGGTGGATTTACTCCCCGGGGCTTTAGCTTTGAGGCAGATACAAGCAAATTTAAGTTGTATTACAAGAAGGTGAGTTCCTGGCTTCCTTTGCTGGAAAGTTATGGTATTTCATTTGAAATGGGTGGTTCGGGAGCAGATATTGGCCCCTTGAAATCTCAAAAGGGACTTCTTGTCGGTTTGCGCCCGGATTCGCAGCGCTATTTTGATTTCCACCACACCGCGGATGATGTGATTGAAAACGTCAACCAGCGCGAACTCGAACTGGGCGCGGCAGCCATGGCCAGCCTGGTGTATCTCATCGACAAATTTGGATTACAGTGAACATAGAGCAAAAAGCAGACATCATTGAAGTAGGCGATCTTCGGTTTACCAAATACATAGATGCAGCGTCCATCGAGGAAAAAGTACAGGAAATTGCAGATAGTCTGCGGGAGGATTACCATGACAAAAACCCGCTGTTTATGGTGGTCATGAATGGCGCATTTATTTTTGCTGCCGACCTGATTCGAAAGCTCCAATTTCCGTGTGAACTTACATTCGTGAGAATCAAGTCATACCACAAAACAGAAAGTACCGGTGATGTGGAAATTTATATGCCCCCAGGCATCGATGTCAGAGACCGCCATGTCATCATCGTGGAGGACATCATTGATACCGGCAACACCATGGCTGCTTTTCTGCCTGAACTCACAAAAATGAATCCGGCCTCTGTACGCATTACGGCGATTCTTGTAAAACAGGATGCCCACCTGCACAACATAACCACGCATTACCCTGGCTTTGTCATTCCTACAAAATTTGTAGTTGGCTACGGCCTGGACTATGACGGAATGGGCAGAAATCTTTGTGATTTGTACCAATTGTTTCAGACAGCGTAGCAGTAGTGGACCGTCTACCTACGCCCCACTTGGAATGGAATGTTTTTTTTACAACAGATGCACGCCAGCGCCATTCCAATCTGTCTGCACTGGCACAACACCGGCATCGATGATTCACTAACCAACAGCCGTTCATTATGTCAAACCCTTCCAAGGCCCTCCAAATTGTCACTGAAAAGATGTTCAAGCACGATGCTTTTTCTCAATGGCTGGGGATTGCTGTGCTTGAGGCAGAACCCGGTCTTTGTGTTTTGAAGGCTCAAATCAAACCAGATATGGTCAATGGCTTTGGTATTTGCCATGGAGGTGTGACATTTTCCATGGCAGACAGTGCCCTTGCCTTTGCCAGCAATGGGCATGGCAGGCATGCCGTCTCCATTGACACGGCCATCTCTCATTGTTTGCCAGCCAAAGTCGGCGATGTCCTCACTGCCTCTGCAAGAGAGGTGCACCGGTCGCACAACATCGGATTTTATGAGGTAATCGTACAAAATCAGGAGGGAAAGAACATTGCTTTTTTCAAGGGGACAGTCTTTTTCAAAAGTACAGAGTGGGATGTATAATAACCTGAGACGAGGCCACGAAAACATGCCGGTCAAAATGGTTGTTATGTAGTTGAGATTTAAAAACCTAATTATATGCAGCGTAACATTTGGATGTTTGTGTTTTTTAGTTTGTATTCCATGGCAACAGGCGCCCAGGGCATCGTTTTTTATGAAGGAAGCTGGGCTGATGCAATGGCAAAGGCAAAAGCAGAAAATAAATTGTTGTTTGTGGATGCGTACGCAAAATGGTGTGGCCCCTGCAAGGCAATGGCAAAAAATGTCTTTACCCAACAAAAAGTTGGGGACTTTTTCAATGCAAATTTTATCAATCTGAAACTGGATATGGAAGAAGCTGACGGCATCACCTTTGGTCATAAATATCCTGTCCAGGCTTACCCCACCTTATTCTTTTTGGATGGCGATGGCAAAATGGTAAAAACAGTGCGTGGAGGGCAGCAGCCGGACGGCCTGCTTGCGCTGGCAGCAGAGGCGATCAAAAAAAATGACAAAAGCGGTCAGTTTGAAGCAAAGTACAAAGAAGGTGACAGAAGTTATGATCTGGTTTACCAGTATGTCAAGGCATTGAATGCTGCAGGCAAGCCGAGTCTGAAGATTTCCAATGAATATTTGAACAGCAAGCCAGACATGACTGAAAACCAAAGGCTGCACTTTCTTCTTGAGGCAGCTGTTGAGGCCGACTCAAAGTTGTTTGACCAGCTTTTAAGCAAGAAAAAAGAAGTAATCAGCCTGGCAGGTGCGGCTGCTTTTGAGGAAAAATGCCGCAATGCCTGCGAAAATACGGTGGAGAAAGCTATTGAATTTGAGATGGAAGACCTGTTGACAGAAACATTGCAGAAATACAGCAAGGCGGTGCCATCCAACGCAGATGTTTTTTCAGCAAAGTCAAAAATGGCGTATTCCAAATCATTTAAGAAGACTGAATCATACAGGAATGCATACAAACAATTGCTGAAGAAGTCAAAAGACGCCGAGACACTTGACTTTGTCATCCAGGATATACTTGCTCATTTTGAAAACCAGGCCGAAATGGTCGAGGATGCCGCTGAATATGCCGAAATCTTGCTGGAAATGAAAGAAGAGGCCTCAACTTTGAATTTGTACACAAAGGCCATGATACTCAACAAGCAGGCCGATAAGGCCATCAAAACGATCCAGCAGCGAAGGGACAAAGCGGAAAAAAACAAGAAGGACGTCAGCCAGTACGACGGCTTGTTGCGCTATTTGCAATCAGTCAAGTCATAATGGATGCCGCTTTTTCTGTGAGTGATTGGATAAGTATGTCTATTTTTCCTTTTGAGGCGGTGAACTAAAAAGAAAATATATGGAAAACAGGTTCTTTCTGCTGATGATACTGGGCCAGTTCTGGTCTGGTCTCTTGTTCTCACAGGAGGCTACTGAGAGAAAAATTGCCATCAGTCTCGGTGTTCAGAATGCCTTTTGCCTGGACATCAGTGGTGCAGACAGAAAAATGGTAGAATCCGCACTGGCAGAATTTTGCCAGTCATTTACAAAGCCGAAATACAACAAAAAGGCAAAAGAATGGCAACTCAATCAGGTCAGGATTCCAGGCATCCAAAATAAAGAGCCTTGGGATGTTTTTGTCATTATTCAGGAACAAACAAAAAGCAGTGTAACCACTTCCTTCGTGTTTGACCTGGGTTCTTCTTTTTTAATTGAAAAGGAGAAACCTGAATTGTCGAAGGCTGTCAGGCAATGGCTTCGGGACTATTATTTTGCCGTTTCGCGAAAAATTGTCCTGGAGGAGGTTATCAATGAAGAAAAAAAACTTACCGCGCTGAAAAGAGACCTGAACAAGCTGCAAGACAAGAACAATCACCTCCAGAAAGAAATTGAGAAGGCCAAATTAAAAATTGCTGAAAACGAAAAAGCAATAGAGTTAAATCTTACAGACCAGGAAAACAAACAAAGACAGGTCGAAGCGCAGCAGCTGTCTGTACGCGCTGCGACAGACAAGTTAAACAGCATTGGTAAAAACAATTGAAGATTGGAAGCAATTTTCACCGGAGGCACTTCGTTTTTCAACATCATCCGGCGCCATCATTTGAAAAAGTGGGGTGCTTTCAAATAGATACTTGGCCGAATATGTATCGGCATTTGAAGTTTATTGGTATTTTTGAAGCTGTTTCTATCTCAGGTAAATGCTTGCTCCTTGCAGCACGAATAAATCGTAATCGTATGAGGCTTAAATTTCTAAGTGTACTTTGTTTTGTCTTGGTTGTTTTTTCACTGCAATCCCAGAATGCATTTCACCGCACCTACCGTTCCGGCAGCAAAAGTGACATCGTGAGTATCAGTTCTCTCCAGATGAAGGATGGGAATTATGTCACCATGGATGTATTTTTAGGCCATGACAACCCTGATGAGCCAAGTGATTCGCTGGTGATTACCAGTTTTAAGCCCAAGGGAGATATCAACTGGAGTTTTAAATACCTCCTGCCTGATACGGTCAAAGGGTTTACTTACCATGATGGTTCCCTTGTTCAGGCAGAAAATGATTCCCTCTACTTTAGTCTTGTTACGAGCAACACAACCGTCCGAAACCGCATTCTTGGTGTTCTGACCAGAGGGGGCAAACCAGGCTGGGTCAACGCGTATGGAATGAACAATGAGGTGCCTGGCAATCAAAACATGCACCTGCTGGCCAGTGTAAAAAAGAGTGTCTACAACGGATATATTCCAGGCAACACCCAGTCACGAAACATCTACATCGGTAGAAAAAATCATGCGGGAAAAAGTCTTTTTGATAAAGTATATACCAGGTCAAGCGCTGCTTTTCCTTATCAGTTTATCGGCATGGCGCATTTTTCGGCTGAGAAAGACAGTTCCCTCTTACTTGCCGGTCCGATTGAGCGAAATTACGGATCTTACTTTCTAAGCCTCGACACAACTGGTAAAGTATTGCTCAGTAAAACACTGCGCAGTGATTCGGCGGTTGTCGTGATTCAGTCCGCTGTGAAAATGCCGGATTCTTCCTTTGTGTTTGCCGGAAATTTTCTTCGTGATG
>JAUMBK010000216.1:10468-14417 GCA_032115795.1 Saprospiraceae bacterium | reverse complement strand
CCAGCGACCAGTTCGACCGCACCATCGTGTTCCGCAAAGACTGCTACTTTGCTGTCGTGCTCTCCAGCTATTACGGCGGGCGTGGCTACACAACACACAAGACGGAAGCAGCAGCAATTGCAGCCAGTCGCCGCCAGTCTGACTGGAGTCACAAGATCATTGATTGCACGGGCGCAAAGGCAGTTGCCGAACGGAAGTCATCGGTAACAGATTACTATTTTAAAAATGGAACAATACAATCGGCTTAAATAGATGTTTGACCAGGTTTTCTGCCGCACTTTCGTGAAAGATCCCTCCTTTGCCATGCGTCCCGATAAAGACAATATCGGCATTCTGGTTTGCCAGAAACTGATTGACTCCTTCCTCTACCGAACCTGCCACTTCAATATGGTTTTGAAACTTACCAATGTCCTTGTTTATAGCAAATTTAGTCATTTCGTCCAACAACACTTGATCATCACTTGTATTTGGCGTAATATGCAACTGGTGATATTGCGCCTCAAAGGCGGTTAAAAATCGCCTTAGCAGAGGAGGGCATTCTGCCTCATTTTTAAAATCATGCACATACAAGAGATCATTGATGACCAAATCTGACCGGTCACACATGAGTGACATGACGGGCAGAGAGGCCCTTCGTGCAATCTGTTGTGTATTGGAACCTGTCAATTTTTCCTTTATGCCCCATGCCCCTTTTGTACCCATCAAAATCAGGTCACATTGTTTTTCACTGGCAAATCGGTTGACCTCCTCAATCAATTTTCCAAAGATGATATGCCCATGTATGGAGGGTGATTCTTGGGTATACACTTTCAACTTCGCCTCTGCCAGACCCTTTTGCCGTTCGAGAAATTCAACATCAATTTCCCCACAAGTCAGCATCTTTCCATGATCATCCATAGTAACCGTTTCGGGCACTTCAATTACATGAAGCAGATGCATTTCTACATCAAAATAACCCTGAAGTTTTTTGGCCATGATGTGCGCAAAGTCTGCCTGTACTGAAAAATCCGTGGGAAGTACAATTTTCAGCCCACTCCGATGTTCCGGTAGAGTTTCAGCTGGTGCGTCTTGCGCTTCCCTGATCCAATGGGCATCGCGTCCGGCTGCCAGCAGCATTGTTTCTGCCGTTTGCAAGCCCCCTGCGTCCACCACATGATGAAAGCCATGTTCTTCAAGAATTTTCCTGGCGTGGCTGCTTCTGTTTCCGGAACGGCAATACAGAACCAGCTGCCTGTCTTTTGGTAATTCATTGCAATGGCTTGCCAATTTTTCCAGTGGCAGGTGCATTGCGCCATCGAGATGGGCTACCTTGTATTCTGATTCACTTCGCACATCGATGAGCAACGCGTTTTCTGCAATGTGCGTTTTTTCAGGTTCAGATACGCCTATCAAGCGTTTGAGAGATTCTAACATGGAATGATTTTTTTTACGAGACAATCAATGCAAACTGATTACGCATTGTCATTATACGATTACTTCTTCTCCCTTGGCCTGCCATTCATTCATACCGGGAGAATAGTTTGAAATATTTGAATACCCTTCACGGACGAGTAAGGAATAGGCGATGGCAGCTCTGTCTCCCCCCTGGCAATGAATCACCACAGGTTTCGATTTTTGTATTTTATCTAAATTCTGAAGGAGGGTACCCACAAAGACATGCTCTGCTCCACGAACATGGCCTGCCTTATATTCTGATTCTCCCCGCAAATCGACAATTTGGTGGCTTCCGGACTGAATGGCATTTTTAAAAGTCTCCATGTCAATCAAAAAAGCTTTTGAAAGGCTGTTTCCACTCACTGTATACGTTTCGACGTCAGGAATATACCCTAAAATAGAATCCAATCCAATGCGCATCAACTTTCTGGTGAGGTCATCATGCTGTGATTCTGGAGCTACTAAAATAAACGGTTCGTCATATCGCAAAAACCAGCCTGCCCAGGTAGCAAAGGCATTATTGCCCTGAATATTTATGCTGCCGGGTATAAATCCTGAAGCAAAGTCAGTTTTATTTCTTGTATCAATGACCTTAATGCCCTCAGCCAACGCCTGTTGTAATTCACTGGTAGTCAATTTACGAAGGGAAGGCACTGACGTAAGCAGTGGCCTGTCTACTTTGTTCAGTTTTTTCATCATTGCAAAGTATTTGGGAGGCTCGGGCTGGTCTGCCAGCAGGTAGTCTACAAAGCCTTGTTTATTGTCACCATACTGCAAGGCCCAATTGCGGATTCGTTCATAACCGACAGTGGTACTTGGCACCGCACCCAATGCTTTTCCACAGGCAGACCCCGCTCCATGACCTGGCCAAACCTGGATATAGTCGGGTAAACTTTCAAATCGCCTAATGGACTCATACATCTGCAAGGCACCCAGGTCCTGTGTTCCCTTAAGTCCTGCAGCTTTTTCCAATAAATCGGGTCTGCCTATATCGCCAACGAATACAAAATCTCCGGTAAACAACATGACTGGCTCCTTGCTAGCAGGCGTGTCTGTCAAAAGGTAGCTAATGCTTTCAGGGGTGTGGCCAGGAGTATGGAGAATCTCAAACACCAGGTTACCTAATGTCACTTTGTCTCCGTGTTTCAATCCTTCGTGCGCAAATTCATATTGCCAGTCAGGGCCTCCCTCATCTGAGAGATACAGCGCTGCCCCTGTAAGTGCAGCCAGTTCTCTTGAACCGGATAAAAAATCTGCATGGATATGGGTTTCGAAAACATGCGTAATGGCCATGTTATTCTGACGGGCGATGTCGATATACGTGTCTACATCCCTTTTTGGATCAATGACAGCAGCTACACCTGCTTTCTGGCATCCAATGAAGTAACTGGCTTGTGCCAGCGTCTTGTCATAAACGTGCTGAAATAACATATTAATTATTTTACTAATTTACAATTATCTAATTTTCAATTTAATATAGTTTCTTTAATAATTATATATATACCCATCAACAAAACAAACCATCCAAATACTGGTTTAAGCCGGTCCCCATCAATCTTCTTTGAAAGAAGCATACCTGCAAAAATGCCTACGACAGCAAACGATGTAACCATAGCCAGCAATGACCAGTCAATCTTCGTTTGACTATTTTCCCCTAGAAAACCGATCAATGATTTAGCAGCGATAATAACAAGCGATGTGCCAACTGCCTTTTTCATTGGCAATCCTGACAATAACACCAATGCGGGGATGATCAGGAAGCCGCCCCCTGCCCCTACCATGCCTGTAATGACACCCACAACCAGTCCTTCGAGCAATATGAAGAGGTATTTTGACTGACCCACTTCCCGGGTGTTGCCACTACCTCCCTTTTTCTGAATCATGCTGAATGCAGATAAAACCATAAGGACGGCAAAGAAAACCAGCAAAAGCATGTCTTTCTCCACCTGAAACCTACCGATGAAAAATGTGGACGGTATGGCAGGCAGGATCAGGCTTCGGGTGAAATATACTCCTGCAATGGAAGGGATACCAAACAAAACGGCTATAGGTACCTCCACCAGGCCCTTCTTGAAATAAGCAAGTGAACCAATCAGCGCGGAGAAACCAACGATAAACAAGGAATATGCAGTTGCAGGTACTACCTCAACCTGAAACAGGTACACCAGAACAGGAACTGTCAAAATACTGCCCCCACTCCCAATCAGCCCCAAACTTAACCCAATCAGCACTGATGCGATGTACCCAAAAATTTCCATGGTGATCTTCTTGTTTCGGGTGCAAAGATACCACGGCTGATTGGATACCTACGTAACTTAGGTTACACAAGAAGAATTTACAACATGCGTAGCAATGTGTCTATGATTTCTTGCTGTCGTTTTGCTTCTCCCCCTCCAAGTGGAACATAGTCAATGAGCTGGGATTGCAATTCCCCGATGTAGAGGGATACCAGCCTGTCTCTGTCATCTGGATTTTCTCTTAGTGGATCAAAAACCCAGTCAATATCGGGCAGGCA
>JAUMBK010000216.1:0-10458 GCA_032115795.1 Saprospiraceae bacterium | reverse complement strand
AGGTACGCGCGCAGCAGGCGTTCGTGGACGAGCACTGCACCTCGCCGGTGCAGTGAGGCCAGCGGATCACGATGACCATATTTTTCTTTTTGCCAGATGAGAAATGTGAGCTGATCTGTATCACAAATATAAGGAGAGGGCCTGCTGGAAGCAGCCTTTTCAGATTTCCACTGCCTTTCCGCAATCAACGCAACATCATCCTGGGTATAATCAGGGCCAGATCGGGTAAGGTATTCTCTGGCTTCTTCTTCTACCAATGTCCAGTTGTTCCTTTGGCTCAGCCATTGGCTAAGTGTTGTTTTACCTGAACATTCCGGACCAGTAAACAGGATTTTGATGGATTTATTCACGGATGGATTCCAGTTGCTGCAAGATGGCTTCTGCTTCTGCTGTTTTGGCATCAGACAAGCTGCGGTCCGATTTTGACAAAATAAAAGCTTCCTCCTTCAATTGTCTGTATTTTTCAAGCAGGATTTCCTTTTGATTCTTCTTTTTAAACAAACCAAACATGTTTTATGAATTTTCTATGAAACACAGAAATGGCATACATGTTTTACAGGTGTAGACTTTAAAATCCATGCTTTGCGTTGAATGTCACATTTAAATGTGTGACACACAATTTCCGTTCATCTCTCTGTTTTAATTACAGGCATCAAGCATCTGCCTCCTTAATATTTATGTACGATTTAAATTTGAGACGAGGAATGGAAGCAATTTTATTTTTGTATACATGATTCTATGCTTTATATTTGGCCTCACTTGATTAAAAAATACAATATGGTTCCGCCTGATTCATTGAAATAAAGTAATTTTGTCTCAGAATCGTAAAAGGATGAATAAAATCAGGCTGGATATCATGGCCTTGTCGCACAGCGTAACCCAATCTCACAATTACGCAGTCGTTCTTGGCGAAGAAGGAGGTAACAGGCGTCTTCCCATTGTCATTGGTGGATTTGAGGCGCAGTCCATTGCTGTTGCCTTGGAAAATATGACCCCAAACAGACCATTAACCCATGATTTGTTTAAAAACACGCTTGATGCATATGACATCATTTTGAAAGAAGTTCTGATCAACAATTTGCTTGACGGCATTTTTTACGCCCAGTTGATTTGCGAACAAGAAGGGAGAGTCATGCAAATCGATGCCAGGACATCTGATGCCATCTCCATGGCAGTCCGTTATAGTTGTCCTATTTATACCTTTGACTTTATCATGGAAAGTGCGGGTGTTGTTCTGGATGACGAAGAAGAAGAACCAAAAGAAACAAAGCAGAAAAGAAAGACTGCCCGGCCAAAATCGACATCCATGGAAGATTTGAGCGTTGATGCACTTGAAAACCTGCTGAATGAAGCCTTGCAAAAGGAGGAGTATGAAAAAGCAGCTCAAATCCGCGACCTGATTAGTGCCAAAAAAAGCAGTGAGTCATAAACACTTGTAAGCAGGAAAACCGCCAATTGTTGCTGATCTATGACAAAATTGAGTGTCAATATAAATAAAATTGCATTAATCCGTAATGCCAGAGGGGCCAATTATCCGGATTTGGTAAAAACCGCTATGGATTGCGAAGAATTTGGCGCTCAAGGCATTACAATTCACCCAAGGCCAGACCAGCGTCATGTTAAATACAGTGACATTCCCTTGCTAAAGGAGGTTGTCACTACGGAATTGAACATCGAGGGTTATCCTACTGAAGAGTTTATGCAGGTGGTATTGAGAAACAGGCCCCATCAATGTACACTTGTGCCTGACGCGCCTGAGGCGATCACCTCGGACAATGGCTGGGATACAATCAAACATCTTTCCTTTTTGAAAGAAATCACTGAAAGGCTTCATGATGCGGGAATAAGGGTGAGTTTGTTTATTGACCCAATCGCAGAAAGGCTGGATGCCGCAAAAGAGACCGGCACTGACAGGATTGAATTTTACACTGGGCCCTTTGCGCATGCTTTTCAGGAGGCGAGTATCCTTAATGGGGGAGATCAAAGACAGCACAAACAAACAGAAGCCGTTGCTTCTTACGCCCGGGCAGCGGCGCATTGCCAGGTTCTCGAGATGGGAATCAATGCAGGACACGATTTGAATCTTGCAAATGTGCATTTCTTTCGGCAGCACGTTCCTGCTTTGCTGGAGGTTTCCATAGGTCACGCATTGGTCTGTGATGCACTCTACCTGGGGTTGAAAAACACCATTCAACTCTACCTTAAAGAAATTAACTGACCTATTGCCTAGAATGCCAGGGCGGGCTGCTGTTGCGAAAGGCAATGGAATGAACCCAGGCCCCAGATGATGTCTACCGAATCAATACCTATAATTTGTCGGTCAGGAAAACACTCCTCAAGAACCTCCAGTGCCAAAGTATCATTTTTGTCATCCCGGAAGGTGGGGACGATTACTTTCTTGTTTGATATGTAAAAATTGGCATAAGATGCTGGCAATCGCTGTCCTTCAAAGACCACAGGAGAAGGCATTGGCAATTCAACAATGGATAATTTTCTGCCATCTGCCAGCGACAGCTTTTGAAGGTTTCGGAGATTCTCGCGAAGAATGTGGTAATTGTCATCCGATGCGGCATGTTCTACAACTGTCACTACAGTGTCCTCATTCACAAAACGTGTAATGTCATCAATGTGCCCATCGGTGTCATCGCCTACAATTCCTTCACCAAGCCACAAAATATGATCCACGCCATAATACTCTACCAGGTATTCTTCAATTTGCATTTTCGTCAGGCCCGGATTTCGATTTGGATTCAACAGACAAGCCGACGTCGTCAAGACTGTACCAGTGCCATTGAATTCAACACTGCCACCTTCCATCACAATTCCGGGATGAAATACATCCATACCGACTGCCTTGCCAATGAGGCTTGGAATGACGTCATCGAGATCGTAAGGAGGATATTTGTCACCCCACGCATTGTAAGCCCAGTCTACGATCACCTGCGTTTGACCATCAGCATGATTCAGAAAAGCCGGTCCGTGGTCTCTGCACCAGGCATCATTTGTAGGATGATAAAAAAACAAAATGTTTGAAAGCAATGATTCCAGATTCCTGCATGTCAAGGCATATGGTGATGTGACCAATTGTTGTTTGGCAAATGCTTCCATGGCTTGGCCTGAAACATTGATACAGACCTTTTGGTGGTCAGCCAACTGCAAGACAAACTCCGCGTAGGGAGCATAAATTGTAGTTAGTTTTCCTGGCCAGGATTCTTCCTTGTGGGGCCAGGACAACCATGTGGCATGTTGTGGCGCGAATTCTGCCGGAAAAAAGTAGCCCAATTCCCGCGGAGTAAAGTTACTCTTCATCTAAATACCGTTTGGTTAGTGGTTGATAGCTGTCGATTCTGCGGTCCCGGAGGAATGGCCAATGTATGCGAAATTCATCAGCCTGACTCAGGTCAACGGGAACCATTTCCGTTTCTTCTTTGTCGTGTGATGCCTGGTACAAGAGTTTTCCCTGCCCATTGGCAACAAAGCTACCACCCCAAAACAGCATTGCCCCGTTCTGCTCATACCCTACTCTGTTGACACTCACAACGGGGATGCCGTTTGCTACGGCATGTGACCGTTGAATCACCTGCCAGGCATTATACTGGTCAGCATTTGTCTCTTCATCCTGACTCGTTGCCCATCCTATGGCTGTCGGATAAAACAAGATATCTGCTCCCATCAACGATGTAATCCTGCTTGCTTCCGGATACCACTGGTCCCAGCATATCAATACACCGATTTTCGCGTATTTCGACTTGAATACCTTATAGCCCAAATCCCCAGGTGTAAAATAAAATTTCTCATAGTAGGATGGGTCGTCAGGTATATGCATTTTTCTGTACTTTCCCAGGTAGGTTCCATCTGCATCGAGTACGGCGACGGTATTGTGATACAAGCCTTCTGCCCGTTTTTCAAACAGCGAGGCAATAATCACCACAGACAATTCTTTGGCTACTTCGGAAAGAACCTCCGTAGAGGGTCCAGGTATGGTCTCGGCAAGACGAAACTGCGCATAATCTTCCACATCGCAGAAATATAAGGAAGTGAATAATTCCTGCAAACAAATCACCTGCGCCCCTCTGGATGCAGCACTTCTGATTTCCCTGACAGCTTTTTCCAGATTTACATTCTTTTCCTGGCTACAAGCCATCTGCACAACACCTACATTCACTATTGACATGTTTCAACAATTTAAAAGATCAATCCATTTTCAACTATACTTTCGCATAAATTCCCTGTCGTGGAGGGATGAAAAAGACTATCGGCCTTCTTCATCCAGCCAGTTTGTACCCGATTTGACCATTTTCAAAATAAAATAGACGATGCCGCTGCACATGGTCGCCCAGATACTCCACGTCTTTTCTGTCAACCAGGCGCCATGGACCAGATAATGCTGCCAGCACTGAAACAAAAACACCAGCAGGAAAATGGCAAAAAGTCCGTTTTTCTCTTTTTTAGCCACTTTTTTCCAGCTGAAAGCCAAAACGGGACCGTGCCATCTTCGCAATGCGGGAAAAAAAGCAGGCGTTGATGATGCCCAGGATGTATATACCTCGCCAAATTTCCTCGTCAGAAATTGCTCTTCAGCATACATAATCCGTTCGTAATAAAGGGCGTACAACAGTGTAAATGAAATCCAAAACCAGAGATCACCTGCAAGGATGGCAGTCCCGAGCCACATAAAGTAATTTCCCAAATACAATGGATGCCTCACCACACTGTAGATTCCGGATGTATTTAGACTGTCTGCCACCTGGCCTTGTGCAGTATTTCTACCGGATGTGTTTTTCGGTGTAAAACCAACGGTCAAAATACGTATTATCAGGCCGAGGAAACTCAATGACAAGGACGCCATCTCCAGGTATGTGATGCCCTGGTCAACAAACAAATCACCCTGACGAACCACCATGTAAGACATCACCCAGAAGCCCGCAGGCAACAAAAACAATGGCAGGTGGCTTCTGTACCGGAATAAAAAATTACCCTGGACTTCCCATTCTTGTTGCAATGCCATCAGCTTTTCATTTTGATGATGCAAAAGTAACAAGAAAAATTCAGCCTGCACCGGGAAAACATCATTTCCAGACACGATTCAGTCTCCAGACTTTCACGTCGCATTTTGATGCATCCTCCGGATGACATACCAGTTCGGCCTTTGAAAATGGCTTGGAGGGGAAACATATTTCCGTCATGACAGTACTTCCTTGCTGACCAAATAGTTCTACGGACGCGTGATCAAGAAAAATTTCCATTGAAAACGGAAATGATTCAGGCAATTGCCCACTATAATGGAGACCCGCAAACTTGGGAGAAAAATCATGCTGCCCCGCTTTTGACCTGTCAACATAAAAGGCATTTTTTTGTCGGTCATAACCCACAATCAGCTCCTGGTTGTCGTCATTGAAATAGCGAATGGCCAAATCTGTTGTGGGCATCATCGGCATGGTGAGTGTCAACCTTGACAAAGTGCAATCTGAATAGATCAGGCCCGGTTTATTTATTCCCGTAGCCAAATCAGGTGCATCTGAATTTTGCAATGTGCGTAATTCGGCAACAGGAGCTGAATGCAAACGAAAGCCCCCATCGTTTTTGTGCAGCGTCAACTCCCTGGGAAGAGTCATGGCACTGCGCCATTGTTCGGTAGGTACCTGCTGCGCATATTGCCAGTTTGACATCCATCCAAGGGCAAGAATGCGGTCATCCGGGACATTTGACCAGGTTACCATGGCATAATTGTCCGCTCCATAATCAAGCCACTGCTGGGAAGTGGGGTCTGATTTGAATGTTCTGCCATCAAAATCCCCTACAAAGTATGCTGTGGCTGTCCCTCCATTCGGGGCACTGTTCTGGATGCTGACCAGCAACACCCATTTTTTTTCATCACTGTTTCGAGTTGTCACAGGGACTAAATCAGGGCATTCCCACAATCGTGTATCTCCCGGTATACCAAACGATGAGCAAAATTCCCATTTTTTCAAGTCAGCAGACGAATACAACATCACCTGATCATACGCTGCCAAAACCATGATCCAACGGTTGCTTTCCTCATGCCAGCGCACTTTTGGATCGCGAAAATCACGTATGCCTGGATTCTTAATTACCGGATTACCAGAAAACTTGGTGAACGTCCTGCCTTTATCTGAAGACCAGGCGATGGATTGATTTTGAAAGGTAATCTGCCCCTCTTTTTCTCCTTGTGGATCATGATGCGTAAAGACAGCCACCATCGGTGGCTGCTCCTTTGTGCCCAAACCACTGCGATTGGCCTTGTCAATCACAACACTGCCTGAAAAAATATAGCCTAAGGAATCAGGATAAATCGCGACAGGGAGATGTTTCCAATGAACCATATCCGAACTGACTGCATGCCCCCAATGCATTGGTCCCCAAACTGTTCCCGCCGGATAATATTGATAAAACATGTGATATTCGCCCTCAAACCAACAAAGGCCATTGGGGTCATTCATCCAATGCGCCAATGGCGAAAAATGAAACTGAGGGCGGTGTTTTTCCTTGTAATTCTCTAATCTCAATGAGTCGGACTGGCCATTCAATCCAGACGAGGCTGTAAGCAAGAGCAGGAATAGTGGAAGGATTGAGCGGGTGAAAGTACATATTGCCATAGCTGAGTTTGTTTGTAAATGCTAAAAATACAGAAGGGAGCCTACACTCCCTTCTGACAATCTGATATCTTTACCCATTTTTCGCTGTTGCTATCACAAATCCGACTTATTCCATTTCATCTTCATCATACTCTTCCTGCTCATCATCAGCGATCATATCCAGATCCTCATCATCAGAGAATCCCTCATTTTCTTCATCATCGATTCCCAATTCAGTTTCGTCAAGTTCTTTAATGACATCCAATTCTGAGAAGATCTTATCCAGATCCTCATCATCGAGGTCACTTGCCACTTTTGTACTGGAAGATTTCTTGATTACCTTGGTAATGATGGTCGGCTTTTTGGGTTCGGACTTTCTGACCGGCTTTTCATCTTCTGCTTCCTCAAAATCATCAAAGCCTCTGTTTTTATCTTTGGGCACCTGCACATCCTTCATTTCTGCCTGGGTTTTGGCAGTCACGGATTTGGTGGTTGTCGGTACCGCCTGAAGACGTTTCTTCTCTATTAATTCACCACTGACCACACAAATTCCATAGGATTTATTGTTAATTCGAATCAACGCATTTTCGAGATCCTGGATATACTTACGTTGGTGGTTAGCCATGTTATTGAGCATTTCCACTTCCGTCTGGATAGATGAGAAGTCGGTGATATCCTTTGCAAAATCATCATTGTTATTCTCGGTAATATCCTTCAACTGCTCTTTCAGGCTCAGATATTGTGATCGCGCCTTGTCCAGTTTTTCCTCAATTAGATCTTTGAATTCCTTGAGATCTTCGTCACTGTAGCGAGTTGTCACTACGGAAGTTCCTTGCTTGTCCATATGCTGCGGTTTTCAATTTTCGTGCAATAATAGACCTTAAATATAATATTACAAAAAAAAGTTCTATTAAGGTTTCTTAAAAACAAGTTAAACTTATCAATTGACGTGTAGTCGGGGGCAAATGATTTTTTAAACAGGCTGAATTTAAGGCCATACTGGAGATTTCAAATCTACTCTAAATAGCATTGCTGTTGGCAAGATTTGATATATTTGCGGGCTTATGAGACTAAAGAGCTTGTACATTAAAGGGTTTAAAAGCTTTGCGAATGAAACCATTCTTAATTTCAGTGAGAATGTCATAGGCGTGGTGGGTCCGAATGGGTCTGGTAAATCCAATATTGTTGATGCTATCCGGTGGGTACTGGGAGAGCAAAAAAGCAAAGAATTGCGTCTTGAATCCATGTCGGATGTCATTTTTAATGGTACAAAAACGAAGAAAGAGTCTGCCACGGCCACCGTTGCACTGACATTTGAAAATGACAAAGGTGTTCTTCCTACAGAATATCAGACAGTGACGATTTCAAGAACGCTGTACAGGTCGGGTGAATCAGAATATAGGCTAAACAATGTTCCCTGCAGATTGAAGGACATCAATTCACTGTTTATCGACACAGGCATAGGTTCAAATTCGTATGCGATCATTGCCCTTGGCATGGTTGATGATATCCTGTCCGACAAAGAACAATCCCGGCGGAGAATGTTTGAGCAGGCTGCCGGCGTGTCAAAGTATAAAATCCGAAAGAGAGAGACACTCAGTAAGTTAAAAAGCGCAACAGAAGATCTCAACCGGATTGATGACCTGCTTTTTGAAATTGAAGGGAATCTGAAAACGCTTGAAAAACAGGCCCGCCGAACACAAAAATTTTTGGATATCCGCGCTGAATACAAAGAATTGAGCGTACGGCACGCAATCCATGCCATTCAGCATTTAAAACAAAAATACAAAGGCATCTCAGAACAGCTGCTGAAAGACCAGGATACCTACAGAGCCAATGATACAAAGCTCACATTGTTGAATGCCAGTCTGGAAAAGGACAAAAAGGCAAACCTTGACAAAGAGTCAGCTCTTTCAGACCACCAAAAAAAATTAAACGAACTGGTCTATCAGATTCGTTCGAGAGAGAGCGAAAAAGGGCTTCTGCAGCAAAAAGCAGGCTTCAAAAAACAAACCAAGGAACAACTCACCAGAAGCATTGCAGAAAGCCAGAAAGAACTCGAAAAAACGATGACTGAATCAAATGCGCTGGCTGCGCGTATTCTTGAAGAGACAAACGTACTTGAGAATTTGAAACAGCTCCTCGCACAGTCAAAACAGGTATATGATGACACCCGGGAGGGGTATAATGCAGCAAAAATGTCGTTCGACCTTCGACAAAAAGAAAAACAGGAGCTGGAGAGGCAACTTTTTGATATAGAAAAAAATAGCGCCATCTTGCGCAACTCTCTCGAAAATGATGAGCGGGAAATTGCCAGGATCCACGAAATCATTGCATCAAGAGAAAAGGATTTTTCGCAGGTCAAACAAGAATTGGAAACCATTAGCCAGGCTTATGCAGCGAGAGAAACTGAACTGTCATCATTACAACAAAATGAAACCGATCGGCTGCAACGAATAGCGACGCTGGAATCCGAGCGAGACAAAGTACAGGAAGAACTGAACAAAGTCCATCGAACAATTGATTCTCAACAGAACGAATACGATCTCCTGAAAGGGATGATTGATAATTTTGAGGGTTTTCCCGAATCGATCAAATTTTTGAATGACCATTGGAAAAAAGAGTTGGTCATCTTATCAGATGTCATCGATGTCCAGGAACCATACAAAGCGGCTGTGGAATTGTTTTTAGAGCAGTATCTCAACTATTTTGTGGTTCAAAATGCCGTCGAGGCCATGCAGGGAATTACCCTTTTAAAAAACTCGCAAAAAGGCAAAGCACATTTTTTTCTCCTGGAAAAAGTACCTTCCATTGGCAAACCAGGGCAACATGAAGGACTAATTCCAGCAACGGAGGTGGTCAATACACCAAAAGAATTGAAAAAACTGACAGATTTCCTTCTGTTTAATGTTTTTATTTTTAATGGCGAAGGGCAATTACCGGATGGCATCGAATCAGAAAAAATGACTGTGATTTCCTCCGCAGGTACTCTTTTACAGCAGGGATGCACATTGACTGGCGGATCGGTTGGTTTGTTTGAGGGAAAGAAAATGGGGCGGAAAAAGCAACTGGAGAAACTGGCAGAGTCACTTGAAAAGAATCAAAAAGCCAGGACGGAACTCAGCCAGTCACTTTCAAAGATAAAAAATGATATAAGCACGCTGAAATCCGCTACTTTCCAATCGACCATAGAAAAGGTAAAAAAAGAACTTCAGCTGGCTGATCAGGAAAGAATTAGAATGCAGCACAAGCTTGATACCTTCAACCAAGTTAAAGCAGAATCTGAGGCAAAGGAAAAATTGCTGCGCTCCGAGATTCGGGATATAGAGACAAAACTGTCTCTTTCTGAGCAACAGCAAAAACAACTTCGCAAAAAATTGGAACAACTGGAGCAATCCGGAGATGGGAAAGTGACAGATATGGACCAGATCAGTGAAAAAATGTCTGCTGCATCTGAAAAATTCAACCAGGACAATATTGCCCAAATCAGACAACAAAACCTGGTTGCCAACTTTGTCAAAGACAAAGAATTCAGAGATCTGAAAATTTCTGAATTAACATTAAAAACCGACAATGACAAACAGAAGCTGCTATCTGAAGATAGAGAACGAATTGACATTGAAGACCAGCTTATCAAACTGGAAAAGGAACTTCAGGAGTTATACACCGAAAAAAAACAGTTCCAATCTACACTGAGTGAGGCAGAACAGGATCCATTATTTGATTGGAGGGTATTTGTTTCACCAGTATATGAGTATATGTATAAAGCTCTTCCATACTTAACATCTAATGATGTGTTTGAGTATATTAAAATATTCATTTGGAGTGCTCTTGTTCCTGAATATAGGTTCTCTAAACTCAA
>JAUMBK010000215.1:0-6318 GCA_032115795.1 Saprospiraceae bacterium | reverse complement strand
GTACAAATTACCTGTCTGAACATGCTCCGTCCCATCTATCGCCTTTATATAAGACAGTAAAAGGGAAGGATATCCGGGATCCGATGGTGAATGGGGACGAAATACACCCACCAGATGACACTGATTAAGACACATTTGGGGCTGCCCTTGGCAAATGAACAGTGTCAGATGCCATGCAATGCATAATATTATCATTCGTATGGAATTACATAGAAGATTTTTTTGATATGAGATGGACGTATGATAATTTGCCTCAATACATAAGTACTTTCATTTTCAGAAAGTCCTAAATTTCAGTATATTAATAAAAAAATATTGTGAAAATGTGCGCTACATTTGCAAATTAATAATACCTTTGCGTCTCTTTTCAAAGAAGGGAGTTTTTTGTATAAAAAATACATAGTTAAATATTGAATGTATGCCAACTATCAACCAGTTAGTTAGAAAAGGAAGGGAAAAAGTAGTGGTTTCCAGCAAGTCCAGGGCATTGGATTCTTGTCCGCAAAAGCGTGGTGTTTGTACCCGAGTTTACACTACAACGCCAAAGAAGCCAAACTCTGCGCTCCGTAAAGTAGCGAAGGTAAGGATGACAAACGGAATCGAAGTCATTTGCTATATTCCCGGAGAAGGCCACAACCTGCAGGAACACTCCATCGTATTGGTGAGAGGGGGAAGGGTAAAAGACCTTCCAGGTGTACGTTATACAATCGTTCGTGGTGCCCTGGATACAGCCGGAGTAGCAAAGAGATTGCAGAGTCGTTCTAAGTACGGTGCAAAAGCTCCTAAGAAATAAAAATCGTTGTCTGATCTAATAATATTATCGAAAGATGAGAAAAAGAAAGCCTAAAAAGCGGGTAATAGCACCCGATCCGCGTTATGGAGACGCGATGGTAACACAGTTTGTGAACAACATGATGTGGGAAGGAAAGAAAAGTGTTTCATACGCTATCTTCTACGACGCCATGGACAAAATTGAAAACCGCACCAGCGAAAATCCCCATGATTTGTGGAAAAAGGCATTGGAAAACATTATGCCAGCCGTAGAGGTTCGTTCGAAGCGGATTGGAGGAGCGACTTTCCAGATTCCAACTGAAATCCGTCCGGCGAGACGCCTCTCTATCGGAATGAAGTGGTTGATCAAATTTTCCAGAGCCCGTAGCGGGAAAGGAATGGCAGAAAAACTCTCTGCTGAAATCATCGCAGCAAGCAAGGGCGAAGGAGCTTCTGTTAAAAGACGTGAAGATACCCACAGAATGGCGGAAGCCAATAGAGCATTTGCGCACTTCAGAGCGTAATGTCCATCAAGAATTGATTAGTATAATTCCATAACAATAGTATGTCTAAAGATCTCAAATATACGAGAAACATTGGTATTGCCGCTCACATCGATGCAGGTAAGACAACCACTACAGAGCGTATTTTATATTACACAGGTATCAGTCATAAGATTGGTGAGGTGCACGATGGTGCAGCTACCATGGACTGGATGGAACAGGAGCAGGAAAGAGGGATTACAATTACATCCGCAGCCACTACCTGTAACTGGAATTACCCGACAGACCAGGGCAAAAATGTCGCAGATACAAAATCATACCATTTCAATATCATCGATACTCCGGGTCACGTTGACTTTACGGTTGAAGTAAACCGTTCACTTCGTGTTCTCGATGGTCTCGTATTCCTTTTCAGTGCCGTAGACGGTGTTGAGCCTCAGTCAGAAACAAACTGGCGACTGGCAGAGAGATACCGTGTACCAAGTATTGCGTTTGTGAATAAAATGGACAGGTCTGGTGCTGACTTTTTTAATGTTGTAAACGACATCAAAGAAAAGCTGGGAGCGAATGCCATTCCACTCCAGGTTCCGATTGGCGCTGAAGAAAAGTTCAAAGGAGCAGTCGACCTGATTACCAATGTTGCCATGGTTTGGAATGAAGAAGACCAGGGAATGACTTACAAAGTAGTTGATATTCCAGCTGATATCAAAGACACAGTCGATGAATACAGAGCCAAGTTGATCGAGGCTGTTGCTGAATATGACGTGGAGCTCATGGAAAAATTCTTTGAGGATCCCAACTCTATTACTGAAGCAGAAATCAATGCGGCTGTGCGAAAGGCAGTCATCGATTTGGCGTTCACTCCCGTCATGTGTGGTTCAGCCTTCAAAAACAAAGGCGTACAGGCAGTATTGGACGCAGTTTGTGCTTTTCTGCCATGCCCCCTTGATGTGGATGCTATCACCGGAGTGAATCCGAAGACGGACAAAGAAGAATTGCGGAAGCCTTCAACAAGCGAACCGTTTTCTGCCCTGGCATTTAAAATTGCCACAGATCCTTATGTCGGTCGTCTCGCGTTTATGAGAGTATACTCTGGTGGACTTGATGCGGGTTCTTACGTTATGAACACCCGTTCTGGAAATAAAGAAAGAATTTCGCGTTTGTACCAGATGCACGCCAATAAGCAAAACCCAATTGAAAGGGTAGAAGCAGGCGACATTGCAGCGGGCGTGGGTTTTAAGGATATTCGTACAGGAGATACGCTTTGTGATGAAGCACATCCGATTGTACTGGAGAGTATGGTATTTCCGGAGCCGGTGATTGGATTAGCCATTGAGCCTAAGACACAAAAGGACCTGGATAAGTTGGGTATGGCACTGAATAAGTTGTCTGAAGAAGATCCGACATTCAGAGTAAGATATGATGAAGATACCAACCAAACTGTCATTAGCGGTATGGGTGAGCTTCACCTCGAAATTATCGTGGATCGTCTTCGTCGTGAATTCAAGGTAGAAGTAAACGAAGGAGCGCCGCAGGTAAATTACAAGGAGGCGTTGACCACAAGTGTTGAGCATACAGAACGATTGAAAAAGCAGTCAGGTGGATCAGGTTTGTTTGCACAAATGTCCTTCGAACTCGGACCCGCTGATGAGGCGTTCCTTAATTCGGAAGACTTCAAATCAGGCAAGACGAAAATGCAGTTTGTCAACGATATCTTCGGAGGTTCTGTACCTAAGGAATACTTTGCATCCATCATCAAAGGGTTTATATCCATGATGGACAATGGTATCCTTGCCGGCTACAACATTGACAGTATGCGGGTGAGGTTGTACGATGGACAAACGCACGCGGTTGACTCTAAGCCTCTGGCATTCGAACTGTGCGCAAAGGAAGGTTTCAAGGAAGCTGCCAGGATGTGTAATCCGGTCCTTCTTGAGCCAATTATGAAGCTTGAGGTAGTGACACCAGACGAATATGTAGGTTCTGTAATCGGTGACCTTAACAGAAGAAGAGGTTTGCCAAAAGGACAGGAAGGACGTTCGGGTGGTGCTGTAGCCATCTCGGCTGAGGTTCCACTGGCTGAGATGTTCGGTTATGTGACGCAATTGCGTACGATCACATCTGGCCGGGCAAGCAGTAGCATGGAGTTTAGCCATTTTGCACCAGCGCCAAAGGGCATTGCTGATGCAGTCATTGAAAAAGCAAAAGGCGCGAAGGCGTAATAATAAAGAACCGGAAGTATCTACGTTGTAGCTGCTTCCGATTTTGTTTATTTTTTTACGTATTTTTTTTAAATGTCGCAAAATAATTGTAACTTTGCGGCCTCTTATTAAACAGAGTGAATTTTAAATAAAGGTTATGAATCAAAAAATCAGGATAAAGCTCCGTTCTTACGATCACAATCTGGTAGACAAAAGCACAGAGAAGATTGTAAAGACGGTGAAAAACAGCGGTGCTGTTATTTCCGGTCCGATTCCGCTGCCTACTGAGAAGGAAGTATTTACTGTCCTGCGTTCCCCGCACGTAAATAAGAAATCTCGAGAGCAGTTCCAATTACGGACCCACAAACGCGTAATCGAGATTTTTACACCTACCCAGAAGACTGTGGATGCATTGTCCAAACTAGAGTTGCCTAGTGGTGTAGATATCCAGGTTAAGTTGACCTAACCGTTGGATTTTTAGTTTCATTTTTTTAGATTCTGGTGTAAATTGGAAGTGATATTTTATCGCTTCTGCTTATAAAAATTTAATCATGAACGGATTAATCGGAAAGAAAATTGGTATGACCAGTATTTTCGATGAGAGTGGTAAGAATATAGCTTGCACTGTCATTGAGGCTCAGCCGAACATCGTAACTCAGGTGAAGACAAATGAAACTGATGGGTATGATGCGATACAGTTGGGCTATGGTGAGGCAAAAGTAAAAAATACAACGAAGCCGATGCAAGGGCATTTTGAGAAGGCGGGTACGACACCAAAGCAGAAAATGGTTGAATTCAGAAACTATCCGTTATCCAAGCAATTGGGAGAGGAGATTACTCTGACTGAGATTTTTAATGTTGGTGACAAGGTGAGTGCCATCGGTACTTCAAAAGGAAAAGGCTTCCAGGGTGTGGTAAAAAGGCACAATTTTAGTGGTGTAGGTCAGTCAACACACGGACAGCACAACCGATTGAGAGCTCCTGGATCAGTGGGCGCTTCTGCATGGCCATCACGCGTTTTTAAAGGTCTTCGTATGGCTGGTCGGATGGGTAATGAAAGGGTGAAGACCAAAAATTTGAAGATTGTTAAACTTTTACCTGAGATGAATCTGATCCTTATTCAGGGGTCAGTACCAGGACATAAAGGGTCATTAGTTATCATTGAAAAGTAAGGATCATGAAACTTGATGTAGTAAATATTCAAGGGAAAAGTACAGGGAGGAGTGTAGAGCTGCCAGAGGAAGTCTTTGGTATTGAGCCTAGTTCTCATGCTGTCTATCTCGCAGTGAAGCAATATCTAGCAGCGCAGAGGCAAGGTACCCATAAATCAAAAGAGAGGTGGGAAATTGCACGTACAACAAAAAAATTGAAGCGTCAGAAGGGAACTGGTACTGCAAGGGCAGGTTCTATGAAGTCTCCTGTTTTCCGTGGTGGTGGTCGTGTTTTTGGGCCTAAACCGCGAAATTATTCTTTCAAGTTGAATAAGAAGGTTAAGGAGTTGGCGAGATATTCAGCGTATTCTGATAAGTTTAAGAATGGTGCAGTCGTGGTAGTGGAGGATTTTAACATGCAGACGCCAAACACAAAAGAGTTTGTTTCAATACTGGGCAACTTGAAAGTGGCTGGCAAATCATTGTTCCTGACATCGGACCACAATGTAAATGTCTATCTGTCAAGCAGAAACTTGCCAAAGTCAGAAGTACATACAGTAAAGGACGCCAATACATACGACATCATAAACGCAGATGTCTTGGTCATCTCAGAGAAATCGGTTGAACAATTGAAGGCATCATACCAAAACCAATAAACAGGCAAGCCATGTCAAAAAATATCATACTTAAACCCATAGTTTCTGAAAAATCAGAAAAATTGACGGCGAAGAGAAATCAATATACATTTATTGTAGACAAGGGCGCCAACAAAATCGAAATTAAAAATGCAGTGGAGCGCATGTTTGCTACCAATGTGTTGGAAGTAAATACCATCATCATGCCCGCAAAGGCAAAATCGCGAAATACACGCAGTGGCATTATTCGTGGAAGTATTCCTGCGTACAAAAAAGCATATGTTACGCTGGCCGAAGGAGAGGAGTTGGATATTTACGGAGCAAGCGAAGAGTAATATAGATAATCAACCAAAAGCATAAAGCGATGGCAATTAAGAAATTTAATCCGATCACTCCGGGCCTGAGACAAAAGGTGTCAGTCGACTTTGCTGAGTTGACAGAGTCAAAACCGTTGAAGAGTCTAACCTCCGGAGGCACTAGAAGTGGGGGTAGAAACCATGATGGTAAGATGACTATGCGCCAGATAGGTGGGGGGCATAAGAGAAAATACCGTGTGATAGATTTTAAAAGAGACAAGGAAGGAATTCCAGGTAAAATTGGCACAATAGAATATGATCCGAACAGGTCAGCCTTTATAGCACTTGTCGTTTATGCAGATGGTGAGAAGAGATACATTATCGCTCCGGATAAGATCAAGGTAGGTGATGTAGTACTCTCTGGGCCGACTGCAACACCAGATACGGGAAATGCACTTTATTTTTCATCGATACCTCTTGGTGCAGATATTCATGCAATCGAGATGGCGCCTGGGAAAGGGGCTGCGTTGGCAAGGAGCGCAGGTACGTATGCTACCATGATGGGTAAAGAGGGTAAATATGCCATTGTAAAGCTACCTTCAGGAGAGGTTCGCAGGGTTCTATTGACGTGTAAAGCAGTCATTGGTCGTGCATCAAATCCTGATCACGGGTTGGAAGTATTGGGGAAGGCAGGAAAGACAAGGTGGCTAGGAAAGCGTTCACGTGTTAGGGGTGTAGCAATGAACCCTGTAGATCACCCA
>JAUMBK010000214.1:4537-15423 GCA_032115795.1 Saprospiraceae bacterium | reverse complement strand
CAACCCCAGCTGTTGTGAACCAGTAGAAGCCTTGTCAGGCTATCGCTACCAGGGAAAAACGAGTTATTACCTTTCAGTAAAAGACGCATCTGCCCATTTTTATCTACCGTCTTTGGAAAAAGGCACATTCATCTTTGAACATGAAGTAAAAATTCAACAAGCCGGTATCTTTCAAGGGGGCGTGGCAACTGTGGAATGTCTATATGCCCCAGAATTCAAAGCCAGAACCAGCAGTAGACGAATTTTGGTGAAATAATCGCTAATTCAGCGGCTCAGGCAAATCTGCCAGGACAAATTTGGACATCTGAAGAAAGGCATAGGCCGCCTTTGGGGCTGTTTCCGGATTCGTCATCAACTTGCTTAAGACGGACGGAACAAGTTGCCAGGAGATGCCGTAGCGATCAGTCAACCAGCCACATTTTCCTGGCTGACCATCCTTTGTAAGGGCTTCCCAATACCTGTCTATTTCTGCCTGGGTATCCACTGTCAGGATAAAGGAAACAGCCTCATTGAAATCAAAGGCATGATTATGGCTGCTTTCCATGGCAGTAAAACCACTCCCATTCAAAGTGAATTCGCTATATTTTATATTTCCTTCAATATCTGGTTCTCCTTTTTCATACCGGCTGATCTGCCCTACACCCGAATTATCAATCAAATTCGAATAAAAATGGATGGCTTCTTCCGCCTTTCCGCAGTTTTTATGCGTAAACAGGATGCTAGGTACCAATTTTGCATTTTGGTCCTGACTTTGCATCAACTGCCAGTTGACACCATACTTGTCCGCACACCATCCATACATTCCGCTCCATGGGTATTCCTGCAATGGCATCAATACTTTCCCTCCTTCACTCAGGGCATTCCAGATCAGAGGCAAAGACACATTCTCAGGAAGATGAAGAAAGAAAGATATTGATGGAGTGATGGGCTTGCCGGGGCCGCCATTGAGGTGCATAAAGCGGCGGCCAAAAATTTCATAAACCACAGCCAGTGGATTTTCTGAAACTTGGCGATAAGAGGGGAAAATGTGCTTGTAGAAGGAAGCCGCCTCAGCTGCCTCTTTGTCAAACCACAAGCAGGTGGATATAGGGTGCGTCATCAAAGATTTTTTACAAATGTACCATTATCTAAAACATCGATATGGAAATATCCTCATTTTTTTAAAGTAACCCGGCCCTTTTTAAAAGGAGAAAAAATAAATTCCGGCATTTGCTGAACAATCTCGTACATAGTCCTATTAATAGTGCATAAAATCAATCGCACATGTACTCATTTTTCCAACCGGTTCATTCTTATCTTGCCTATTTTCTTTTGACTGCTTTGATATCCACAGTTGGCTATGCCCTGTATGCAACATTCACAACAGAGAGTAATCCCCGTGTATTGCAAAAACTGGCATTGATTTCAATGATATTTTCTCACATTCAGCTGTTGATTGGCCTGGCAGTATATGGTGTTTCGCCCTACGGATTTTCTAACTTGTCTGGCGCTGCGATGGCTGATGCAACACAGCGTTTGTTGGCTTTAGAACATCCGTTTACCAATATTTTAGCCATCCTTCTCATCACTGTAGGATACAGAAAGGTAAAAAAGGCGGTAGCTGGAAATACTGCAAAACATGTCTTGATTTACTATGGTATCGGCTTGCTTTTGCTCATGTCAAGAATACCCTGGGGCCTTTGGTTTCAATGATATTTCTTAGACGACTTCTTCAAGCAACAGGTTACATCCTCGCAATTCTGACGCGTCAAGTCTGCCGATCACCTCAAATTGCATTTCTGATATAGCCCTTGCGATGTCTTCTGTCTGAATAAAGCAGCAGCTGTCCAGGTTTGCTAGGTCCGTGATGTTTAATATGCCCGTTTTACCATTTTTTTCTGGAGCAAACGGATCATTGATTTCTGTAATTCGAACCTGAAATGAACTGTTCGTCTGAAAGGATTGGTTCCCCAGGGAATATGCTTGCGAAAGCAACTCTGTCATGCCATACTCTGAATACACGATATCCGTTTGAAAACCATTCTTCAGTATGTCGTGCAATGCTGTTTTACTGATTTCCTCTCTCTTTCCTTTCATTCCTCCCGTTTCCATCACAATCAACTCGGGAAATGGAATTGGGTGGTCCTCCAGAAAGTCCAGCAAGGCATAACTTACGCCAAGTAGGACTGTAGGTATTTTCTTTTCTCTGCAATGGATCAATTGTGTGGTAAGTTCTTCATGGTTACGCAAATAAAAGCCACTTTGGTGGTAACCAGACTGTCGAATAAAATGGTCTGTCATAGTAATGAGAGAGGATCCTTCTCTCTCCAGATAACCAGGCAGGAGCGCAAGGTAACAGTACTGCTGGATATTTCCGAAATGCCGTTCCCAGATTCTGCTGCAATTGTCAAGATAATTTGACAGGCTTCTTACATAATGCCTGGATTGCCCTGTGCTGGAGGTTCCGCTGCTGGTGAAGATGAATTCCTCCTGAAACGCACCCGTTGTTACCCGCTGGTATTTAAATGCTGAAATAGGGAGGAACGGTATGAGACTGGCCGAGCTCACCGTGGCTGGTGATCGCTGCAATTGCTTGCAAAACTGATTGTAAACAGGGTTATTATTATATTGAAATTCAAAAACGGAAAGTAGCAATGATTCGTTGGGAATGGACCCTGAAATGACTGTCTGTTGAATTTGTTGCCAGATTTTTTCCCTCTCCGGGATAAAATTGAGGGCCATACTGGTGTTTTTTACTCCAAGATACAGTATTTTTATGAGAATAAATGGGCGTTATGTACCGAATCTTTCTGTTACTTTCACTTTTTGGATGGGTCACTTCCTGTGTAAACCCACCTGATTACCCCGAAGAACCAACGCTTTCGTTTGTTGGATTCTCTAAAAATGGAATGAGACAAGGTGTCTTTGCTGAAGATTCAGTCATCATGACACTTTCTTTTACTGATGGCAACGGTGATTTTGGTACACCGGGAACAGGCATTGACAAAAATATTTTCATCACAGACAAGCGAACAGGCGAAATTTTCCGTGAATTTAAAGCACCCTTCGTGCCCGTGGAAGGTACAGCCAACGGTATTTCAGGCACCATTTCAGTAAAATTGTATACTACGTGCTGTATTTTTCCTGTTACTACAGGTATCCCACCCTGTGAAACCCCGGCAGCGTTTCCCTCCAACGAGCTGGTTTTGGATGTGTACATCAAAGACAGAGCGGGCAATGTATCCAATTTAATCACTACGCCGGCAATCACATTGCAATGCCGGTAATTTAGGCAGATTCCAGTACGTTTTTTAACGCAGCCACAGTGGCGGCATCATTGCCAATAAATACCAGGTGGCCTACAATGGCAGCAGGTCTTTTCAGAAACGTATACTCTTCCAGAATGAGTTGCCTGAATTCACTATCTTCTTTAGGACGTGCTGCATCTGGCAGTGCCTTCCATTTTTGCGCGCGCTTGTTGAACAAGGCCTCATAACTTCCAAGCCTGTTAAACATGAAATCCAGGTCCTCTTCGCTGACATTTCTTTCTCTTAGATTCACGAGTTCAACACCCGTTGTGTTTAACCCGGCTAGGATTTTTCTGCACGTGTCGCAGGTTGAAAGGTGATAGATACGCCGCATGAGGTCTTATTTTAATTGGAATGAGCTACTTAAACCGATGTCTGGCGATTTTGTTTCAGCCTGCAAACCGTTTGTACCAGCTTTCCTGCAAGGGTTTTACCCAGGCAGAAGCAAATTGTTTTTTTGTGTTTACCAGGTTGTCAAACATCAGGGTAGAGTCTGCTATGGCGCCGGATTGATACAGATTTGCCAATTCATTCAATTCTGCTGTCTCCATCAAGGCTGATCCATCCTTTCTCCAGATTACCTGGGTTCTTCCAAATAACGAAATCTGGTATGCGCGTTCCAGCTGCTCAATGAAATGCACAGACCTGTCAACCGAACAACCACTCGCATTTTGATATCGCTCATCTGCAAAAAGCACGATAAAGCGATGATGAAATACATCACCATGGGCATGTAGAGCAACATTGTGGGCAGTCCACTCATCCGCAAAGGCGGCCAGATCATTTCGAATTCGAAGACATTCATCTTCTGTCAATGGACGATCAGCCTGGTAGATCCAAACTTTAGAGTCATCTGACAGCGCATCAAAAGGAACAAACATGTTTTTTTCTTGTGTAACCTTGCCTTGGGGCAAATTGTTTACGTGGGAGAAAGGACTGGTAAAGCAAGCCGCTTGATCATGCGCAACTTATGGGTGTATTTCTGTAAGCCGGTATGATAAATACCATGGTGGTCAAATTTGTCAATGCGCACTTGGCCGTACACGTGCAGAATCCTTTTTTCGCCAACAATAATGCCGGTATGATTGATTTTACCGTCTTCATCATGACAGAAAACGACATCACCTTCGCGTGCGAGTTCCACAAAATCCACGGCTTCACCATACAGGAACTGTTCGTGGGCATACCTTGGCAGGGAAATTGTGAAGAAGCGGAATACCTGCTGCACCAATGCCGGTGCATCGATGCCAAACGGAGATCGGCCACCGGCCAGTTCAGGGCTATGCAAATATCGCCTCGCCAATTTTACCAGGAGATCGTGGTTGAAGTGAAGGTCTCCATAAATCGCGGCTTGGCCATTGTACACGAAGGTCCTGGCAGGCATCTGACATGAGATGCCATCGTAGCAGGGAAGAGTGCTTCCAAGTAATACAGACATCGAAATGTCTTCGCTCATAACTGGATTGCAAATATCCAAAGCAACAGCAGGGTGGTGGTTCAGCTTGTTGTATGTTTTTTCGTCAATGAGATCAAGCTGAATTGCCCTTACCCAGCCCGTCACCTGACAATGGTGTGTTTGAACCTTCCACCAGTGCTTGTTTTTCTTTTCCAAAATCACGCATGTCTCACCAAACAACATTTGCGTTACCATCGCTTGCAAATCATCTGGCTTGAGCCTCACGGCAATGACGCTGATTGGACAAACAGCGTGCATGAGATGTCGGGTGTCAACCTTTTTCTTTTTGGCCATGTTGTAAATTATACCAGATGGTATTTTTTTGCGTTTGATTATAGCTACGCAAAAACCAGTCCATTCTTATGCCGGCATCTGAAATATTGAAATGAGCATTGTACGATTGGCATAACTGAGGATAATTATCTTTTTTGCAAATTCCATATGGCATTCAAACAAAGCACACAGCGCTTCATAAACAAGGTGACAATCATAAAATCAAAAGAAATAAACGCTAAACCCTGGTGCTGTTGCATTGTGTATGCTAAAAATGAGAAGCCAACCATCCGGGAATAAAACGCAAAACACAGTCAATATAAATTATGTATTTTTGTGATCATAAATAATGTGGCACCCTATGCAAAGCACTCTATTCTCTTGGTTTCAGCCTGCCGTAAGGTACTGCATGCCCCAATCAACATTGTGGCTACTTGTGCTTTTGATTCTTTGTAGGTCAGGGGTGGCAATCAGCCAGGATCCACATTTTTCTCAATTTTATGCTTCGCCACTGACACTGAGCCCCGCAATTGCAGGCACATATACAGGCACTTTTCGGATATCCACATTGTACAGAGATCAATGGCGTGCAGCTGTTGATAATCCTTTGCGTACTTTTGCTATCTCTGGTGATGTCAAATTTGATGTGAATTATGGAGCAAAGAACCTGCCAGACGCGATTGGACTCGGGATTACATTTTTTGGAGACAGGGTAAACACATTTGATTACAATACCAACCAAATTTTACTCACGGCCGCGTACCATAAAGTGCTGGACAAAAAAACCAAACAGTATATAGGCTTAGGCATTCAAGGGGGTGTATTTCAAAAAACAATCAGTTATGAAGACCTGACATTCCAGGATCAGTTTAATGCCGTCGATGGCTACACTCTGCAGACAAATGAATTTTTACCGCCCAATAACAATGCGTTTAGTGACCTGAGTATGGGCTTGCATTACAGCATCGCTCCATCGAAGCAGTTTAATTTCCATGCAGGCGTTGGTTATTTTCACATCAATAAGCCAAATTTATCTTTTTTCAATACCCCTGATATCATCGGAGAGGAAATCCGAAAAATTGATTTCCTTCATCCAAAATGGTCCATTTACACAGGAGCCTCCCTGCGCACCAGTGACAGAATGTCGGTGCAACCCCGCATCAATGCCCTCATTCAGGGGCCATATTCAGAAGTAAATCTGGGGGCTACTTTCAGATACAAATTGTCGAGGACTGCAGGAAAGTACCTTCTGCTGGGTCCGTATGTTCGCGGTGTGAAAGGCATTGGAGGTACAGGAATGGAAGCGCTGATTGCCATGGCTGGGCTGGAAATGAACAATTTTATCATGGGCATCAGCTATGATCAGAATCTGGGCTCCCTTCTGAATACCAGACGCTCGTTATCTTCTTTTGAAATAAGCATTATTTACATTGGCGAACACAACAATGAAGACAACTTCTGTCCGCAGTGGTAGGCCCGTTGTACACAAAAACGCTTCTTTACCCTGCCAGCACTACCCAAGATGAATGTTTTCCGTGATTTCAAGTCCATAGCCGATGAGGCCAATGCGCTTTTTCGGGTGATTGGAAATCAGCCTGATTCTGGAAATACCCAATTCGCGTAATATTTGGGCTCCGGGACCAAAATCACGCTGTTCTTCGGATATTGCCGGGTTGTTGAACGGGTTGACATCTATGTCCTTCAGCTTTTGTAGGATGCCAGCCGTTTCTTCCCCATGCCGCATAAACAACAAGACTCCCTTTCCTTCAGAGGCAATCATTTGAAGGGACTTGTTGAGTTGGTCAGCATAGCCATCAAAGAGAATGCCCAGGATATCTCCGGTTTCTGTACTCGAATGCACCCGTGCGAGAACTGGTTCTCTCCCGGACAAATTCCCCATACTGAATGCCAAATGCATGTCTCCCGTTGTGAGCTGCCGAAAAGCGTGAACATGAAAGCGGCCGTATTGTGTATCCAGGTCCGTTTTCATTTCCAGAGATACCAGCCTTTCAGTCATCATTCTGTACGCCACCAGGTCCTGGATGCTGATGATTTTAATCCCCAGTTTTTCACTGATTTCAAGAAGTTGCGGCAGTCGGGCCATTGACCCATCTGGATTGAGAATCTCCACCAAAACACCGGCAGGATAACAACCCGCCAGTCTGGACAAATCGACAGCAGCCTCAGTATGCCCCGTGCGTCGCAAAACACCACCTGGTTTTGCAATTAACGGGAAAATATGTCCAGGCCTGGCATAATCGGAGGCTTTTGTTGACGTATCTATCAGCGCTTTTATCCCAGTGGCCCTGTCGTAGGCAGATATGCCCGTCGTACATCCCTGACCAATCAGGTCGATGGACACGGTGAATGCGGTGTTGTGCATGGCTGTATTTGACTTGACCATCAAATCAAGTTCGAGTTGTTTTGCCCTCTCTTCCTCAATTGGCGTACAAATCAGTCCCCGGCCATGGGTAGCCATGAAATTGACCAGTTCCGGTGTGATCTTTTCGGCAGCACAGATAAAATCACCTTCATTTTCTCTGTCTTCATCATCCACGACGATGATGATTTTTCCTGCCCTGATATCTTCTATTGCCTCCTCAATGGTATGAAGGAGACCCTTTGTTTCATTTTTGTCGGTGTGCACCATGCCTCTTTGTTTTCGCAAAAATAGAACTTAAAACCTGTCCATTTTGTTCCCAGCTGAAGTTTTCGCGAACAAAGCGGTACGCCTGTGATTGTACAACCTGGTAAATGGAGGCATCAGAAACGATGTGTTGAAATGCCTTGGCGAATGATTCCGGCGTATCGGCCAGCAAGATTTCACGATTGCTGGCAGCACCAATCGCATTATTTACAATGGGGGTTGTAATGCACGGTATACCCAATGCCATCGCCTCCAAAATTTTATTTTGCTGCCCTGTACCTGACCACATCGGTGCCATAAATACCTTGGCACTGCAATAGGCAGTTCGGATATCTTCCAGCCAGCCGCTCACAGTCACGTTTGGTCCTGCCAGCCGACGTACGCGTGGGTCTGGTGATGCACCAGCGAGAAGCAGCCGCGTTTTCGGTGGGCAAAGGGGCAGGATTCGCTGCACAAGAAATTCTGCCGTTTCAATATTGGGCAGGTACGACAGGTTGCCTACAAAGACGAGATCAAATTCATTTGTCCTTTCTCCTTTATAATCCAGAAAATAGGCGTCAATGCCATTACGAACAACATGAATCCGATCTGCTTCTGCAAATGTAAATGATTGCTTGTCTTGCTCAGAAATAATGGTCAATGAGTCAAAGTCGCTGGCAATTTCTTCTTCGTAACGCAACATTCTTGCTGCTTCCCATCGATAGATTATCGAGGATGGCCACCCCGCCACACTGGCGCGCCGCAACATGCCTATCCCAAAACTATCCATATAATCCAGGGTCCTGGGTACAGGCACTTTCCGCACATACTCAGCCATCCTGGGCAGCTGACAGTATATATGATCAGGGTTTACTTCTGTAATGATGTCGGCAATCCTCTTTCGCAAAGTCCGGCTATAGTACCAGGCAACCTGGAAAGGCAAGCCTCGAAAGAGGGCAATGCACAGAGAAAACCACCTGTCGGCAGGACGTATCGTCACCAGGTACATACCACGGGTAAGTACCTGCACCTGATCTATGCTGTGCGGTGACGGTTCTTCATCAACGATGCTGACCAGGGTTACCTCATGCTTTTCCGACAAGACCCTTAATTGATGATACGCCCTTAACTTATCACCTTTCTCCAGTGGATATGGGAATCTTGGTGTTAGAAAAAGTATTTTCAAATCGGATCTGTTTACTTTGCCTGTATACTACTCGTACCCCACCGTAACAGCAGAAGACGTTCCTAGGTTTTGGTGCATACCCACCCCAGAGGCAATAAATAGCCCCCTTTTTTTACTTAGGGCCACTCCAAACGAAAAAACACCCAATACTGGATTGACACCCAGGTAAATTTCGCAATGGCGGTGGGGGGAGTACGCAAGGCCTGTGCGCAAAGACCACGGCCGCCAGCTCGGCTTATCCAGGTCTGCCATAAGAAGAACCCCTTCCGCTGGAGAATACTGACATCCTACGCGCACACGGCTTTCCACTCCACTGCTTTCAGCAAAAAGAAAGCCTGCTGGATGGAAAACGTGCATGCCAAGGGACACTTTATTGTTTAATTTTGCCCGGCATCCTACTTCCCCGGAAATGGCCGACCAGGAGTCTTCCCCTTCGGCACCTTGCATCAAATAGATAAAATGGAGCGATGCGGCCACACGGTTGGTCAGGGTACGAGTGTAAAAGACTCCCATTTTCTGCTCCACATACAACGAAAACCCTGTGCGCATCCAAGTCACCCCCAGGATGCCCCTTCCCAATTTGGTTGAACCTGCCATAGCCACACGGGTAAGCCCCTCCGTCTGAAAACGGTTTTCTACTGATAGAGCTCCTGTAAAATGGGCCTGTTCAGCCAAACCGGCCGTATTGCCCATCAGTGCAGAAACACCTTGGAGTGCCACGCTGCTGCCTCCCAGTGCAATCATTGTTCCTCCCGTAAATGCAGAAAAGTTGGACTGCGCTAGAATTGCATTGGCGGCTGGCGAAGAGAAAATAAAAAAAACAAGAAAATAGAGTGTAATCTTCATGGTGTAGTATTTTATGCTGCAAAGTTACAGACCATTGAAGTAAATCATACACAAAAAATGGTTTTGTACGATTTTTTTAAAAATCATTGTCTGTGAATGGAAAAAAGCGTACCTTTGCGGCGCTATTTACAGATTTCCGTAATTTGTATCATTGGTAACTTTAAAATTTAAATCATGTCTGTTTATTTATCAGAAGAAAAAAAGAACCAGATTTTTACCGAGTTTGGAGGCTCTGCTTCCAATACAGGGTCAATTGAGGGCCAAATTGCGCTCTTTACCTTCAGAATTAAGTCTCTTTCAGAGCACCTGAAAGACAACAAAAAAGACAATTCCTGTAAGCGCAGCATGTTGACTCTGGTTGGAAAACGAAAGAGATTGTTGAAATATCTTCAGCATACCGACATCCAGGCCTACAGGGCACTGATCGAAAAACTGGGAATCAGAAAATAAATCCAAAAGGCGAAGAGAAATTTTCGCCTTTTTTTTTATCCCTGGCGCTCTTTTTCTACCACAATATTTGTTCTTTCACAAGAATTATTTGTTTATATTTGCACCATTAGCCCGGTTGTGGTCAGAATTCCCGCCTCCCATTCTGTTCGACCCTGCTTTGAATGACTGAACTACAATGAATTCATTGTTGGATGTCATGCTTTTTTTGTATCAATCTTTCGTAACATAATTCAATTATTATTATGGGAAACATCGTTCCTATTACTACTTCGTTCAGACTGCCTGATGGGAAGGAAGTCACTATCGAAACTGGAAAACTGGCCACGCAGGCCCATGGCTCCGTCGTGGTTAAAGTAGAAAATACCATGTTGCTTGCAACCGTCGTCGCCAGTGCCGAGGCAAAACCAGACCAGTCCTTCTTTCCATTGTCTGTAGATTACCAGGAAAGATTTGCCGCAGCAGGAAAAATTCCCGGCAACTTCTTCCGAAGAGAAAGCAAACTCTCCGATTATGAAGTTCTCATCTCCAGACTTGTCGACAGGGCAGTACGGCCACTTTTTCCCGACAACTTCCTGAATGAGACGCAGATCATTATCAATCTCATCTCCGGTGATATGGAAAATATGCCGGATGCGTATGCAGCCCTGGCAGCCTCAGCAGCCCTGTCCGTATCAGACATTCCGTGGGACGGACCTATATCTGAAGCACGCGTATGTAAAATTGACGGTCAATACGTCATCAATCCAGGGCGCAGCAGACTGG
>JAUMBK010000214.1:0-4527 GCA_032115795.1 Saprospiraceae bacterium | reverse complement strand
CCAGGAGCACGACATTGTCGAAGCAATTAAAGTAGCGCATGACGCAATCAAAGTGCAGTGCCAGGCACAACTCGATCTCGCAGCCAAAGTCGGTGAAAAAGCAACCGTCAAACGAACCGTTGTGTTACCAGAGACAGACGAAGAATTAAAAAGCGCCATCGAAGCCATCGCAAAAGAAAAAATTCTCGCTATCTCCCAATCTGCACTGGATAAGAATTCACGAAAAAAAGGCTTTAAAGAAGTTTCTACCTTGGTTACACAGACACTCACTGAGCAGAAAGGCGAAGAATACGTCGGTGAAAACGCAGTCAAAATTTCAGAATATTTTGAAAAATTAAAAAAGAATACAATCCGCCAAATGGTGCTGGATACCCACGTGCGTCTCGACGGACGAAAACTGGATGAAATCCGTCCAATCTGGTGTGAGGTAGATTACCTGCCATCCGCCCACGGGAGTGCCATATTTAATAGAGGAGAAACACAATCCCTCACTTCCCTTACACTCGGCACTAAACTGGATCAGATGCTCATCGACAATGCCCTCGAGCATTACAATGAAAAATTTATCCTTCATTACAACTTTCCCGGACTTTCTGTAGGTGAAGTCAAACCGAATCGGGGTCCCGGCAGACGCGAAGTAGGACACGCCAACCTGGCAGGAAGATCACTGAAAAAAGTGATGCCGGAAGGGCTGCCATACACCGTACGTATCGTATCTGATATCCTGGAATCCAATGGTAGTTCATCCATGGCCACCGTTTGTGCCGGTTCAATGGCACTCATGGATGGCGGCATTAAAATCAAAGCGGCAGTATCCGGCATTGCCATGGGTATGATCGCCGAAGGAGGAAGGTCAGCCATCCTATCTGACATTCTAGGTGACGAAGATGCCCTTGGTGACATGGACTTCAAAGTAACCGGAACTACCAAAGGGATTACCGGTTGCCAGATGGACATCAAAGTGGATGGCTTACCATACGAAACGCTGGAAAAAGCCCTGATGCAGGCAAAAGCAGGACGACTGCACATCCTGAATGAAATGAGCAAAGCCATCCCCGAAACACGCGATGACCTCAAACCTCATGCACCTCGCATGGTGGAGATGATAATTGATAAGTCATTTATTGGTGCTGTGATAGGCCCTGGTGGTAAAATCATCCAGGAGATTCAGGCGCGTACGGGTACCATTATCAACATTGAGGAAGTGGGAGACAAAGGGGTTGTTACCATTGCCAGTACCAATGCAGATGGTTTGAAAGGGGCCCGTGAAGCCATTGCACGCATCGCATTTACCCCAAGTATCGGTGACGTCTATGAAGCAGAGGTCGAGTCGTTGATGCCTTATGGTGCCTTTGTTAAATTCTTCGGACAGAGTGGCCTGCTGCACGTTTCGGAAATTGACCACAAGCGAATTGAAGATGTAACCACAGTGCTGAAAGTGGGAGATAAGATTACGATTAAAGTCATCGGCACGGATCCGAAAACAGGCAAGTTGAGACTGTCCCGCAAGGCACTGCTCGATAACTCCAAAGAAAGTAAGCCAGAGTAATCCTTACGGTCATACTGATAGGATATAAATGAGTAAATCCGCCTTGTTTTTTTTGACAAGGCGGATTTTTTATTGGCTTTACAATGATCACAGATCTCGTGATGCCTCCCTTCAATTCGATAATTTATCCCGCCTTCCTGTGAGGAAGAAACCAGCTTTTTTAATCCAATAAACCCTTAAAGACAGGTACAATCCCACCAGGTGCCAGCTTTTACTCAGCAACAACAATGGCGCGGGAAATTGCTCCATCAACCGTCAGAAAATAAAGACCCTTGGCCAACCCATTCAGATTCATACTGTTTTCTCCGCGTACAAGCGTGAGGCGACGTACCGTTGTTCCATCAGAGGCCATGAGTAAAGCCTGGCATGCCATTTCGGACTTTATGTAAACGTGGGAACCTGTTGCAGGATTTGGAAAAATATGCAGACCTGGAGAAGGGGTATGGCTAGCCACTCCCGAAATTTTTTCGCAGTCATTATTATCTCCCCCCGACTCAATGAATCCCTTTCGGCTTAGGTCCCGCCCGCTGAAGGCGGCATAGCCCGATGGATATCTTACTACACGAAATGTCGTGTTGTCATTTGTGGCCAATACTGATCCCTGTGCAACGGCAGCGCCATTTTTGAAGGGCACTTTATATTCCCAGACAATTTGCCCCTCAGGGCTTAGTTCAAAAATGTATCCGGTACGTCCTGATAAAATCAGCATATTCCCGTTGGGAAGGTATTGTGCATTGGAAAGAATATCAGAAAATAGTTTTTCTTTTTCCGGATGCCGTACAACCTGGTCGGGTGTCGCGGGTCCCCATATTCCGTTGGTTTTTTTATATTTCCACTCATACATATCCCATGGTGGACTGAGGATTTGTACTTCCGAAAAATTCACACCGGCGCGGTTGTTGAATAGATTGATTTTTCCAAAATTGGGGTGGGAAGGTGCTAAAAATGACCTGATCCAGTGTACCCCATGCTGGTAGCCGATTTGTTTGTCCGCAAGCTGTGCCTTTTTATAGGTGGCAGCATTACCCCATCGGAACATCAGGTCACCACCCACACCGGATAATCCTCCTTTATCAGTTGCGGCCTGTGCTGTCGTTGTGCTGTGGTCGATGATCCAGATTTCATTGTGTGTCGGGACTGATACCAATATCTGGTCCAGCTCTTCATTATAATCAATGGCATTCATGTGGTACCAGCTACCATCCGTAAAATACGGGTAATTGATATCTACCTTGCCCGGATTGGAAGCGACATCTCCATAGTTAGGTTTGGAGGAATCGGCATCCTGAATCATGTGATCCCACAAATTCCAGCGCCAGACCACTTTGTTTGTTTTGGGGTCTACTTCAATAATCGATTCAGTATGGAGGACAGCCTCCTTATTCGTTAGGGTATCCCTTCCTGCCGCTGCCAGTTGCGCCTTTGTCTTTTTTTGCCACAAAATCATCAAAATATGCCCATTTGGCATAGGCTTGATATCATGGTGAAGACGCTCCAGTGTGTCGTTGACTTCGTAACTCCATTCCAGCGTATTGTCCCAGTCCCTGATTTCGACACGGGCTCCACCTCCTCCAAACCAGATAGGATTGCCAGAAATATTTTTGCTTCGCTTGGTTTTGATCAGCTTGCCTTCATCTGTCAAGTACGCTGTGTTGCCTGGTCTCCATACCGAACTGTCAGGCCAGCTATGCACAACCTCTCCGCAATTATTGATTAGAAAGACATTGGGCTGGTTGTGTGGATAAAGCAAAGTGTACCCGTCATAACTTTTCTCTTTCTGGTATGTGAGAAGCCCCACCGTTCTCTGTGCCTGAGAAAGGTGAATGATGAAAGGGAGACAAAGGAGTGCCAGAGGAAGTTTCATTTTAAAATCATTTTAAATTTGGTCGAATGTGACGATACATTCAAAGAAAAAAGAACAAGTCCCCTATGACAACAGTGCTTGGATTGTCATCGGTTCGCCTGCTAATGTAAATACTTTGGGAAAGATAAAAGAAAATTGCAAGCACATTACCCACTTTTTATTTCTCATAGACGTTTGATTTCTTTTGGTACAGAATCTGCCGTTTAAAACTTGACCATGTTGATATGAATGGGTATTGCAACGCCATGGGGAAAGCATCTGATCAGGTACATAGAGGCTGGTAGGTGGCTGATGTCCACATGAGCATTCTTTGCCACAGGTGTCTCCATTATTTTCTCTCCACGTAAGGTAAATATGGAAATTTCTCCGTCAAACTGGCACTGAATCCAATGACTGGCTGGGTTGGGCGTCACCAGGGTAACGTCATCCATTGTTTGTTGCAGGCTCTGACTGAGTTTTGAACAATCATACCCTGATGCATCTACTTCAATGGGGCCGGTTGGGGACAAGGTTCGCCCAACAAATGCCGCGTAATTTTCAGGATAACGATTTATGCGAAAGACATCGACATTGCTCGGCATCTTGCCCTGTTCGAGTGGACCTGACTGGTTGACGGGGTTTCTGTAGAGCCACACAATTTCTCCATCTTCATTTACTTCCACGAATCTACCGGCATTGCCTTCACACGCCAGTGTATTTCCATTTGGAAGTCGTTGCACACCAGAAATCCTGGCAGAGTAAAAGCCGCTGCGGGGTGTGCTGGTAAACATCCAGACAGGAAGCTCGGGCTGGAAGCGCAGACCTGGATCAATTGGGTATGTCCCCGTGCCATTGTCCGGCGGCACAATTTCGTCAATCGTAGAATATAACTCTCCCAGACGGTTAGAACCATTGTTGAACAAAAGAAGATTTCCTGCTCCTGGCAGACTATCGGCAATCCATTGGGCATCATGCTGCCCAAAAAGCCAGTGGTGCTCACGGGTGCCTCTGCCGTAGGACCGGGGATTGCCCCAGCGGTAGAGAAAGTCTCCACCCTTACCGTATCTGCCTCCAGCATGGCCTTTTGCTTCTTCTCGTGTCGTACTATGGTCAATGATGTAAATTTCATTGTGAA
>JAUMBK010000213.1:0-4787 GCA_032115795.1 Saprospiraceae bacterium | reverse complement strand
TTGATAAATTTTGAGCCAGATAATCGACGTAGGGTGAACCAAACTGATTGACCATTTTATGCAATTCAATACCCGTCCCTGACAACTCCATTTCTGCCTGAAGAAAATACCTTGAATCTGTCCAAAGTCCGGCATGCGCAGCTGTGACCACCACCCATCCGGCAGAGCCGGTAAATCCAGATAGCCATTCGCGCTCCTGCCAGTATGCCGGAATGTATTCGCTTTGGTGGGGATCACCAGTTGGAATGATGACTGCATCAATGCCTCGGGAAGCCATTTCTTTTCTCAATGCCTGAATTTTCTGGGAGACGGTCATGTATTAAATTTTAATGTTATGCATTAAATATTGTGCCAAAATTCATAAAATATTATAAATAATTGTTATATGAATATTGTTTGTATTATATTTGTCCCGTAAACTTACGATTCTAATAAACGAATTGTGCCTGAAACAAGAAATTATTTTAAGTTGTTTTGGGTTTTGTTCACTGTCTAAAAGGAAAGGAAAATGTTAAAGCAGAGTCTTAGTCAGAAAATGTTGCAAAAGCTGTCGCCGCAGCAGATACAGCTTATGAAACTATTGCAAATACCTACGGCAAGCCTGGAACAACGAATCAAGGAAGAGCTTGAATCAAATCCGGCGCTGGAAGAAGGGGACGATTATGATGATGTGTTTGATTTGGAAGGAGATTCTTTCGGTAGCAGTGAGGAGGGAGAAAGTGACCGTGACCAGGGAGAAACAGAGTTTGAATTTGACGACTACCTGAACGAATACCTGGATGATGACCCTTCTTCGTATAAGATGAAAGGAGAAGAATTTATCAACGAGGAGGAAAGAAGCATGCCCGTGCCTGTAGAAAACACGTTCCATGAAAGCCTGGAAAGGCAACTGGGCATGCTGGACCTCAATGACAACCAGCAAATCATTGCTCTTCAGGTCATCGGATCTATAGACGAAGATGGTTATCTGAGAAGGGAGCCCTCCTCCATCGTTGATGACCTTTTGTTTGCACAGAATGTGGAGACAGACCTTGCTGAGGTCATGGGCATCATACAAAAAATTCAAAAATTTGAACCGGCTGGAATCTGTGCCAGAAATTTGCAGGAAAGCCTGATTCTCCAGCTGGAAGACAAAATTGAAAAAGAACCGGATGCCTGTGTAAAAGAGCGAAAATTGGCGTTGCGGATATTGAAGGATTTCTTTGAAGAGTTTACCAAAAAGCATTATCTCCGAATGAAGAAGATGCTGAATCTGGCAGACAGCGAACTGAAGGAAGCCATCGATGAAATATTAAAACTTAGTCCAAAACCGGCAAGCATTGTCGAAGGACCTGGTTCCGGGAGTCAATATATCATTCCCGACTTCATTATTTACAACCGGGACGGGGAGCTCGAGTTGACATTGAACAGTAAAAATGCACCCGATTTGCGCATCAACGACCAATACACCGAGATGCTCAAAGGATATAGGGATGCCGTTGCAGGAAGAAGAGCAACGAGGCCAGAAAAAGAAGCTGTGCTCTTTATCAAACAAAAAATAGATTCCGCAAAATGGTTTATCGACGCCATCAAGCAGCGACAAGACACCCTTTACCGAACAATGTACGCCATCATGCAATACCAGCACGATTATTTTTCAACAGGGGATGAGCGACGCATCAAACCGATGATCCTCAAGGATCTGGCGGAAGTGACAGGCCTGGATATTTCGACCGTTAGCCGTGTTGCCAACAGCAAGTTTGTCCAGACGGAGTTCGGAACTAAAAAGCTGAAGGATTTCTTTTCGGAATCCATGCAAACGCAGGATGGTGCGGAAGTTTCTACACTGGAAGTCAAAACCATCCTGAATGACGAAGTGGCTCGTGAAGACAAAACCAAGCCCTTGTCTGACGAACGGCTCATGGAAATTCTATCTGAAAAGGGATACAACATTGCCCGAAGGACGATTGCAAAATACCGGGAACAGCTCAACATTCCCGTTGCCAGATTGAGAAAAGAACTCCGATAATGGCTGAAGCGAACGGAAAAAAAATTCTTGTTACCGGCGGTACGGGGTACATAGGAAGTCACACCATCGTAGAATTGCTTCAGGCTGGTTATGATGTGGTTTGTGCAGACAACGGCATGAATTCAGATGCATCAGTCCTGGACGGAATCAAGGCCATCACTGGCAAGAACGTCCGTTACTTCCCCATTGATTTGTGCGACCTGGAAGGTGTTTTACGAATTTTCCGTGAAGAGGCAGGTATTTCCGGCGTTATTCATTTTGCGGCATTAAAAGCAGTTGGCGAGTCAGTGGAAAAACCTGTTTTGTATTTCAGAAATAACCTGAATTCGCTCATTAATATGCTGGAACAGGCGATGGTGCATCATGTGCCTGCGTTTATTTTCAGTTCCAGTTGTACCGTCTATGGAGATACCGATAGTTGTCCCGTAGACGAAAATACTCCCCTGAAGGAAGCGGCATCACCGTATGGGAGAACCAAACAAATGGGGGAGCAACTGATTCAGGATTGCCTGGCACACAGTGATGTCAAAAGCATTCTCCTTCGGTATTTCAATCCGGCTGGTGCGCATGTCAGTGGCCTTATTGGCGAGTCTCCCATCAATGCACCCCAGAATCTGGTGCCTGCCATCACAGAAGCGGCCATCGGAAAACGCAGCGAACTTACGGTTTTTGGTGCTGATTACCCCACCCGGGATGGCAGCTGTGTCAGGGATTACATTCATGTTTCAGACCTGGCAAGAGCGCATGTTCTTGCCCTGGAATATTTATTGCAGGGAAAACAGGATGTTTCTTCAGATGTATACAATCTTGGTATTGGAAACGGACTGACCGTGTTTGAGATCATCCATGCTTTTGAGAGGGTAACAGGGGTGTCACTTCCTTACAAAATCGGTTCCCGAAGGCCTGGCGATGTGGTGGCTATTTATTCAGATTTTGCAAAAGCCAGACACAACCTGGGTTGGATGCCTGAATACGGTGTCGATGAAATTATGCAAACTGCCTGGAACTGGGAATTGAAAAGGAGCGGCAGGTAATTCATATTACGCTTCTTTAAAATATATAAATTGGGTATATTTGCCGGCTGGATTGATTTTGATCTGTCAGCGGCTTTTTGTTATTCTAAAACATACTGTCTTGATCGCATATCTTCTTGGTGACATCACGTTTAAAAGTCCTGCATTCATTTATGTGGAATGCCATGGTGTGGGGTATCATGTAAATATTAGCCTCAACACGTACAGTAAGCTTGAATCCTTGTCGCGGGCCAAAATATTAACCTACCTTCACGTGAAAGAGGATGAGCAGTCCTTGTTCGGATTCATGGAAGAGGAGGAGCGTACATTGTTCGTACAGCTGATTTCTGTGTCGGGCATTGGTGTCAATACGGCACGGGTAATTTTATCCTACATGTCTGCGGAAGAAGTGATTGCAGCCATTTTACAGGAAAACGAAGTTGCCCTTTCAAAGGTGAAGGGCATTGGCGCAAAAACTGCAAAACGAATTATTCTTGACTTAAAGGATAAAATTGGAAAATCTTCGCTGAGTGAGGGTGTTAGGATTTCCTCGTCCGGAGACAGCCAACTTAGGAATGAGGCCATTTCTGCATTGGTTGCCTTGGGTTTTCCAAAACCTGTGGTTGAAAAGCAAGTGCGCGCTGTTCTTGAGAAAAACAATGCTGTCAACCAGGTCGAAGAGTTGATCAAGCTGACACTAAGACAAATGAGTTAAAATTTGTACACTCAAAATATACCATATTCCATGTGCTGTACGTTATATCCTGATTTAATCATACGCTTCTTCTGTCAGAAGAGGCTCGTATTCATCTAACGATCTGATTATTATGAGTTTTAGGCAAGGAATTGTTGCTTTTATATGTTGTGTTTGTGCGGTTGCCGGAGTGTTTGCTGGTATCGTTGGAAAGGATATTGTTGCATTTGTTCCTTCTGATGCACATGCCTCACCTACGGTTGATACAATCCCGCTTGAAGACAGAAAGGGTGATTTCATTACCGACCGTAAATACAACCCCTTTGACATCATTTCAAAAGAAATCAGTCAAAAAGTAGAATATGATCCGTCCACGGGTCATTACATTGTCCTTGAAAAAATCGGTGATGAATATTACCGTACTCCAACGTACATGACTTTTGAGGAATACCTTGACTACCGCGCAGCAGAACAGGAGCGGATGTACTTCAATACACTGGCTGGCATAAAATCAGATAAAAAATCAAGGTCAGGCAAGGTTGATCCGATGGACAAGATCGATTTACAAAATAGTTTGATAGACAGATTGTTTGGTGGCACGGAAGTCAATATTCAACCGCAGGGAAGTGTCAATCTAAGTGTGGGATGGTTGTACAGCCGCCGGGACGACCCGCAACTGCCTCTTCGTGCCCAGCGGCAAAGTCAGCCTGATTTTCCAACGCCACTAATTAAAATGAACGTGGATGGAAAAATCGGCAAAAAAATGGACCTGAAATTCAACTATGACACCCAATCTACCTTTGACTTTGACAGGCAAATCAAGCTCGCTTTCGATTCGGATGCCTTTTCAGAAGACGACATCATTAAAAAAATCGAAGCAGGAAATGTGAGCCTTCCCCTCCGCGGCAACCTGATACAGGGCGCCCAAAGTCTTTTTGGTCTCAAGACAGAGCTTCAGTTTGGTCGGCTCCGAATCACTGCATTGGCCTCCCAACAACGTTCGAGGTCAAACAACATCAAAGTCGAAAATGGCGTTTCCGTACAGGAGTTTTCGATTACTCCCAATGAATAC
>JAUMBK010000212.1:0-9862 GCA_032115795.1 Saprospiraceae bacterium | reverse complement strand
CGTGACCATTGATGTTTGTGCCAACGACTTCCCGTACACCTTTGACGGCCATGTCTTCAATGCACCGGGTACAATTACAGACACCATAGGAGGTGCCGGTTGCGATACCATCCGTAGTATTACGGTAAACCTACTGCCACTGGAGACAACGACTGTCACCATCAATGTTTGCGCCAACGACTTCCCATACACGGTTGACGGCCACGTCTTTGCTGGGCCAGGCACCATTGTCGATACCATTGGTGGAGCCGGCTGTGATACCATCCGTAGCATTACGGTAAACTTACTGCCTCTTGAGACAACCACCGTAACGATGGAGGTATGTGCCAATGAGTTCCCTTACATTTTTGAGGGTCACATCTTCAATGCACCGGGTACCATCATCGACACCATTGGAGGCGCGGGCTGTGACACCATTAGAACGATAGAGGTTCTTATACAAGACTTAGAAGTAAAGCGCATCACACTTGAAGTCTGTATCGATGAATATCCTTACAATTTTGGCAACTATACCTTTGCCGCTCAGGGCATATTCACAGATACCATGCCAGGCAACCCTTGTGATACCATTGTCATCTTTACTATCGCAGACCGCCCTCTCGAATTCAGAGAAGAAAACCGGCAGGTCTGCGCAGATGACTTCCCTTTCATGTATGATGATCTTGTCTTCTCGGGTCCATCCACCAAACGGGACACCATTCCGGGTCAGGAGGGATGTAGCATCATCCGCCAGGTAAATGTTTCTCAATTACCTCTCGAAAAATCAGAAATCGTCCTCGACATCTGCGTTTCAGAATTCCCCTATTCTTTTGAAAATTACATTTTCACCGGTCCGGGAGAAAGAAAAGATACCATTCCAGGCCTGAATGGTGCCTGCCGCACAGACCGTACCATCAAGGTAAATCAAAAAAACCTCATTGCCAAATCACAACTTGTCTCCTTATGCGCCAATGAATTCCCCTACGCCTTCGAAAATTACCAAATATTGGCACCAGGTACAATCACCGACACGATTTCATCGGAAGAGGGTAGCTGTGATACTGTGAGAACAGTTCAGTTTGTTGCATCACCATTGCTATCAAAAACAATCAACATCGCTGTGTGTGCCAATGAATTCCCTTATACCTTCGACGGTCTTATTTTCGCTGGTCCAGGCATCAAGTTTGATACACTTGCCGCCCTGGTTGGCTGCGATACCGTCCGACAAATCCAGGTCAATCTATTGCCTTTAATTCAGAAGCCTGTTACCCTGCCTGTTTGTGAAAACTCATATCCGTTTACCTTTGAAGGTTACACGTTCACACAACCGGGTATGTTGACAGATACAATTTCAGGGCAAGGCTGCGATACCATTCGAAGCATTGAGGTGATTTCTATTCCGCTGGATTCGACTACGTTGATCCAGAATGTGTGTGCCAATGAATTCCCGTATACCATCGACGGACATGTTTTCAGCCAGCCCGGTACCATTCGTGATACCATCTCCCAAACCAATGGCTGCGACCTGGCAAGACGCATCGTAGTCAAGGAAGTGCAAAACCAGGCAAAACAGGTTCAGCTAGCGATCTGTGCCAATGAATACCCCGTCAATTTTGCGGGCTACACATTTACCAAAGCCGGTTCGTTGACCGATACCATTGCATCACAAACAGGGTGCGATACCATCCGGACAATTCAGATAACCACACGGCCATTGCTCCAGAAACAAGTGTTGCGCCAGATATGTAGCTCAGATTTCCCCACAGAAATAGACGGATATACCTTCACCGCACCGGGCGTTCTTACAGATACTTTGCCAGCCACTAACGGTGCTTGTGATACCCTGCTCACCCTCACTGTGCAGCCAAAATTTGGTTCCCGTACCACACAGCCTGTCATTGCCTGTGATTCCTTTACCTGGGCTGAAAACAGGGTGACCTACAAAGCGTCAGGGATAATTGAATTTTTAAAGCCTGCGGCGAATGGATGCACAGACACCCTTGTCCTCCAGCTGACCATTCACCAGACCACCTCATCCGAAGTCATCACCAGCGCCTGCCAGCAATATGTGTGGAATAACAAAACGTATACACAAAGCGGACGTTATCTATGGAATGGCAAAAATAGCACAGGCTGTGATTCAGTTGCCTGGCTGGTGCTCACAATCAATACACCACTACAGGCTTCGATCTCCGGCCCGCAACGCATTTGCCCTGCCGATACGGCTGTGCTTACCGTAGCCGGCAATTGGGTGACGTACCTCTGGAACAACGGTTCCGCCAATGCCACCCTGGATGTCACCGCCGCAGGCACCTACGCCGTCACCGTCACTGACCCGAATGGATGTGAGTCCACAGCGCAAATGGAATTGAATCTTTACCCGCAGGCCACCGCACCAATCGGAAACCCGGACTTGCTCACTTGTCTGCGCACAAGCACAAACATAGGCACATTCCCAGCCCTGCCGGGCACGTACGTTTGGTCAGGACCGGGCATTCCGGGTGGACAGACTACAGCGTACCAGCCTCAGGTGAGCGAGCCCGGATGGTATGTTTTGACGTACACAGACAGCAATGGCTGTACAGACATTGATTCCGTGCAGGTCTTCCAGAACATCAACCTCCCTGCAGTGGTTGCCAGCCCTGATACAATGCTGACCTGTCGCGTGACCGAGGTGCCGCTGTCTGCCAGCAGCCTGGTGCCAGCAGTGACCTATCTCTGGCAGGGTCCTGACATCACCCAGTCAAACCAGAATGAGCCCAGGCCTAAGGTCAATGCCCCGGGCTGGTATTCAGTCGTCGTCACTGACACCCTCAATGGATGCCGGTCTGCCGCTGATTCAGTTTTTGTGGACCAGGACATCCAGTTGCCTGATGTCCGCATAAAAGCAGGCAAAATCCTCAACTGCTACATCAGCTCCGTCGAAATTGATGCTACCGCCTCTTCCATTGGCCCGGAATTTGAATTTACCTGGCTGACACCAACAAAGACCATTCGAGATTCAGTCATCATCACAACCGACAAGGAAGGCCTCTACATCCTGATCATTGAAAATATACTGACCGGCTGTATCTCCTCGGATTCCATCGTCATCAATAAAGAGGAGACATATCCTCTCGTAGCTCTGGCCATTCCGCAAATCCTGACCTGCGAACGCCGTGAAGTGGTCATCGATGGCACAGCGTCGTCACAGGGTGGTCCATTGGTGTACTCCTGGACAGGCCCAGAAAACGGCATCGTCTCCGGACAAAGTACATTATCCCCAATTGCGGTTCTTCCAGGTGTCTATACGCTGGTCGTACAGGATACGGTCAATGGTTGCTTCAAAAAAGCACAGGTAACCGTGCAGGAAAACATTGCGATTCCAGTCGTCAATCTCGCCCCCACCACCGAAATACCTTGCGCCACCGGGCAGACCACGCTTTCTGCAATTCAGGTCAGCCAGGGTGCGCAGTACACACTGGTCTGGAAGAATGGGGCAGGCAATGTCATCCCGGGTGCCAGTAGTTCCGCCCTGCTCGTCTCAACACCTGGCTGGTACTACCTCGAAATCATCCAGAAAGAGACAGGTTGCAAAGGCCGGGATTCCATCCTGGTCACCGCACCTCCTCCTTTCAAAGGAGCAGAAATACAGCTTGTGCCCTCATGCGCAGGCGACGAAAACGGACAGATTCGCATCCTTTCACTGGACGGAGGCACAGCACCGTATCTTGTAAAAATAAATGGAAAACAAAAAGAAGAGCAATCCGAATTTACAGATCTTTTTCCCGGAGAATACAAAATCCAGATCACAGATGCCGCAGGCTGCTCCTGGGATACGCTGGTCATTGTGCCCGAACTGCCGCCGTTGAATGTAAACCTGGGTCCTGACATTACAGTCAATCTCGGAGACACTGCCTTCCTCAAACTGACACTGGACCTTCCGGCAGGATGGCCCTACACCATTGCATGGAATCCTCCCAATGGCCTGAGCTGCACCGATTGCCCCGATCCGTACGCCATACCGCTGGAAGACATCATCTATTCCGTGTATGTGGTCGATTCACTCGGTTGCGAAGGCGCTGACGACGTGGCCATTACCGTAAAAGATACCGTGATCATCACCGTGCCGAATGTCATTTCTCCAAACGGGGATGGAAGCAATGACGGATTTACCGTCTATGGTGATAAAAACCTCCAGTGCATCCGGCTCATTCGCATCTACGACCGCTGGGGAAATAAAGTCTTCGAAAACAAAGATTTCCCACCCAACGATCCAGGCTATGGCTGGGACGGCACCTTCCTCGGCGAACCCGTCAATCCCGCTGTCTTCGCCTTCTATGCCATCGCCAAGCTGGTCAATGGCAAAGAAGTACTGCTGAAAGGGGATGTGACCGTCGTGCGGTAATGCTCGGCCTGTCTGGAATCAAACTCCCTGTTGTGACAGGCTTCAACTTCAAAAAGTAAAGAAAAAAGTGTATTTTTGCACTAGAGGTTAAAATTTTATTTTTTAAACGGTTTACATTTTCAAATATATTTATATAACCATGTAATATATTAATGAAAAATACAGGCTTTTTCATATTTATACTGTCATTGTTTTTTCTTTCAATTGGGTATGATTCTCTTGCCCAGGGCCTGGATGATGCTGCCATCTACAAGCAAAAGCAGGAAAAAGCTTACAAACTCATTTTTTCTGATCCTCCAAGGGCGCGAAAAGAAATTGCCATTCTCTTTAAAGACGAGGGCAAGATTCCCGATACGGTCATGGCCATGAACTGGAATACATTGGCCGTCTATTATGGTGTCAATAATTTTCTCGATTCGGCCCACCTTGCATTTGACAAGGCCATCGCCTTGTTGCCGGAAGGACACCACAGAAAGATGGCGCTCATCAACAACAAGGCCATTATTTACCGCAAGGAAAAAAAATTTAAAGAAGGCATAAAATTGCTGGATGAGGCAGAAAAATTTGCCATACAATACGGCGATTCACTGATGCTGGGGATAATCACAGGGGAAAAAGCGTCGTACTTTTCAGCGCAAAACATGTATTCCTCCGCCGCCAACCTCTTGTTGAAAAGCATTGCCATACTCGAAAAAACACCCGGAACATCAGAAGTCAATTTATATAAGGAAAAGCAAAAACTCGCCAACCTTTATTTTAAACTCGGCGAATACGCAGCCTCAGAGAAATTGTACAAACAAATTCTCCCTTTTTTCAAAAAACAAAAACAACTCGATACGTACTACATTAGTGTCGTCAACCTGGGCGATGTTTACCTTCATCAAAACAGGCTCGCAGAAGCCAAACAGCAACTTGACGAAGGATTGGCAGGGTTGATGTCGTTCCCGAACAAGGAAATGCAGATTCATGCCCTCGAACGAATAGCCAGCCTCGAATACCTTCAGGGCAACACAGCCGCATCCATTTCAAGGTACAGGCAGGTGTTTCAATCAGCCAAACAAATCGAATCTGCCCGTTTGATCTATTACCTTACAGAATATGCCGATGTGCTTGTTCAACAAAAAAAAGAGGAGGAGGCCCAGTCTCTGCTCTCTGAAGTCGGTCAAACTTCCAACCTGGAAGCGTACCTAAACCTGTCAAACACAGAGGAGAAGTTCAGGTACCACAAAGTCATGGGCGATGTATACGCATTAGTAGGGCAGCACGAACTGGGCACCAAATATTTTCAAAAAGCCCTGCTTCTGCGGGATAGCCTGCAGAAGGAATCAGACATCATCGAAGCCCGCAATATTCAAAATAAATACCAGTCCGAATTGCGGGAGAAGGAAAACCAGATCCTCCTCCAGCAAAACCAGTTGCAGCGGCTGTTCATCTTTCTTATTGGGGTCGTAATGCTCTTATTTTCTTCCTTTTTAATCTGGAAATGGTACATCAATAAAGTAAAAGTCCGAATCAAGTCCCTGCAGGTGGAGGCCCTCGCCAATGAAAAGGTCTTGCTTAACCAAAAGCTGACAACCGAAAAGGAACTCGTACACCTGAAAGAGAAAATCATCAACGAACACCGCAATGACCTGATGATCAAGAACATTGAAAACATCCGTCTCAACCAGCAGTTGACCGATCTTTTACAAAAAATTGAACAAGATGAAGTAGTCAAGGGGACAAACAAGCATATATTGTCCAAAACAGAACAGGAACACTGGGACGACATCATCCTGAAATTCAAACAGCTCAACCCAGATTTTATACAAAAAATCCAGCAATTTGGCGACAATCTGAGCAAGGGTGACCTCGAATTCTGTTCTATGGCACGAATGAACATGTCCAACAAAGACATTGCCCGCATGCTCAATATTTCTCTCGAAAGTGTGCGCACCAAAAAGTACCGCCTCATGAAAAAACTCAACATCCCCGAATCACAGGATTTTTACAACTGGATCCTTTCCCTGTAACGCAATACAGGCACAGCATAAAAGCATACCACGCCAGTGCAGGCTGGCAAAACACAGCACTCAATGCGATCATCTCCAGGGAACGACTGAACAAAATCCCCTTTTTCAGATAGACAAAACAGCCTCTTGTCCAGCAAATAAGGAGGGCAAAACCAGAATCCTGCATTGCGAAGACACAATCCCATGTTTTTTACATTATCATATATGTTTAAAACAAATATTATAAGCAATTGAAAATCAATATTAAACACATAAAATTACGCCTATATGTCTCAAAAACTCAAATTTCATTGTTTGTCTACGTTTTGTCTACACGGCCTTCAGTGCCTTTTTCCTCAAAATCACGCACCTTTGGGTGAGAGTTTGAAAAGCTTGAATTGGTGTTCTTTGTGGACAAAAACGATATATGTGGGTGAGAAAGTAGATGAACTCGCATTATTGTCGAATACTACCCAATTGTGGAGTCATAGTTTTATGTTGATCAGCGGGTAGGTTAGGCTTTCTTCAGATCATTTTATCGTCATTTCATTTTTTTCATTCTCCCCTGTTTCTGGTACACTTTTTGGTACTTACCTTACGATGTAAAAGAAGCAGATTCTGTACCCCAAAAACTTGATTTGACTCCACGCATGCCAGGGCCAAAGGAGAGGGAAGGGTGACAGCCATTGTAAACCGTATAAACCCGTTTGACCATTTTGGCAGACAAAACGCATAGACCGACATCACTTCCGGAAAGCCCGACCATCGCGCTCACGGTTCGCCGTTTGCTGCTGGCCGTTGCCTTTATAGAAGGAGGGGCGGTCATGGCTGTGGAGCTGGCGGGAGCAAAGATGATTGCGCCGTTTTATGGGACGTCTTTATATGTATGGGCATCAGTACTGGCAGTGACTTTGGGAGGGCTTACCTTAGGGTACTACTTTGGAGGGTGGGCCACGTCAAAGTATCAGACAAATCGTCTTTTATTTTGGGAGCTATTGGCAGCCTCACTTTTCACAGCAATAATGCCCATTTTGGGACTGAAACTGGCGCCGCAAACTATGGATTTTGGAGTCAGGGCAGGATCCTTGATTATGGCTATGATTTGTATGGGGCCGATATTAATATCTTTAGGAATGGTATCGCCTACAATTATCCAACTGACCAATGACAGTGTACAAAATACAGGTAAATCATCCGGTTCTGTTTATGCCATCTCGACAATGGGAGGCATTTTTATGACACTGATTGTTGGATTCTACTTATTGCCTGAATGGGGGATTAAGAAGACGATGTACCTTACGGCTGGATTTTTATTTTTAAACACATTAATTGTTGGTGGTATTTACAAACAAAACCGGGTCATTGCTACGGCTCCATTCATCTTTACGTTTTTAGGCTTATTTGCTGCTGATCGTAATTTTACTGACCCTGCCTTGAAGTTACAATATTTATACCGTAGCGAAGGGCTGTTAGGTCAGTTGTCTGTCTTGCAAAATCCCGATCCAGAAAGCGGTAAGACCTACAGGCATTTGTTTATCAACCATGTAGCCCAATCATGGGTGGATGAAAAATTTGTACCCTTCTCTGAATGGAATTACCCGCATAGGTTGGCTACATTAGCCAGTATTTTGCCTTATAAGAAGGATGCATTGCTTATCGGCTTGGGTGGCGGCAGCATAGCTATGGAATGCAAAGAACAAGGTTTCAAAATGGATATTGTGGAGATGGATGAACGAGTCCCTAAGTTGGCTGAAAAATACTTCGGATTCGAACCCCAGGGAACGCATATCATTGTGGATGATGGCCGCCACTACATCAATCAATGTACTAAGAAATATGACCTTATAGTCATTGATGTCCTGAATGGAGAGGTCCAACCTCATCATATGTTTACCATCGAAACATTATCGAAGGTCAAAACACTTCTGCGAGATAATGGATTGTTGCTTATAAACAACCAGGGGTATTTTGCAGGGCTTTACGGAAGAGCCTCCAGATCTTTATATAAAACATTGAAGGAAGCAGGTTTTAAGGTACAATATTTTCAAAGAAAGAATGATGGTAATGGTGATATTCATTTTATTGCCTCATTGGTAGATATTGATTTTCATAACGTGAAGGAAGAATATATGAATCCTTGTTGTAGATACATGCCACACAAGTATGAAAATTTGGTAACAGATCTTCCGGTTGACCTGGATGATGCGGTAGTATTGACAGATGACAGGCCCATATTTGAATTATGGAATCAGTATTCTAACGAGAGTTGGAGGGAAACGGCGTTAGGAGCAATCATCAAGCGAGAAAGAGAAAATCATATACCATTTTTTAAATAAGTAGATCTCATTAAGAAATGAATATTAATATAAACATAATACAGAAATCACTTGCTTTAAAAGCCTGTGGTATCGCTTTATGTTTTATCATCATTCATAGTAAGAGTATATTTGCTCAAACCACTCACTCCCAGACTTTTAATACTTCAGGTACATTTACTGTACCCCATAAAGTAACTTCTGTAAAGGCTGAACTATGGGGCGGCGGCGGTGGCGGTGGATCAAGAAATGGCTCAAAGCCAGGAGGAGGAGGAGGAGGAGGAGCTTTTACGCAAAAAAATAGTGTCTCAGTAACAGCTGGCACAAGTTCAACTGTTACAGTAGGTGGAGGAGGACAAGGATCCTTGGATGGCGCAGGTGGAACTGCCGGTGGACAATCTTCTTTTAGTGTAGTAACCGCAAATGGTGGAAGTTCTGCGACAAACTCTAGAACTGGAGCTGCTGGTGGTACAGCGGGAAATACAGGTGATATTAATTCGGCTGGCGGAGCGGGTGGCACAGCTGCTGATTCAAATGATAATGGTGGTGCTGGAGGTGGAGCTAGTGGACATAGTGGTGGTATAGGAGCAGCTGGAATTGCAAATTCAACAGCAACAGGAGGTATTGGAGGGGTTGGACAGAATGGTGGAGGTAGCGGAGGTAATGGAGGAAACAATGATCAAAGTGGTTTTTCAGGTGCTCAACCTGGTGGTGGTGGTGGTGGTGAAGGAGGTGATTTAACCGATCAAGCCGGTAACGGGGGTGATGGTCGTGTAATCATTAGTTGGACTTGTTCATCGTTGCTTACATCAGCTTTAGGTACTGATAGACAAACAGTACCATGTACAGGAGTAGCCATTACCAATATCACATATTCTATTGCTGGAGCTTATGGTGCAACTTTTAGTGGTTTACCTCCAGGGGTAACGGGCTCTTATTCTAATGGAGATGTTACCATAAGCGGTTCCCCAACATCAACAGGCGTATATAAATATACTATTACACCGACAGGGAGCTGTACAAGTAATATCAATACTGGGAATATCTATGTGGGTTATGCGGGAATAGTCAATGGCACTAATAGTATGATTACCTTAGGCAACAGCACAGGTACCTTAACCCTATCTGAATATTCAGGTACCATTATAAAGTGGCAAAAAAAGTTCAATAATAATGCTTATACAGACATA
>JAUMBK010000211.1:0-2357 GCA_032115795.1 Saprospiraceae bacterium | reverse complement strand
TTTATCTTCGTCAGGAAGGTCGTGGCATCGGGCTCATCAACAAAATGGAGGCATACAAGCTCCAGGACCAGGGCCTGGATACAATCCAGGCAAATATCCACCTCGGATTCCAGCCTGATGAAAGAGACTTCGGAGTTGCCATCCATATCTTAGAAGACCTGGGCGTTTCCTCCATCCAGTTGCTAACTAACAACCCGGAAAAAATGGCTGCCATCGATCACTCACCTCTCCATCTTGTCGGCAGGGTTCCACTCGTCATCCCATCCAACGCTGACAATGCCTCCTATTTGAAGACAAAAGAGGAAGTTATGGGGCATCTCTTTTGACGGTGCCGAAGATACAATGCAACCAGAAGAATTTATCGAATATTGCCTCAGTAAAGAGGGAGCTGCAGAAACATACCCCTTTGGTCCCGACACGCTAGTCGTCAAAGTTTGTGGTAAAATGTTTGCTCTTTTTTCACTGGATGCTGAAGCGCTCTCCGCTAACCTAAAGTGTGATCCGGAGTGGGCCCAACAGCTGCGTGAAGAGTGGCAGGACATTCAACCTGGCTATCACATGAACAAAACCCACTGGAATACAATCCACCTGGAAGGGGGCCTGCCCGTAAAACTGGTTAAATCCCTCATTGATCATTCTTACCAGCTGGTTGTTTCCGCACTGCCTGTCAAAGACCGGCAATCACTCTCAAACAGTAACCATCATGGCCAGGGTTGATTGCATCATAGTAGGGCAGGGCATCGCAGGGACCTTACTTGCACGGCAGCTCCTCAGGAAAGGCCTGAGTGTGCGCATCTTTGACGCAGGCCATGCCCAGGCATCCTCGATGGTCGCCGCCGGCATTGTTAATCCCATTACTGGTAGAAATTTTGTCCGTAGCTGGCGAGTCCACGAGTTCATTCCCTTTGCGCTGGATGATTACGCCGCCATTGAAGAGGAATTAGGTGTACCTGTGCACCGGATGTCTCATATCCTCCGTTCAATTACGTCGGTTGAAGAGGAAAATTCCTGGCACGCACGTACTGCAGACCCGTTGGTAAGCCAGTATATGCTCGACACCTACTCCTTGTCTGGGTACAAAGACATTGTTCGTCCTGCATTCAGCTATGGCGAACTCACGGGCACATTTCAGGTGTTTATGCCAACCATCATTACTGAATATGCCTCACGTTGGAAGCAACAAGGCGTTTTGGTTGAAGCAATGTTTGATTATACTGCTTTAGAGATTGATGGGAATGGATTCCAGTACAGAGGGATAGCCGCACAACGAATTATCTTTTGCGAAGGGTATCAGGCCCAGTCCAATCCATTTTTTCCAGCTGCTGGCCTCGCACCAACCAAAGGAGAGGCGCTTACGATTGAGCTGGACCATCCGTTGCCTGACAAAATGTATAAGGACGGCATCTTTCTGGTTCCTTTGCCTTCAGGGGCAATATGGGTCGGTGGCGGCTACGCATGGAATACGCCAGACTGCCTGCCCACGGCAGAAGGCAGGCGCCATCTTGAGCAGGAGCTAAAACGAATTTTGAAAATCCCATTCACGATATTGGATCACAAGGCTGCCATCCGGCCTACCATGCAGCGTCGTCGGCCGGTATTGCTGGCGCATGATCTCTACAAGGGTATGTTTTTGTTCAATGGGCTTGGTACCAAAGGCGCAAGTATGGGCCCGCTCCTTGCATTTGAGGCGGCCAATCACATCACCGGGCCAGCATCAGTGACGTCCTTGATTTATTAAAAAAAAAGCGACCGAAGCCGCTTTTTATACTATTTTTTTGCTGTGAGTACTTTTTCAATCAGTGCCTTGGTGGCTGCGATCCCTTCTTCCTCACCGGCAATCTGGCCTTCATATTCCACGCCTACGAAACCACGGTATCCTGCTTGGAGCACGATATCCATCATGCGGGTATAATCCGTATGGATTTCGTTGCCTTTTGCATCAAAATCATGGGATTTAGCACTGACGGCTTTGGCAAAAGGCATCAGTTCTGCTACACCCTTGTATCGGTCATATTCATCGTCACAACCGTTTTTACCGTATTTCAGGCAGAAGTTGCCGAAGTCGGGCAGTGTGCCACAGTTGGCTTTATTGACATTTTTCATCACACCTGAGAGCCACTGTCCATTGGAAGAATGGCCGCCATGGTTTTCGACGATGACATTGATGTTTTTTGTTGCGGCATACGCTGCCAAACGGGACAGACCGTCCACCGCAGCGATGGCTACTTCCTCGGTACTTCCTTCACCATGCGCATTGACACGAATGGAGTGGCAACCCAGATAGGCAGCCGCATCGACCCATTTGTAATGATTTTGTATCGCTTCTTCTCTTTTTTTTGCATCAAGGTCAGCAAGAT
>JAUMBK010000210.1:0-2200 GCA_032115795.1 Saprospiraceae bacterium | reverse complement strand
TGACTAAAGACCTTGCCGTAATCATTCACGGCAATAAAGTCACCCACGGCGAACATTATCTCTACACGGAAGAGTTTTTAGAGGAACTGAACAAAGGGTTGCAGGCCAAGTTGGGATTTGCATCATAAACACATCCTGGCAGAGAAATCAGCCCGGAAAAGGGATCAATCATGGGTGTTTTAATTCCGTTCAGCTGGCCTACCTTTCAGATTTCACCTGAATGGACACTGTTTTTAGACAGGGATGGTGTCATTAATGAGCGTTTGCCCGGAGATTATGTCAGGGAATGGGATTCATTTTCATTTTTACCAGGCGTTTTGGAGGCCCTGGGCCTGCTTTCCGGTTTATTTGGACGCATTATAGTAGTCACAAACCAGGCAGGGATAGAAAAGGGCCTGATGACGCACGAACAACTCACACAGATTCATGAATTGATGATGGAGTACATCCGGTACCATGGGGGGGACATCGATGAAATATATTATTGTCCGTATACTGCGGCTTCCGAACCGTTTTGCCGTAAACCAAACCCGGGTATGGCTCTGGAAGCCGTAAAGGATTTTCCTGAAATACGTCTGTCAAAATCACTCATGGTGGGCGATTCTGATTCAGATATCGCTTTTGGCAACAGGTTGGGAATGAAAACAATCCTGGTCGGTGATAAGCCTGACAATCGGTTTGCATTGGCTGATTCGATTCCGGATTGCAAAATGGCAAGCCTGGCCGATGTCGCCGCCTATTTTCACTCGCTTCATTCATAAATTCGTTGGCATGAATCATAGAACAAAAGTCAGTTCAGGGACCATATGGGAGGATCAGGTAGGATACAGCCGGGCAATCAGGGTGGGCAATGTCATTGAAATTGCTGGAACGACAGCCATGGATGGAATCCAGATTCAATGTCCGGGTGATGTGTTTGGCCAGACGACCTTTATTCTTCAAAAAATGACCAAAGCGATGGAATCCCTTGGGGGGCAGCTTCAGGATGTAGTCAGAACACGGATCTACCTTGCCGACATAAAGTTTTGGGAAGAGGCAGGCAGAGCCCATGGTGCGTTCTTTCGCGAGATAAAACCGGTGAGCACCATGCTCGCTGTGCAGGCATTGATTCACCCCGACTTGTTGGTGGAAATCGAAATGACAGCAATCATACCTCAGGAACATGTATAAAATCAAGGAGATATATTATACGCTGCAGGGAGAAGGCTTCCATGCCGGAAGACCAGCCATTTTCTGCCGCTTTACCGGTTGTAATCTATGGAGTGGCAGGGAAGAAGACAGAGCTAAGGCAATATGCACATTTTGCGATACCGATTTTTGGGGCACGGATGGTCAGAATGGGGGAAGATATACAGCAGCCACATTGACCGAAAAAATACAATCCTTATGGCCTGACAAAACGAGGCCCGTTTTTGTCGTTTGCACTGGGGGCGAGCCCGCATTGCAGCTTGACCAAATCCTGGTAGATGCCTTCCATGAAGCCGGTTTTTTAATTGCCATCGAAACCAACGGTACCGTTGCACTCCCGGATGGGCTTGACTGGGTTTGCGTCAGCCCCAAAGCACATGCGGAAGTGATTGTGACCCAGGGTGATGAATTAAAGCTGGTATTCCCACAGGAAGAAAATCGTCCTGAAGATTTTGTCTCACTTGCTTTTGCGCACTTTTATCTTCAACCACTGGACAACCACAATGTGGCTCAGCATACCAGACAAGCCATTGACTATTGCCTTGCCCATCCGAAGTGGCATTTCAGCATGCAAACACACAAAGCACTCGGCATCGACTGATCTGCCAAATCACCCGAAGAGGAAGGAGATCATTCTTTTATTTTGCGGGCATTGACGCAATGACAGACCTGTTTCCTGTCACTTTTTCCTGCAGAGAGACTTGGATGCTGGCATCCAGCGGCAAATAGAGGTCGACCCTCGAACCAAATTTGATAAAGCCCATTTCCTCGCCTTGCTGGCCTGCCATGCCTTCGTTGGCATAACATACGATGCGCCTTGCCAATGCTCCTGCTACCTGCCTGATCAGGACTTTCTGCCCATTGATTTCCTGACAAACCGTGGTTCGTTCATTTTCAACCGCTGCTTTTGGGTGCCAGGCGGCCAGGTATTTACCCGGATGATAGGCAGAATACAATACCCTGCCCGTTCCTGGAAACCAATTTATGTGGACATTCAACGGAGACATGAATA
>JAUMBK010000209.1:0-13595 GCA_032115795.1 Saprospiraceae bacterium | reverse complement strand
GATATCGACAGGACATTTGGAAAACATAAAATTACCGCTATTGCAGGAATGGAAGCCATTGTCAATCACACCGATTACCTTGGTGCCTCTGCCAATAATTTCAGGAAAACAGATCCTCTTTTCAGATATATCAACGCCAGTGTGGCGGCTGACATCAAAAATATCGGTGCTTCCGGCATTGCAACTGAATGGTCGCTGCTTTCGTACTTTGGCCAGGCAACGTATGCTTTTGACCAGAGATACGTGCTCAGCGCTTCTGTCAGGCGTGATGGCTCAAGCCGGTTTGGCGATAACAACAGATGGGCTACCTTCCCTTCCTTTTCTGCGGCATGGAATCTGTCTCACGAACCATTCTTCAAAAACGTAGAGGCAGTTTCGGCGTTAAAGTTTCGAGCCAGCTGGGGGCGGTTGGGTAACCAGGAAATTGGTATTTACCCGTTTAGTTCGCTAGTGAACACCGGAGAATACGTGTATGTGTTTGGTGATAAAATCGTCACAGGGTCATCCGTTGTGGAAACAGGCAACAAAAACATCCGGTGGGAAACAAGTACCCAGTCAAACGTGGGTATAGACATCAGCTTCCTGAAAGACCGGCTGTCGTTCAGTGCTGACTTGTTCAAAAAAGTGACCGATGATATTTTGGTGCGCGTGCCTGTACCTCAGGCAGGGGGTAGCACAAGACCGCCCTTTGTCAATGCGGCATCTGTGGAAAACAAAGGTATTGAAATAAGTGCACAGCTCAAAGGCAGAATTGGGGAAGTTTCTTGGTCAGTAGGGGCTAATATTTCCGCGATCAAAAACACGGTGTTATCGATTGCAGATAGTGAACCCATTCCCGGAGGATTCGGACTGTCTGACGGACCGATCACCAAAACAGAACCAGGATACCCTGTAGGATCGTTTTTCCTGTATGATATGGCTGGTATTTTTCAGACACAGGAGGAGATTGACCAAAGCCCCTTTCAGTCGACATTTACCCGGCCGGGGGATGTGAAATTCAGCGATTTGAATGGGGATAATAAAATTGATGATAAAGACAGAGCCCACGTGGGGAGTCCGTTTCCGGATTTCACTTATGGCATGCAGTGTACATTCAATTGGAAAAATCTCGATTTTTCCATGCTCGGACAGGGTATCCAGGGCAATGATGTATACTTCCTTTATGGCAACTTTGCCTACGAAGCGCAGTTAAGGGGATTTAACTCGTACAGTGACATCCTTCATCGGTGGACACCCGAAAATACATCCGCCAATATTCCGCGCGTGAATGTCGATGACAGGAATGGAAACAGGCGCATTTCGACAAGATTTTTGGAAGACGGATCCTATTTCCGACTTCGGAACATCACCCTCGGTTACAATCTGGCCCCTGTTTTAGGATGGGACAAATTGAGTAGTGCGCGAATATATTTTTCGGTTCAGAACGCCATTACGCTGACCAGATACTCCGGGCTTGATCCCGAAATTCAGGCCAACGCCAATGATTCCAGAGGTTTGGGCCTATCCTCAGACCTCAGCGTCGGCATAGACTGGGGTACTGTTCCGGCACCACGAACCTGGACATTTGGATTCAATACGGAGTTTTAATACATATAGCTGTCAGTTATGAAATCAATAAAATCAATCCTTCTGTTGGGAGGAATTCTGATGATGCAGGCATGCCAGGGAATTCTGGACAGAGACCCTATTGCCACACTGGATGCCGGTTCTTATTTCCAGTCAGAAGCAGACCTGACGCAAGCATTGAATGCTGCTTACAGACCACTGCTTTTCAGTAACAGAAATAATAATTTTTTCTGGGCGTTCAGCGTGATCACTTCGGATGAAGCCATCACCGGGGGCGACGGGTCCAGGCCGGGATTGGTGGAAATGGATGCGTTTACCTATACACCAAGAACGGAAGAGTTCAATAGTTTCTGGAAGCTTCAATACGAGGGAGTGACGCAGACGAATTTGGTGCTGGACAATGTAGACAAGGTAAATTTGTCTGATCAGGCAAGAAACAAAATTAAAGGACAGGCACTGTTTCTCCGGTCTTTTTATTATTTCCAGCTGATGCAGGTGTTTGGTGAAGTGCCCATGCTGCTAACGGTGTTGCCTCCCGATGCTTTGAAGGTTCCCCGCACTTCCCGTGAAAAAATCGTAGCCCAGATGATTGCAGATTGCGATCAGGCCGGTGGCTTGCTTCCCACTGTGTGGAGCAGTGTGGATAGTGGCAGGGCAACCAAAGGGGCTGCGTTTGCCCTCGCAGCAAAAGTGTGTCTGTATGACCGCCAGTTTGGTTTATGCCTGGCATATATAGAGAAAGTAAAAAGTTTGGGGGCTTATAGCCTGATGGCGGATTATGCTGCAAATTTTAAAAAGGAATCAGAAAATAACAATGAATCTGTATTTGAAATACAGCATGCCAATCTGCAGCTGGGCGTAGGCAATGCACTCAACCAGTGGTGGATGTCTCGTAAGCTGTTGGGGTATGGCTTTGCCGAAGTCCGCGAGGAATTTGTGTTAAGTTTTGAGGCAGGTGATCCTCGTCGAAAGTTTTCCGTGGCATCGAAAGACGAGCCGTATTTTGGAGCTGTTTACAAGAATTCGTTTTCAACAACAAAGTATAGCCCAAGAAAATTCTTGCAGGATACTTCGTCAGTGACACAGCCGGCGGACGGAGATATGAATTATGCAGTGATCAGGTATGCTGATGTGCTTCTGTGGGAGGCGGAAGCGCTCAATGAACTTGGCAGAACTGCAGAGGCACAGCTGCCTCTGGAAGCGGTTCGGGGCCGTGCTCGCGCACAGTCAGTTAATCCAGCCACCACATTGCCCAAAATTACCACGACGTCGCAGGAGGAAATTCGGAATATCATCAGACGCGAGAGACGCGTGGAGCTTGGTTTTGAGATGCACCGTTTTTTTGACCTTGTGCGATGGGGTATTGCAGCAGATGTGCTGCCAGGATTTCAGAAGGGGAAGCACGAAGTCTTTCCCCTGCCACAAACGGAACTGGATCTAAACCCTTCGCTGGTACAAAATCCAGGGTATTGAACAGATTTCTGGCATTCGTTTCTGCCGGTGATACACGAAAACAAAAGTGTTGCATCGTAGAGCTGATAAAAAAAGACCCATAGTGCGATTCCGCTGCGTGTGGTAATTTGAGAAATATAGTGGCCTTGAATTGGATTATAATATTAATTTATTACAGCAAAGTATCAGATTTGTATTGTAATAAAAAAGATATTTGCTTGACTAAATTGCTTATGAAAGCGTCATTTGTCATAATTATATCCATGATCACCTGCGGGCTGCTGCTCAGTAGATGTATGATAGCACAACAGGGACAGTTGTCAGTGCCCCGGATAGCGAAAATGCCGGACCAGCCTTCTCCGTATTTGATGCGCGACTGGAAAAAAGTCTCGATGAAGTATGATTCGTTTGTCTATGATTTGTCAAAAAGCGGGCAACACCTGCCCTTCACCACGATCCAGCCCAAAGGCATCAATTATCCTCAGAATCCCACTTTTCGGATACATACGTATGTTGGGACCAATTCTCCCGCTGGCAATGAAGCAATCAATGTCCTGCCTTCACTGGTTGGCGCCAGTTTGCTTGGCATTGACAAAACGGCCCAGTTTGGGAGAAACTGGATAACCATGTCACAGGATTTTTATAACCTGACGAATGGGGAAGGCATCTACCTCAATAATGCAGTTTCCAGTTCAGGTCAGGATTGGTGGTATGATGTCATGCCCAACATCTATTTCTATCAGCTGCATGATTTGTATGGAGGAATCAATGCGGAGGGAGAGCGGCAGTTTGCTCAAATTGCAGATAAATTTTCTGCTGCCGTCATGGCAATGGGTGGCTCAGATACACCCTGGTCGCCCGCGTTTATGAATTACCGGGGCTGGAAATTTGCCACAAACCAGCCCAATCCAACCGGAGTTCCCGAACCGGAGGCGGCGGGTGCCTTTGCCTGGCTTTTATACAGGTCATTTCAGCATACTGGCGAAAAAAAATATTTGCGCGCAGCAGAATGGAGCATGGAATTCCTGGACAAGTGGTCCAGTAATCCGTCGTATGAGCTGCAGTTGCCTTATGGTGTACTGACTGCAGCCCGGATGAATGCTGAATTGGGCACAAAATACAATGTAGAGAAGATGGTCAACTGGTGTTTTGACCGTGGAAGCCTACGAGGTTGGGGCTCGATTGTGGGGACATGGGGAGGCGTGCAAGTCTCAGGCCTGATAGGAGAGGCGAATGATACCGGTAATGATTACGCTTTTCAGATGAACGGCTTGCATCAGGCGGCCTGTCTTGTTCCAATGGTTCGGTATGACAAGCGTTTTGCAGCGGCCATTGGAAAATGGGTACTCAATCTTGCCAATGCAAACCGGTTTTTTTATCCGGGATTTCTTCCCGAAGCAAAACAGGATGCGGCCGCCTGGTCTATTGTTTATGACAAAGACCAGGTCATCGGCTATGAAGCCCTTCGTCAGGTTTGGCAGGGACTTTCTCCCTTTTCAACAGGGGATGCAAAAAAGGGCGGATGGGCAGCCACAAACCTGGCGCTGTACGGAACATCATCCATAGGGTATTTAGGTTCCATCATTGAGAAAACGAATGTGGATAAAATCCTTCGCCTGGATTTATTGAGAACAGATTTTTTTAAAAATAAATGCTACCCAAGTTACTTGTATTATAATCCGTATGATGCAGAAAAAAAAATAATTCTGGAAGTGGGAAATGTTCCGGTAGATATTTACAATATGATGTCAGAAACATTTAGTCACAAGAGTGTCTCTGGCCAAGTGGAAATCACTGTCCCTGCAAAACAAGCGGCAATCGTAGTCCTTTGCCCTGAAAAAGGGCAAATCCGATATCAGAAGAATGCCATGCTGGTCGATGAGGTGGTGGTCGATTACAACCAGAAGCAACAGTTTTTTAGCCATGCCCCACGCATTAAAAGTCTTGCGGTTGAGAAAAACCCGATTGAATTTTCAAAGCAGGTCAAGCTGTTTTGTACTGCGGTGGACCCTGATTCGCCTGTACTGAATTACGTTTGGTCAGCAGACAAGGGGACCATTCAGGGTGAAGGCAGCACAGTTGTCCTGCAATGCCCGGCTCAGCCTGGCCAGGTCATTGTCAGATGCAGGGTTATCGACCAGCTTTTACAGGAAGTGGCAGATTCTGTGATTATCGAGGTGGTGCCGAAAATAAATACAGGCCCGCAAATTTTAGGTATACATGCACCTCAGAAATACACCATCCCAGGAGGGGTACTTTCCGTTTTTTGCGATGCAACAGATGTGGATGGAGATAGCCTGACGTATCAATGGAATGCGCAGGGAGGCACCATTTCCGGTGGCGGCAAACAGGTAGAATGGATTGCCCCGGCGAAGGAAGGCATTTACAGAATTGATGTAAAGGTGACAGACAGTTTCGGAGCATCCGTGATGGCATCGTCCTTCTGGCTTGTGTATCAATTTGATCCTTTTCCGGTACAACGAATTGCGCTCTATCCATTTCAGGGGAATGCCCTTGACAATAGTGGCAACAATTTACATGGAACGCCCAAAGGAGTTGTTATGACAGCAGATCGTTTTGGGAAAAGCCAGGAAGCATATTATTTTAATGGAGGAGCGCAGTCCATTCAGGTGGCCAATAGTCCGCTGCTGAATAACGAACTTGCCATTACTGTCACTACATGGGTAAAGCCACAGGCATTGCCAGAGAGGGAAACCTTTCTACTTTCGCACGGCAGTTGGCAAAATCGCTGGAAGTTGTCCATTACGCCCGAAGGTTTCCTCAGGTGGACTGTCAACACGGCAAATGGCATCACTGACCTGGACGCGGCGGTAAAACTGAATATTGACAAATACTATCACCTAACAGCTACTTATGACGGTGCGTTGATGGTCGTATATGTGAATGGAGAGATGCAGAGTTTTAAGCAAATGACCGGTGCATTGAAAAAAACAACATTTCCATTTTTGATGGGTCAGATGCTTCCCGACAATACAACGTACAACTTTAAAGGCACCCTGGATGAAGTTTCGCTGTACAATTATGCCATGACGCCTATGCAGGTTCAAGCGCAGTTTCTGGAAGGAACCAACAGTCATGTCCACGATGTTGTGGCAGATGTAGAGAAGCCGGTCAACTGGCACCAATCTGCAGGTAGTGTTTTGGTAGAGTTGAATGAAGGGCATCGGGGAACGTATGTGATCAGGCTTGGAAGCATGGATGGCCGGGTATTGGATGCGGGTATCCTACAGGAAGGCAATGTATTGTACTTTGATTTAGAGAGATTGATTGCAGGCATCTATACCTTAACGGTGTCGGGCGGCAATCAGTCCAGGACATACCGTTTTTTGAAAATGTAGCTTTTTCACCGGGTGTTGCATCACATTCCACGCATTGTGAACCAAGACCTTATGGGAGTCAATATAATAAATCTTTGACAATGTTGGAATGCCAACGTTTATAATCAATTGATTTTAAGAAAAATGCATCTTGATTGCAGCCAATTAACAAATCGCTTTATTCACATTTAACCATTCGTAAGATGAGACATTTTGTACACATTTATTTCGTAATGCTGGTTACCCTTTTAGTAGGAGAGGGTATCGCGCAAACACCGTTGGTGCAATACAGCTTTACCGGAAACACAAAAGATAGTTCTCCTACTGCCAATCATGCCCGCGCCAATGGTGCAATTCCGGTGGCTGACAGGTTTGGCATTGCCAATAGTGCTTTGTTTTTTGATGGAAAACAAAGTTCGCTCACGGCATCAGGCTTGCCTGCTTTCAATACACCATCGATGACACTCAGTTTTTGGGTCAATGTCAAAGAATTGCCCGGCCAGGGAGAGGTCTATGTTTTCTCACATGGAGGATGGCAGGAACGGTGGAAAATTTCCCTTCCCTCCCATGGCAAGCCCGTATTTACCACGCACGCGGGTGGCGCTTGCTGCAGTGACATGGATTCCGGCAAGCCATTGGCAATAGGTCAGTGGACACACATGGCGATGGTGCACGATGGGACAAAGAACATCATTTATGTAAACGGGGTTAAGGCCAATGAAAAATCTGTCAATGGTGCACTTGACCCTACGCAGTATCCTTTCGGTATTGGTTTTGATCCTATCGACAAGAATTATTTCTTCAATGGCTCTCTCGATGAGGTGATGCTTTTTGGTGAGGCGTTGACAGAATCGCAGATAGCCTCTCTGTATGCAAGCCAGAATGAGGCTCCCACTTTTATGGATTCTGAAGTAGCGTCTTACAGTTTTAATGGCAGTAGCGCAGATAATTCTTCATTTTCCAATCATGCCAGCGCTGTCAATGCAACGTATGAAACAGACAGGTTTGGCTACGGTAAAAGTGCGGTCCGCTGCAATGGTTCAAGTACTGAAATTACCGCAAGCGCAAGCAGCCATCTGAACAGCGGCAAAACGACCATCGGTTTTTGGGTAATGCCAAGAAGCTTTCCTGGTTCAGGAGAAGTGTATCTTTTGTCTCATGGCGGCTGGCAGGAACGCTGGAAAATATCCATGCCTTCGCACGGCAAGCCGGTATTTACCACACACTCAGGAGGAGCTTGCTGTAGTGACATGGACTCAGGAACACCGCTGTCACTCAATAAATGGACACACGTGGCTATGGTCCACGATGGAAGTAAGGATATTATCTATTTGAATGGGTTGAAAGCAAATGAAAAAGCAGTTGCCGGCAATCTTGATCCCACACAATATCCATTGGGAATAGGGTGGAATCCCATTGATGGCGGAGGATATTTTGATGGCGCCATGGACGAAGTAACCATATTGAATTATGCCCTGAATGAAAGCGAGATTGCTGCCTTATATGCTGCCCAATCTGCCTTTCCCGGCACAAGCGAAAGTTTGGTGGCAGTGTATTCACTTAACGGAAATGGCCAGGATGACAGCCAGTTTGCCAACAATGGTGCTCTTGGTCAGGATGCAAAGGCAGTAGCTAACAGGCATGGATGGGCATCCAATGCACTTGGAGGTACAGTGACAGCCGATGCGTCTCCCGCATTGCAGTCTGATTTTACAACCATTAGTTTTTGGGCCAACCCTACCACTTTTCCTGCCTCAGGTGAAGCATATCTGCTTTCCAATGGTGGCTGGCAACAAAGGTGGAAAATCTCGCTGCCTTCCCATGGCAAGCCCGTCTTTACCACGCATGCCGGGGGTGCATGCTGCAGCGACATGGATTCAGGAAGTCCATTGGCGCTCAATGCATGGACCCATGTAGTGATGGTTCATGATGGTACCCAGGATATCATTTATCTCAATGGCCAGAAGGCAAATGCAAAGAACGTTTCAGGTGCACTTGACAAAACGACTTTCCCATTAGGTATTGGCTATGACCCCATTGATAAGGGAAGTTATTTTGACGGTGCCATTGATGATGTGATGATTTACAATAAAGCGCTTACACCTGCAGAAGTGGATGCGCTCTACAAGGACCAGAAGGCGACACCACAGCAGGTCGATGGACTTGTAGCGTATTATCCATTCGAAGGCAACGGATGGGATGCAACAGATTACAATAACCATTCTGCCGGATTGCGACCAGGCAAAGACAGATTTGAGAAGTCAAATATGGCAGCTTCCTTTGATGGCAAGTCTACAGAGGTCAAAGCGGCAAATTCTCCACAGCTAAACTCTCCTTTGGCTACAGTCAGTTATTGGGTCAACCCAAAATCATTTGCTGCCAATGGTGAGTCATTCCTTCTGTCACACGGAGGCTGGCAGGAGCGATGGAAAATATCCCTCCCTTCACATGGGAAGCCGGTCTGGACTACCAACCATTCCAATGGCATTTCAGATATGGATTCAGGTACTCCACTCACTTTGAACCAATGGACACATGTCGTTATGGTTCATAATGGCAGTAAGGACCTGATTTATTTCAATGGAGCCAAAGTGGCAGAAAAGAATGTAGCAGGTACGCTCAACAATACAACCCATATTTTGGGTATTGGATATAATCCTATCGACGGTGGGAATTGGTTTGATGGCCTTATCGATGAAGTCCAAATTTATAATGTTGCCTTGACGGATGCTGAAATTGCGGCGCTTTTCACAGCACAATCCACAGCGGCTCCCTCAGATGATACAGAAGCACCTGATGCTCCGATGGGTCTGGCTGCGTCAGTCATTTTCAATAACGTGGATCTCCGATGGAATCCAGCCAATGACAACATAGGCGTCACAGAGTACAATGTGTACATTGATGGTACTCTGGCCGCAACGGTAAGTCAGAATTCTGCGTATTTTGGAGGATTGACACCTCTGACGGATTATGTTTTTGGTGTGACAGCGCTGGATGCTGCGGGAAATGAGTCACTTCCTTCCACATTGAAAGTGACCACAGGACCTGATGAATCACCTGACACTACAGCACCTACCGCTCCAGGCAACCTGAAAGGATCTCCCAGTTTTTCTTCAGTGCTGCTTTCCTGGGATGAATCCACTGACGACAGAAGAGTTGAGGGGTATATTGTGTATGTGGATGGTGAATTATATGATAGCCTGAGTGCAGCCACATTATCCATATTGGTCAAAGACCTGGAATCATCCACATTGTATTCGTTTGAAGTGGCTGCCTTTGATATGGCGGGCAATGTCTCTGCATTGTCTGAGTTGACGCTGGAAACGACGGAGCCTCTTGATACAGGCGAACCTGGATTGGTGGCCCATTATCCTTTCGAAAATAACGCGAACGATGCCACTCCATACAATAACCACGGTGCCATCGGTGGAAACCCCGAATTTATCGATGCATCTCATGCGCACGGAGGAAGGGCAATCAAATTTGATGGACAGCAGGATTCAGTGCTTGCCTCCAATGCGGTGCAATTGTTGTCCGATTTTACCAGCGTTTCTTTCTGGATACGGGTGGATGGCACCAATATCGCTGATGCAGAAGCCTACATTCTTGATTTTGGTCACTGGAGCCAGCGATGGAAAATATCTCTTCCGCAACACCTGAAAATTGTGTGGACTACAAACAGCAACAATACACAGTTTCCGAACTTCATATCAGACATGGACAGTGGCGACGGAAATGAAATGGTCAAAGGTTTCTGGTGGTATGTGACGATGGTACATGACGGAACAGACGATATCGTTTATGTCAACGGAATAGAAACCAAGCGGAAACCAGCCCCTGGCAAGCTCAATAGTACGACCTTTCCTCTGTGTTTTGGAAACAATCCGATAGAAGGAGGCCAGTATTTTATAGGAGCCCTGGATAACGTCAAAATTTACAACCGTGCTCTGACAGCAGCCGAAATTGCCAGGTTGTATCAAAACGGTTCCATCGTTTCCAGTACGGAAGAGATAGGAAATGCTGCCTTTATTGAGGGCATTTATCCAAACCCTGTACAGCAAGAAGTCATTGTCAAGCATGGTTTACGCGGGCAGCAGGCAATGGTAAGGGTATTTGATGCACAAGGCAGGCAATTCTTCCAGCAAAAAATGAATGCAGAGGCCCTGCAATCAGGATTTATTACCCTTGATGTTTCTGCTTTTCCTGCGGGAATGTACAGTATTCAATTTAGCAATTCAGATTTGAATCTGGGCAGTGTGCCTTTTGTCAAAAAATAACGTCAAGCATGTGATGAAAGCAGCCGGGCAACTGTCCGGCTGCCTTTCGGTCTGACATTTAATTAATTTATAAACAGATTTTTATATATAAAAGGTGAATATTTGGCTTTATGGTCAATCGTTTTTCTCAAAATCCAATTATTAAAAGCCAGGACCTGAAACCAAGCCAACCGGATTGGGTAGTGGAATGTGTGTTAAATCCCGGAGTATTCCAGTTTGACAACAAAACCTGGCTTTTGCTCCGTGTCGCTGAAAGACCTCCCCAGAAAAAGGGAATCGTTTCTTTTCCCATTTTTGACGAACAAGGCAAGTATGAAATCATAGAATTTCAGGAAGACGAAGCAGATCTTGACCTGTCAGATTCTAGGTTAGTGAAATTTCGCGGACAAACCTATTTGTCTACCATCTCACACCTTCGGCTGGTTTGCTCGGAGGATGGGCGTCATTTTTATGAGCCACAAGGGATGAATACCATGATTTTCGGTACTGGCCCCCTTGAAACGTATGGCATTGAAGACTGTCGTGTGAGTTTGATAGACGGTGTATACCATCTCACCTACACGCAGGTATCTGAAAATGGGGTAGGGGTAGGACTGATGACCACCAGGGATTGGGCCCATTTTGAGCGAAAAGGAATGATCATTCCTCCCCATAATAAAGATTGCGCCCTGTTTGAGGAGACGATCAATGGGAAATATTTTTGCCTCCACCGACCTTCAGGAATTGACCTTGGGGGGAATTTTATATGGCTTGCTTCCTCTCCTGACCTGAACCACTGGGGTGGACATGCCTGTATCCTGAAAACACGAAATGGCATGTGGGATAGCGCCAGAGTGGGTGCCGGTGCCGCTCCAATCCGAACTTCGGAGGGGTGGCTGGAAATTTATCATGGCGCTGACGAAAACAGCCGCTATTGCCTCGGTGCAGTTCTCCTTGACCTCGACAATCCAACGGAAGTACTTGCCCGATCTGATCAACCATTGATTGAGCCCGAAACAGAGTATGAGAAATCCGGCTTTTTTGGCAATGTCATTTTTTCGAATGGCCATTTGGTGGACGGAGATGAAATCACCCTGTATTACGGTGCATCGGATGAAGTCATTTGTGGGTGTACTTTATCTGTCAGTGAAATACTCAAATCGTTATTGGTGGAGGCTTAAGAACGCTTCCAGGATATGTTCCTCTTCATAGAGTGGCGTTGGACAAATGTCACCCTTTTTTTATGGCCATCCCTGAAGTAAAGTCAAAATAATGGCACTTTCCAGGATCGATATACCAGGTTGTGGGACCCTGAATTTCAAGCCCGTCATGGGTTTGGATACGTATCCGCCAGGAAAGAGTGCCTACATTGGCATACAAAATGCCATCAAAACCAAGCCATTCAACATGGGTGACATCGCTGCTGATCGCTACAATATCAGACCAGAATACGGGCGCAATAAGACTAAAATCCTCTGGACGGATACCTGCTACCATCTTCTTGCCAATGTAATTTTCAGGCGATGATATGCTTTTGAATGGCCAGGAAATGCCTTCCACTGATGACTGAAAAAGCGTTTTTCCATCCTTTTGAATGACGACCCCTTCAATAAAGTTCATTGCAGGTGAACCAATAAAGCCGGCAACAAATTGATTCTGAGGGAAGTGATAAATGTCAGCTGGACTCGCTGTTTGCAGGCATTCTCCTTTTTTCATTACCGTGATTCTGTCGGCCAGCGTCATGGCTTCCACCTGGTCGTGCGTTACATATACGACAGTGGTTTTTAATTTTTTGTGTAATGAGGCAATTTCGTATCGCATTTGTGTGCGGAGTGAGGCATCCAGGTTACTCAGTGGTTCGTCAAATAAAAATAATTTGGGCTCGCGCACAATGGCACGGCCTATGGCTACTCTTTGCCGCTGTCCGCCAGACATTTTTGCCGGTTTTCTGTCAAGTAATTCCGTGATTTCCAAAATGGAGGCTGCTTCACGGACACGTTCGTGAATTTCTTTTTTATCCATTTTCCTGATTTTCAGACCAAACGCCATGTTTTCGTATGCAGTCATGTGTGGGTATAAGGCATAATTTTGAAAAACGATGGCAATATCGCGGTCCTTTGGTGCAACATCATTGATTTTCCTATCACCCAGGTAAATAGCACCCTCATCACATTCTTCTAGCCCTGCGATCATCCGGAGTATAGTTGATTTGCCGCATCCTGATGGTCCGGCCAAAACCATAAATTCACCAGATTCTACCGTCAGTGAAAAATCATGGACGACTTCCTGCTGGCCAAATTTTTTCGATAAATTTTCTAAAGTGAGCTGCGCCATATTTCTCCTATTTTGAACTACCGTTTCTCGCTAATTTTTTGATTCCTTGGCTTCCTTTGCTTGTTCCTCCAATTTTTTGAAGTGCCAACAGGCATTCAATGGTTGACTCAGCTCCCGAATTCCTGTTCAACGCCGTCCTGCTCTGAATGCCATCATACGTTCTGCCTGTTTTTGGATCATACATCGCTTTACCCATTGTATTTTTTCCAAAATACCAGCCGGCGAGATGCAATGCCATGTCCAGATATGGTTGCTTTTTCGTGATGGAATAGGCTTCCATTGCCGCAAAAATCGTGGGTCGCAAGCCATAGCTTATCTGAGGGAATTCTTTGATTTCCTCAGGCACTAAACTACCATCTGGCAGACCCATCAAAGAGAATGACTGTATTTGCCCCTGCTTTATGAGGTATGGATAAAAATGATCTATTTCTTTGATCGCACTTTCCCTGTATTTTACATCACCTGTGACCTTGGATGCCAGAAGCAAGGCATAGGCCTGGCTGTTCCCCCAGGCATGCCAGTAATGCTTCCAGCTAAGGAATGCGTAGTAGGGAAATGTCGTTTCATTACCCTGCTGGCAGTGCAAAAGCGCATCTGAAAGGGAACGAATCAACGCCACCACTTGTTCATTCCTTTCTGATTTTACCGC
>JAUMBK010000208.1:0-5287 GCA_032115795.1 Saprospiraceae bacterium | reverse complement strand
TGCAATAGAACTTGTAGAAATGTCAGGGGGCTATCGCTTCATGACAAAAGGCGCATACCACAACACCATTGGCGTCTATCTCAGGCAGAACACACACAGGAAGCTCAGCAGGTCTGCAATGGAGTCTCTCGCAATCATAGCTTACCGTCAACCTGTGACGAAAACAGAAATAGAATCCATTCGGGGAGTCAACAGCGACTATACAATACAAAAGTTGCTCGAAAAAGAGCTCATCGAAATTACCGGACGTAGTGAAGGTCCGGGCAAACCACTGCTTTATAGTACGTCGGCAAGATTTACGGATTATTTTGGACTGAAATCGATCGCCGACCTGCCCCGCCTGAAAGAAATCGACCCGGTTGATAATCAAATTGGAGAAGTCCCTCCCATTGAGGAAATAAACCCTATGATACAAAACATTGTTTCAGAGGAAGAATAACCTTTGAATATGGATTTGTCACCTTTGGTAAACCGCGTAGCAGAGAGCGGCATAATTACGATGAATTTAGAAGAATACTATCCCTCTGAAGAAGTCGTCATATTTGATTTGAAAGACTATTTGTTTCATGGTCTGATTTTAAAAGAGAAGGAATTCAGGCTGGCACTGACTGAAACAGAGTGGGCTGCTTTTCAAAACAAAGTGGTTCTCATCCAGTGTACCACAGATGCCATTATTCCACTATGGGCATACATGCTGGTGGCAAGCAATCTGACGTCCATCGCAGAAGATGTTTTTCACGGCACGCTGGAAGAATATCTTACCTCCCGCTATAAAATTATCCTGGAAAGGATGGATGTCTCGCAATATGAAGGGCAGCGCATCGTTATAAAAGGGTGCAGCCAAAAACAAGTCCCTGCGCAGGCCTATGCAAGTCTTACAATGAAACTCAGACCTGTGGCGCAGAGCATCATGTTTGGAGAGCCATGCAGCACAGTACCGATTTATAAAAAACCCAGACAAGCTTAATTCCCATGATTCCCAAAAAAATAATACCGAGAAACCAGGTTTACGTCTTGATGGGCATCTTTTGCCTGGCAGGCACAATGACGTTGCTACTTGCATACACATACAGTACCAATGCAAATGAAACGCTGAACAATCTTCGTCAGAATGTAACAGGGATCAACTTAAACAGATCCTTTGAATTTGCCGGAGAGCCTGTCCTGATGAATGAAGATACGCGAGAGAGACTGGACAGGGAGTTGTCCATAAACGCCTATTTGCAGTCCACATCATTGCTAAATCTGAAAATGTCCGCAAGGTACTTTCCTCAGGTGGAAAAAGTCCTGCAGGAAAACGGCATTCCCGAGGATTTTAAATACCTGGCTATTGCAGAGAGTGGTTTCCGCAACCTGACTTCTTCTGCCAATGCGAAAGGCTACTGGCAGTTTATGGGTCCGGCTGCCAAAGAAATGGGTTTGGAGGTGACTGACGAAGTTGACGAGCGACTCCATATTGAAAAGTCAACGCAGGCGGCTTGTTTGTACATCAAAAAGTTGCATAAACGATTTGGTACCTGGACAAATGCGGCAGCTGCCTACAATATTGGCCCCACCGCTTTTGCAAAGTATGTCGCAGAACAAAAGGAGCCGAATTATTACCACATGCACCTGAATGATGAAACCTCGCGATATGTATTTCGCATTCTGGCCATCAAGGATATCGTCCGAAACCCACAGGACTACGGCTATTTTCTGGCAGACGATCACAGATACAAGCCCCATGCCAACCTGAGAGACGTGTCTGTTCAAAGTGATATACCCAGCCTCGTGGACTTTGCTCAGGAGAACAAGACGACGTACAGATTAGTAAAATATTACAACCCCTGGCTCACAGGCAAGCAACTGACGGTAAAGCCGGGTAAAACATATACGCTAAAGCTACCGGAGAACTGATTTGACAGCAAAGCAAAACCCGACTACAAACCCTCTCTCAAAAGAGAAGGGTCTGTTGCTCTGCGTCAGGACACCATTACAGGCCTAGGGCTTTTCGAATCTGCTCGCTATGGTCAGCCGCCACAACATCGTCAATAATGTGTGTGATCTGCGCATGTTCATCTGTAATTACGGTCGTGCGGTAGGTTCCCATGACCTCTTTTCCCATAAATATTTTTGGACCAAAGAAGCCAAATGCGTTCAGCATGGAAAGCTCAGGGTCTGCAATCAATGAGAACGGAAGAGAATATTTCTGAATGAACTTTTCGTGCTTTTTGGCAGTATCTTTACTGATGCCCAAAACAGTATAGCCTTGCTGTTCAAAAAAAGAATAGTTATCCCTTAGATTACAGGCTTCTTTGGTGCATGTAGGCGTATCATCCTGCGGGTAGAAGAAGAGGATGTGTTTTTTACCTGCGAGTGATTGTTCGGTAAAGAGGGTTCCTGACTCTGTGACTGCACTGAAGGCAGGGACCTTGTTTCCAACGTGTACTTTTTCTGGTTTCATAAGATCTGATGTAAGCCTGCCTAACAATTTGCCAGAAAGAAAGTTGAAAACACACTACAGGCCGACGAAATGTCACCCAGGGGAAGCCAATCATGCCAATTTGGCGCAGTTTTTACATTGGATGGAAATTTGATATAATCCTCATGAAAATAAACACATCACACGAGCATGAATTTCGAGCAATTTACTATCAATGCACAGGAAGCCGTAAGTAAGGCTCTCCAGCTTGCCGCTTCTCTCGATCAACAGGTTGTAGATACGGCACACCTTGTAAAGGGAATTTGGGAAACAGACCCCAAGCTGACGGAGTTTTTGTACCAGAAAATGGGTGTAAACGTTCCGGCATTCCATAAAAACCTGGCTGCTCAGCTTGAAAAATACCCGAAAGTACAGGGTTCGGAAAAGCAGTATTTGGGCCACGACGCCAACAAAGCACTTAGTTCGGCAAAAAAATCGATGGCCGAAATGGGAGATGAATTCATTTCCATCGAATTGATTTTGCTGGGCATCCTGCAAGGCAACGACAGTACTGCCCGATTGCTGAAAGAGGCAGGCGCAAATACAGACACCCTTACAAAAGCCATTAATGAATTGCGTAAAGGAAAAAAGGTCACAGACGCCAACGCAGAAAACCAGTACAATGCCCTGAAAAAATACGCGGAGGATCTGAATGAAAAGGCAGAAGAAGGCAAGCTGGACCCAATCATAGGCCGCGATGAAGAGATCAGAAGAATTCTTCATATTCTTTCGAGAAGGAAAAAAAACAACCCGATTCTTCTGGGCGATCCAGGCGTAGGTAAAACAGCCATTGTGGAGGGCATTGCCTGGCGTATTGTGAGGCAGGATGTACCTGAAAATCTGAAGTCAAAAAGACTGTTTACACTGGATATGGCAGCTCTGATCGCCGGAGCCAAATACAAGGGAGAATTTGAAGAACGTCTAAAAGCGGTCATCAATGAAGTCATTGCTTCCGAGGGAGAGGTCATTCTCTTTATCGATGAAATACATACCCTGATTGGTGCCGGAGGTGGGCAGGGTGCGATGGATGCAGCCAACATTTTGAAACCGGCACTTGCCCGGGGAGAACTACGTACGATAGGAGCGACCACCCTTGATGAATACCAGAAGTATTTTGAAAATGACAAGGCATTGGTCAGGCGATTTCAAACAGTCAATATAGACGAACCTACCGTCGAAGACACGATTTCCATTTTGCGGGGCATTCAGGACAAGTACGAGGTGTACCATAAAATTGGCATTCTTGATGAAGCACTGATTGCAGCAGCAGAATTATCACACAGGTATATTTCTGAAAGGAAGCTCCCCGACAAGGCCATAGATCTGATTGATGAGGCAGCGGCCAAGCTACGTCTTGAACTCGATTCTGTTCCGGAAAATGTAGATGAACTTGACAGAAAGCTTCGCCAGCTGGAAATAGAGAGGGAATTTATCAAAAAGGAGAATGATGAGAAAAAACTAAATGCCATTGTTGAGCAGATAGAAAATACGCGGGAAAAACTCGATTCACTTAAGGCAGCATGGCAATCGGAAAAAGAAATCGTGGATACCATACAGCACATCAAAAAACAAATGGAACAACTTGAGTTTGAGGCGCAAAAAGCAGAAAGGGAAAGCGATTTTGAAAGTGTGGCCCGAATTCGATATGGAGAAATCAAAGAAAAGGAAATCCAATTGCGCATTGCAAATGAAAAACTCGAGCAGCTTCCTGAAGACAGTCGTTTTACAAATGAAGTGGTAAAAGCAAGCGACATCGCCGATGTGATCAGCAAATGGACAGGAATACCCGTGTCTAAAATGCTGCAGAGTGAAAAGGAAAAACTCCTTCTTCTGGAGGAAGATTTAGGCAAAAGACTCATTGGCCAGAAAGAAGCCGTACAGGCTGTGTCGGATGCGGTTAGGAGGAGTCGGGCAGGATTGCAGGACGAACACAAGCCCATAGGTACATTTCTGTTTCTGGGTCCGACAGGCGTGGGAAAAACAGAATTGGCAAAAGCCCTCGCAGAAGTATTGTTTCATGATGAATCAGCCGTTACCCGTATTGATATGAGTGAATACCAGGAGAAGCATGCTGTGTCAAGATTGGTGGGCGCTCCTCCGGGTTATGTGGGCTACGATGAAGGGGGCCAGCTGACAGAGGCTGTCCGCAGACGCCCGTATTCCATCATTTTGCTGGATGAAATAGAAAAAGCACACCCGGATACCTTCAACATTCTATTGCAGGTACTGGATGATGGTAGGCTCACTGACAACAAAGGCAGAGTGGCCAATTTTAAAAACACAATTATCATCATGACATCCAATCTGGGTGCCGAAAGAATCCTTGAAAACTTCGAAAATATAAAACACGAGGATGTATACACACGCACAGAAATCATCGAAACCACACGCCTCGAACTGCTAGACATGCTGAAAGACAGGATGAGACCGGAATTTTTAAACCGCATTGACGAGAAAATCATGTTTTTGCCGTTAACAAAAAAAGAGATTCACAAGGTTGCGGACTTGCTTATATCCAGGTTGACAAAGAATGTGAGCAAGCAACACATCACGCTCCAATTTACTCCGTCAGCCATGGACATGCTCACTGACCTGGGTTACGAGCCTCAATATGGTGCCCGCCCAATGGCCCGTGTCATCCAAAAAGAAATCGTGAATGTACTCGCCAGACATATATTAAGTGGTCTCTTCGGCCCCGGAGATCAGGTAATCATTGATACAGACAACCGCGGATTTGTCTTTGTCCCAGGACAAAAGTTAGGCGAGAGTCGAACTTCCGATTCAAGGGAATTACTGCAGACATTTGAGGAACCTGAAACGGAAGAA
>JAUMBK010000207.1:0-6090 GCA_032115795.1 Saprospiraceae bacterium | reverse complement strand
TTTCTATGGTTAGAAGAGATCCTTTGAAAGTAAGAAGCTTACTTCGGTCACTTTCGAGAAATATTGCCACACTTGTAGATAATAGCACACTCGAAAGGGATGTGAAACTGACAGAAAAGGGGTTGTTGTCAAGAAATACAATTTCTGATTATCTTGATGCACTCACCCGCTTGATGATTTTGTATGAACAACCTGCCTTTAATCCCCATATCCGGTCTTCGGCATCATTGCGTAAATCAGCAAAAAGGCACCTTTGTGATACATCACTAGCAGTGGCTGCATTGGGATTGGATTATGACTCATTGGTCAAAGATCTCAGATATACCGGCTTCTTGTTTGAGTCATTCGCAATACATGAATTGAATGTTTACGCTAAAGCAAATGATGCCACATTATCCCATTATAATGATTTTTACGGATTGGAAATTGATGCTATTGTGCAAAAGCGAAATGGCAACTATGCTGCTTTTGAAATTAAACTCGGTGTTGGCTACATTGAGCAAGCAGCACAAAACCTTAAAAAATTTGAAGAAAATATAGATACAAACAAAATGGACTTACCCAAATCTCTGAATATTATAGTCGGGACAGGAATGAGTTATCGAAGGTCTGATGGTATTAACGTTATTTCTTTGGCCTCTCTAGGGGCGTGATTATCTCCTTAAATTTTCCTATTCTTCCTTCCCTCTCACGACAGATACGACCTCCTGTACTCTACAGGCGTGTGTCCGGTCTTTTGCTTAAACAGGCGGGTGAAATACTGCGGATATTCAAAGCCGAGCAAATAAGCAATTTCGCTGACTGATTTTGAGGAGTTGACCAGCCTGTTTTTTGCCGCTTCAATCACAGCAATATGGATGACCTCCTGCGCATTTTTCCCCGTTTCTTTTTTAAGAAGGTCGCTCAGGTAGCCTGGTGAAAGGTGGACCTGGTCAGCCAGAAATTTTACGGTAGGCAATGGCTGATTTCCGGCGGCATTGGTATCAAAATACGCCTGAAGCAGTTTTTCTACCCTGGCTAAAATCGGCTGGTGGCTTTGCCGGCGCGTGATCATCTGCCGGCTGTAAAATCGGGCACAGTAATTCAGAAATAATTCAACCTGGGCTGCCAGGATGTGTTGGCTATGGTCGTCAATATTTTCCTGCAATTCCTTGTGAATCTCCTGAATGACGTCCGACAGTATCCTTTTTTCTTTTTCTGACAGGTGCAGGGCTTCGGTCATTTCATAGGAAAAGAAGGTATACTGCTTCATTTTCTCCACCAGAATGGATGAACGGATAAAATCCGGATGGAAAAACAGGCCCCAGCCTCTCATGTTTGATGCAGCATCCTCTTCATGATCGACTTCCATCACCTGATGGGGTGCAACACAGATCAGGCTGCCATCCTGGAAATCAACTTGCTTTCTACCGTATTTTAGTTGGTTTTTACTTTCCGATTTCATTATCATAGAATAAAAATCTGTGGATATATGGAGCTTCTCGTGGGTCCATTCCCCTGCCTGGCTGAAATCCAGTACCGTGACCAAGGGATGATTGGGCCGCCCCAGTCCAAAAAACTGGTGCAGGTCAGAGATGTTGTGCAAAATCAGTTGGTTCATGGCTGGTGGTGATTCATTGTACTAAAATAGGCATTCTATTTTCCCAATCACAAAATCTGAAAAGACCAGACAGACAACATTATCCACCTGGTCTTTTCTTGTATGATATTTAAAGACATTCAATCAGATCTAAAAGTTCCGTTTTTTGCAATAAAAGCGTTCCTTTTTATGGGAGCGAATCACTGTATTCCATGTCCCGGAAACCAATGTCCATGTATTTTATAATTTGAAAAACTTTTTATTCATCGAAAAGAGAAAGCCATATCCAAATAGCTTATTGAACAGGTTATATAGCCTGGCATCCTTGCCGGCCATATACCTCAACTTGCTTTTTCCGTCGGTAGCGGCTTCATAAATCACTTTTGAAACCACACTGGATGGAGAGGCATTTTTGACCATATCCGGAAAGGCAGCCGTGATTTTGTCCACGATATTCTGGTACTCCTTCATCTGGACATCATGGTGGAAATCAAACGAGCGCCCTCCAAAATCTGTGGCAATGACCCCTGGTTCCACAATTTTGACCTTGACACCAATTTGTTCCGCTTCGTAGCGCATCGATTCAGAAAGGCCCTCTACCGCAAATTTCGTTCCGTGATACAAAGAACCCAGCGGGAACGTCATTTTTCCACCTATGGAGGAAATGTTGATGATGACCCCGCTTTTATTTTTCCTGAAATGGGGTAGGACGGCTCTGGTCACGTCCAGCAGGCCGATGACATTTGTGTGAAATTGCCGGAGTATTTTTTCTTTGGGAAATGATTCCAGGGGACCGTATGCACCATAGCCTGCATTATTGACCAGGACATCGATCCGACCAAATTTGGATATGGCTTCGTCTACCGCGTTTTTTATGGAGTTTTCTTCCAGCACATCCAGCCGGATCACCAATACGTTTTTAAGTTTGGTCAATTCCGTCTCCTTTTCCGGCGTTCGCATGGTGGCCACGACGTTCCACCCTTTTGCCTGAAAAAAGGAAGCAGTTTCTTTTCCGATGCCGCTGCTGGCACCAGTGATAAACATTGTTTTACTCATGAATTTTGTATTTATATTACGGCACAAAGGTCAGTAGGATGCTGCTCTCTGTTGTTATACAAAATCACGTAGTTTGTATCCTAATTCCCTATTATAGGGGTTATTAAGTACTGAAAAGGGATTATATCTGTTTTGGAAGTGCTTTTGGGAATTCTTGTCCTGTCAAAAGGAAAATGACACAAATTCGTTTCCGTCAAACCGGCAGATGCTGTCACCATTGGAGATAAACCAAAGTTCACCGGACTTGTCTTTGTAAATTACGGTTACGGATGTCCCCGAAAGTCCGTGTTCGGCAGTGAAGTTTTTCCAATGTTTCCCGTCCCATCTCCATGCTCCGGCATCGGCGGTGCCTGCCCAAAGGTTGCCATGTCGATCCTGGTTGATGGCAAAAACGCGGGCGAGGCTTCCCGGTTTGTTCACTGGTTGTTTGGCTCTGAGAAAAACGTAGTTGCCCAATTTATTTTCTTCTGTAATATTTCTGAGCTTGATGCCGTCATACCGGAACAAGCCTCCACCATTGTTGCCAAACCATAGTATACCATCGCGGTCTTCAAAAATGGCTCTGACGGCTGGTCCACCAAGGTCTTTTTGATTCAGCCATGAAATGGACGTCCCGTCATAACAACAGACGCCCATTTCCTGGGTTCCAAACCACATACGCTCTTTGGAATCTACAAGGTTTGAGTACATGGCATACGGACGGTACAGGGTGCTCTTTTCTGGCGCATAATTGTCAGGATGAATCACAAAGTTGGAAAGGTGAGTGCCATCAACGCAGGCAATGCCATCGCCAGAATTGAAAAAGAGTCCAGTTTTTAGTCCTCTCAATGGCCCGAATGGCGCTGTTTGGATTGCTTTCGTCATATCTGTAAACCGGCTGCCATCAAACCGGCATATACCATCACGAGTGGAAAACCAAATATGTCCTTGAATGTCTTCCTGAACAGACCAGACAAAATTACTACATAGACCGTCCTCCTTTGTAATGTGCACGAGACGTTGGCCATCATACCTGTACACGCCTTCCCCGTTACTTCCAAACCAGTAGTGATTGCGGCTGTCCTGGAATATACAGTCCAGGTTTTTGCCGGTGGTTTGGACAATTTTACCCAGGTCACTGGCATAAGGCAATGCCCCTTTTTTATAATTGTACTTGTCGAGAGACTGGCTGTACTGGAAGGTGGAAAATCCCACGCAAAGGAGTAATATGAGGAGGTTGATGCGGTACATAGATTGGGATTTGAGGTGTGAAAATTTGTATGTAACGTAACTGAATTGGACACCAAGTGTCATTAAAAATAAATCATTACTGCAATAATACATGTAAATTTTGAAAAGGTGGAAAGGAGTGTTTCTACCACACTCATATTCAAGCAAGTCGTTCTTTTATTCGATTAAAATTATTCATCTGATAGGAAACATTTTAGCATGTCTGATTTTCTGTATATTGCAAATGAACTTGAACTTATTTTGTAGTCGAAAAGTGTTATTGCCATATATATTATCAATATTTATAAATGAAACAGCTTGACTCCCTTAAGAAATTTTTACTTGTAGTGGGGAATGCGCGCAGTGGCACAACGCTGCTGGGGGCTTTACTGGATTCGTTCCCATCGGTCATCCTGGCCAATGAAACCAGCGCTTCAGCAAAATTGTGGGAAAACCTTAGCCGTGAAGAGATGATAAATCAACTTTGCTCGAAAGCCGAACTCGACTATCGATCGAATCGTCCTTCTGAGGGATACGAATTTCCTATGGGTGGCTAACCATGGACAAACTTGATGTTCGAATCATTGGAGACAAAATATTCAATCCCTCCCTGTTGTTCCTGTTTGGTAAATACTCATTGATACCCTCACTGAAGGAAAGACTGCAATTGCCGTTGTTCTTTATACATTCAAGAGTAATCCATATGATGTAATTGCTACAATGCATCACAGGAGTGGTGCTCCGATTTCAAACAGGATAAGATGGTACTTTATGTATTATGAAGCTGCTGCTGGCATTTTGGAGCGTATGACAGCCTCTCTTTTTTATTCATTGCTATCATGAAGAATTACTGCTTGACACTGAAAATACGATTGGTGATCTATGCCGTTTTCTTGACCTTCCAATAAATCAAGAACATCTGCAGACGCTAACTAAATATTTTAGTCCATTGGACGAATGAAAATATCGACGCAATAATGGAAGGCATTCAACTGTTTAACTTCTTGAGCAAATATGCAGATTCAAGTTTTCAACCATAAAAGATGATACAAAGAGAGACCAAAACTGGAAGTTTGCACCTGGAGCAGCTCCTCAGTGGTTCTGCCTTTAGACGTCACTTTTGTGACATAATGCGGATACACGGTGGCAAAAGTCATGTTTGCAATGCGCTCGTTATGTTTGTCTGTTGTGTGCATGTTCTTGTGATATATGCTAAGTCTTACTTTTTTATAAGATGTGTATAATTCAATATTGTCATTGGTGATTGCATTTGGCGGAATTTTAGATTCTTTTAAAAAGTCATGTATATTTGTTTGTTAAAATCATTTTTTGTGAAAACACAAGATACATTCATTGTTCATCCATCCAATGAAGAGCAATTATCAGCTTTGAAGGCTTTTCTGGAAGGATTGAAAATAAAGTTTGAGATTTCAAAAAAAGAAACTTACCACCCTGATTTTGTAGCGAAGATAGAAAAAGCCAGGCAAGATTATAAAAATGGCAAAGGCAGGGTATATACCACTGATCAACTCAATGCACTATGGAAGTAATCTTCCTTCCTGATGCTGAAGAAGATCTCCAATATTGGATCACAACTGGTAATAAAGCCATAATAAAAAAGATTGCACAACTGATCGTTGATATAAAAAACCAGCCATACTCTGGTCTTGGCAAACCTGAGCCACTCAAGCATAATCTATCGGGTGCTTGGTCTCGTAGAATCACGAAAGAACATAGACTAATCTATGAACTTGATGGGAATTTCCTTTTGATTCTTTCTGCTAGAGGACATTATTAAAATAATAGTCCAAGCCAACCGAGGCGTTTTAATTTTTTATTTAATAGGATGTAAATTCACCGTTGGTCAAATCATCTTGTAATGTAATTGAAACTAGAACAAGTTTTCTTTTCACGTATACTTAAAATGTAATATAGAATCTGATTCTCTGGAGGTCGCTTTATATTAAAAGCATTAACAACCGTTTAAATGAACGGAATTTGTTATTCAACAAGATATAAAGAATTATTACTGAAATATTTAGCTATGATTTTACCACCCTATTTTTCACTCCTAAAATTAGGGTGGTTTTTCACCGTTCAAAAATCAAATGTTGCCCAAATTGTTGCCCAAACCACCCCTGTTAAAACACAAAACCCTGACAATCAATAGACTATCAGGGTTTTTAGCGGACTGGACGGGACTCGAACCCGCGACCCCATGCGTGACAGGCATGTATTCTAACCAA
>JAUMBK010000206.1:0-3207 GCA_032115795.1 Saprospiraceae bacterium | reverse complement strand
TATTGTAAATATAGCTTTTTCCTAATAGTCTTATTGCCGATTATTAGTGACCACTAACGTTTAGTATATGCCATGCGATGATAAGAGCATGATCGTCATGTACAACGTTAGGGTATTAATTTTTTTAAACTCAACATTCTTGTGATAAACAAAATATTTTTGGCACTGATGAATGATTTTATTCAAAGTTACAAATTCTATGTGATGTAGCAAAAGGAAAGTATTAGTGGTTCCAACGCATTTGGCATATCAGTTTTCGGGCAGATACTCGCTGCCTGAGTCTGTGCTTGTCTTCAGCAAAGGTGCAGGGATTTGCTATTTAAATGCCTTGTCAAAAACAGAAATCTTTTCCTATTCAGTCCTGCACCAGATTCCTTTCCTTTGAACAAACAAATCTTCTTAGCCAACTCCTCAGCCGATCTGGCGCTTTTTACCATCTTCATTGTTTTTTTGAAGGGTTCGCATCGAAGCGCTTACCCCAGACCGTCCTTGACGGAGTGAATTCAAATGCATAATCATGTGCTTCCATTTCAAATAGCAGCAGGCTTACCATACATGCCAGGATCTGACCCAGGCCTGCTTTGATTTCTTTTTCAGACATATCCCTGAAGCGGAAGCATAAGACCATATCATACCAGGGAGGAATTTTCCCGAGACACTGGTACCCTTTCAAATATGGGTCTTATGGTGATGGCATCTTCTTTCAGAGCCAGGTTCGTCACCGAAAAGGGAAGTGCCCAGGTGCTTTTGCCTTGGGCTGTCCGCAGCTTGCCTTTAATCAACGAATATTTCCTTAAGCACTCGTTTACATTCCTGTATTTCCTTTTCTGTGAGCAAGCCAAATTTTTGGACAATACGAATTTTGTCGATTGTTCTTATTTGATCAATGACAACCCAACTTTCCTGATTGTTGTGTTTTATCTTTACCCTCGTTGGATATTTTTTACTGGTGGAAGTGAAAGGCGGTTGTAAAAATTTGTTTACGAATGATGGGTGGTTTCTGCTTTTAGCCTGGCTGTCAGATATTTCCAAAAGTTGCGGATTTTGTTTCAAACTAACAGTTCTGATTTTTAATAGTTGTATGGAAAATCCAACTACGGCCAGCAACACCGCCATGTGCTAATATTGATTTTTGTGCTGGATGCAATAATATTGCACTGAATTCTATATTTTTATCGTAAAAAATACACCTCATAATGGAATGCCCGTGAAAAGTTTTACAAAAATCAAGATGAATAACTCTCATACTCATTCTATTCCGCAATAACAAACAATCACGCACAACGTGATAAACTGAAAAACACTGATATGAAAGCAATCCACATCATCCTCCTCGTTACACTACTTGCGGCAGCAGGCCTCGCCTACCAGGAATACGGTACAGGCAATCCTCCCAAAGAATCTGGAAAAATTGATTCCATCCAACAAAATCTCGAGCTGGCCATCCATTCATTGGACAGTGTAAAAGAGCAGATGGCCCTCCTGCAGGAGGATATGGCACACTTGCCCATCCAGAATCTGCAGGAAAAATACCAGCAACTCAAAAAATCAGTCCTCCTGATAGTAGGGGCCAATGCAGAAGGGTTTAGCCAGGGCACTGCCTTCCTCATAGGCGATGAAGGCCAGGCCATGACCAATTACCACGTGGTGGAAGGCATGGAACGGTTTGTCGTGATGGATGTTGAAGGCAATAAATACGAGATTGCTTCTTTTGACAGGGCCAATAGGCAGGACGACTGGCAAATCTTTACCATACGCGATATTTTCCTGCCATCGCTCGAAGTTGCCTCCACATTGCCTGTGGTAGGCGACCCCTGTTTTACGATTGGAAACCCACATGGCCTGAAGCACACCTTATCCACGGGCATTGTTTCCGGCTTTCGGGAAAACCATCAGATGATTCAGATTTCTGCCGAAATAGCCTCAGGGAGCAGCGGAGGGCCACTTTTTAATGCCGATGGACAGGTCATTGGCATCACTACCGGCACACTGGGAGAGGGTAACCTCAATTTTGCCATCAACCTGCTTTCACTAAGAGAAGAACCAGCGGAGGAAGAAGACATGATCGCCGATAATGGCGAAATTCCCTCCAGCCAGTTCATACCCAGCAGTGAAGAAAAGCAACTGGTGGATCAGGCCGCGGAATTTTACCGGCTCATTTTAACGCACCAGTGGGATGAGGCATCTCTGATGATGGCCCCTTTCATGGAGACGTTTCAGGATCAGACAGACATCCGACGCAACGAGGCCATCGCCTTCCTGCAACAAAAATACAGCGAAGTCTCGGCTTCCCGGATCGAAATGCAAAGAGACATTGCCTCGATACTGCCCTCCTGCGACCAGCATTTTGTAGTAGCGGGTTTTATCAACTACGACGACGCATCCATTACAGGAAAACGAAAAATAAGGTACCTTTCCATGCAATTGTCCATCGATGATTCCGGCATGATTACCGGCCTTCGGGAAAGAGAGGTGATGGTTACGGATGAATAGGCTGGATAGAAGAAAATATTCCTTCCAGAGCCCTGGAAGGGCGCCATACCGCAGCGTGGGGTGCAGCCCCTCGCTAATTAGGCAGGAATTGCCTCATTAAAATCGTCTGAATTAAGATTCTCAGGATTAGATGATGTAAGGATGGTCAAAGTTTTCAGTATTCTATTGTGTGTAGAGGAGATATCATTGATTGGTTTGGCTTATGTCACCAGATTCGTGATTCTCAGATTCCAGATTATTATCGTCTGAACTATGATTCTTAGGATTTTAAGATTTCATGATTTTTTGCGACGTCAATCAGCCCTGGAAGGGCGCCAAACCCCAGCGTGGCAGTAAAGCCCCTCTCAACTAAATAAAATAAAAAACCCTTGAAAAACGGAGGTTTAACAAGGGTTTAAGTGATCTGGCTGGGACTTGTAAATTTAGTTTTATTTGGCCAAAAATGGTCTATAATGCGATATTTGGGCAGATTATAACTTTTTTACATCATTTTTTTAGAGCAAAAATCATAATATGAGGAAGTAAATCCGGCAGTAATGAATGAACTTATGAACGAAATCTGGCGTTTACCTTTAAAAGAATTGTTATGGGAAAGGTGATTTTTAAATTAGACAAACCGAACAACACCAGATCGGTAGTATTACTAGTTTACAGATATAATAATAGGAAGTTGGTAGCCTCTACCGGTGTCTCTATAGAAACAAGCAAGTGGAA
>JAUMBK010000205.1:0-8375 GCA_032115795.1 Saprospiraceae bacterium | reverse complement strand
TGCAGAAAAAAAGAAAGAAGAAGGTGAGGGCAAAACCAAGTCGGACAGGCCAAAGGACGAAAAGAAAGCGGGAGCTGACGATAAAGGGGCTAAAGTATCAGTGACCATCTATGATAAAGAGAGAATGGTGGTGCGTAAATTCAAAAGAAAGCTGGACGACGGCATGAACAGAATCGGCTGGGGTCTGGAATCCGACGGCGTTCGGTTTCCATCCAGAAATGAGCCAAAGGAAGAGGATGATTTGCCAGGTGGGCCGTCAGTAATGCCAGGAACGTACCTGATGGTGGCTGAATGGAAAGGGGCAAAAGATTCGGTATCGGTCGAAGTAAAGGCGGATCCACGAGTGGAGATGACCCCCAACGACAGGCAAGACATTGTCGCGTTACAGAATGAAATATATGCCATGGCAAGACAGGCGAAAGGTACTTTTGATAAACTGAACGATGCCCGAAAATCAATTTCACTGGTAGAAAAGTTATTGGAACTGCAATCGGATTCTGTGCAAAAAGAATTTAAGGGCCTACACAAAACATTGAATTCCAAACTTGATTCATTGACATATTTGTTTATGGAGCCGGAAAACCAGAAAGGAATTCAGCGCGACCCCGACCAATTGAACAGTGTCCTGTTTGGTGCGTTGTCATATGTCCGTTCCAGCTGGAAAAATCCGGGCGGGAATGCCCGTTTGGCAGTAGAAAAAGCCCGCTTCTATCTCGATAAAGCAGAGAAAGAGGTAGAAGAGTTTCTGAAGAGTGATTGGGCGGGCTATAAAGCAAGGGCAGAAAAATTGGACCAGATTTTATTTAAATAAAAAAAGAACAACCTATGCTGGGACTCAAGCTGGCAACAGATCCATTTTGGGTGAATATTGCAGAAAAGACCATTGATGAAATCCTGACAGACCATGCGTATTGTGAGCAAAAGGCTGCGTCTACCTGCATTTCCCTGATCATTCAACATCCTGACAGGGTAGAATTGGTGGAGGAAGTGACGCCGATTGTCGCAGAAGAATGGGGTCATTTCAGAAAAGTATTGAAGGAGCTGAAGGTGCGTGGATATAAGTTTGGTAAGAATCGATCAGATGATTATGTAACCCAGTTGCTCAAATTTCAACGCAAAGGGGGCAAGGAAGAGGACCGCTTGATGGATAAGCTTCTCATTTCGGCGATGATAGAAGCCAGAAGCTGTGAACGGTTTCGGTTGCTGTCGCTGCATATCAATGATGAAAAATTAAAGGAATTTTACCACGAATTCATGGTGTCAGAGGCAGGACATTACCGTACTTTTCTGGATTTGGCAAAATTGTATTGCCCAGAAGAAAAGGTCAAGGCGCGATGGCAGGAAATGCTGGAATTTGAAGCTGACATCATGTGCCGAAGAACCCTCAGGGGAGATAGAATGCATTGATTTACATCCATTTCAAAAATGCCGGCTTTTACTTGACTACTTTTCGTATTTTTGCACATTAAAAAAAGGAAGTACCCGGGCAATGGAGGATTGGGAACGCGATTTTGAGTGGCTTAAGGTGAAGCATATCGTGCAAAAGGCAATGAAACGAGAATCGTTGCCTGATTTGCAGACGGTTTTGTTTCTCATAGGTGTCCAGGAATTGGGAAGAATTCCCAGGCAGCGTTTTACGAAAGAAGAGAAGAGGGATTTGATGCACGTGGCGGTCTGTACATTGCTCGAAGGGGAAGGATATTATGAGTTTGAGGGCAGGGATCAGGATGGATGGCCACACTGGAAGGAGATTCAACCTTTTTCAGTGAAAGGAGTACAGGAGCAGGAATCGTTTTTAGTATCCAGAATCATCGAGTATTTCCAGAAATACAACGAACTGGATGTCTTCCATTTCCCATAGTAATACCGTACAAAATGGAAAATTGTGAAAGAATGATTGACAAAGAAAATCGATGATACTCTTCCAGAAATCAGATACCAATTGATGCTTAAATACACCACATCGCGCGTGAAAAACCAAAAAAGAAACAAATGAAAAAGGGAATCGCTCTGTTGATTTGTTGTTTTTTCCTGTTTTCCTGTGAGAGAAGGCAAGGAAACGAGGTTGTGATCGAAACAGAATACGGAAACATGAAAGTCCGGCTGCTGGACTCAACCCCGCAGCATAAGGCAAATTTTTTAAAACTGGTTTCAGAAGGGTTTTACAATGACCTGCTTTTTCACCGTGTGATCAAAGGCTTTATGATTCAAGGGGGTGACCCTACGTCAAAGGATGCACCTCAGGGCCAGCCACTCGGCATGGGAGGCCCTGATTACACCATCCCTGCCGAAATAGGTACGCCACATTTCAAGGGCATGCTGGCAATGGCACGCAAAGGGGATGAGGTCAATCCTGAAAAAGCATCATCGGGCTCGCAATTTTATATAGTGCACGGGACGGCAGTGACAGAGCAGGACCTGGTTATGTATGAGACTGCTAAAAATATCACCTACAGCCCTGCCCAAAGAGAAAAATACCTGAAACTCGGAGGTGCTCCCGCACTAGACAATGAGTATACTGTATTTGGTGAAGTGGTCGAGGGGATCGAAATAATAGACAAAATAGCTGCTATGGAGACCGGGCCAATGGATCGGCCTGTCAAAGATATCCGAATGAAAATCAAATAAGAAGTAAATCGAAACGAATGAATACAACGCAACTCATCTTCCTCGCTGTCACTGCATCACTTCTGGTTTCATGCGCGTCACCAAAAGCAGTATTTTCTATTGAGGAACACAGTGCAAAGGCTCCTTCCACAGTGGCATTTACGAATCAATCCCAGCATGCTAGCCAGTATCTGTGGGATTTTGGCGATGGCAAAACATCAGAAGAGACCAATCCAAGTCACCGTTATGCTCTTTCTGGAAAATATACCGTTTCACTCACTGCAAAAAAAGATAGAAAAATGAATATGACATCACAAGAAGTTCACTTAGATCCACCACATGACTGTCTGGTTGAAATTCAGACCAGCCTGGGGAATATGACAATCAAGTTGTACGACGAAACGCCGTTACACAGGGATAACTTTATCAAGCTGGCCGAAAGTGGTTTTTATGAAGGTACGTTATTTCACAGGGTAATTAAAGGCTTTATGGTACAGGGAGGTGATCCTGACTCACGGGGAGCCGAAGCAGGTCGGCGTTTGGGTATCGGCGGACCGGGTTATACTGTGCCGGCAGAATTTGTTGATACGCTGGTCCACATCAGAGGGGCTCTTTCGGCGGCCAGACAAGGGGATGCTGTCAACCCTAAAAAGGCCTCTTCCGGATCTCAGTTTTACATTGTCCAGGGTAAGCCTGTTTCGGCAAGCCAGCTGGATGCCATGGAAATGCAAAAGGGATTTACGTATACGCCGCAGGCCAGAGAAATTTTGACCACGGTGGGCGGTACACCGTTTCTGGATCGGGATTACACCGTTTTTGGTCAGGTAATTAAGGGCATGGAAGTGATTGATGCAATTGCAGATTCCCGCACCGATGGGGCCGATAGGCCAGTGGCTGATGTTAAGATTCTCAGTGTAAAAGTAGTTAAGTAATACATCCCATAAAACGAAATTAAAGTGACTGAAATTTTAGGCATTGACGTAGGAGGTACAGGTATTAAAGCCAATTCCGTCAACGTGGAAACCGGACAGTTTACGGGTCAGAAAGTAAAGATAAAAACACCTATACCTGCCACACCAGAAGCTGTAGCTGAATGCATCAAGACAATGGTGGATCATTTTCAGTGGCACGGCAAGAAAGTAGGGATAGGATTTCCTGCTGTTATTAAAAATGGCAGGTCACTTACTGCCAGCAATATAGATCAGGCTTTTATAGACTATCCGATTTGTGACGCCTTCAGCAATGCCCTTGGCTGTGACGTGACCATCGTCAATGATGCGGACGCTGCCGGCATTGCAGAGATGACATTTGGAAAAGGCAAAGATGTCCCTGGCCTTGTTATTTTTATCACTTTGGGCACAGGTATTGGCTCCGCACTTTTCTTCAATGGACATTTGCTCGCGAATACGGAGCTTGGTCATTTGAAGTATAAAAAATCAGTCTTCGAAAAATATGCTTCAAATAGTGCGCGGGAGATTCATCATTTGAGTTGGAAAAAATGGGCAAAAGAACTGGATGTGTACCTCAACCACCTCAATCTTTTACTTAGTCCGGATTTGATACTGATCGGCGGCGGGGTGAGTAAGAACTTTGATTCTTACAGACAATACTTGAATGTACCTGTAAAAGTCGAGATGTCGTCATTGTTAAATGACGCGGGAATCATTGGTGCCGCTATGGCAGCAGCCAAGGGGACAGATATTTAAGTAAGAAGACCTGATCCGGGTAACCAGACTTTCAATCTTTGCCATAAAGGCGCTGCCATTCCAGCACACCCCCGAGCAGATTGCGCACATTGGAAAAGCCGAGCTGTGCCAATGTTGTTTTTGCAGCACCACTGCGTGCTCCCGATCGGCAATGAAGTACAATTTCATCCTCCTTATGGGCAAGCAATGATGGAATGGATGCAGGTAAATTTCCTAATGGGATCAAATCTGCTCCAAGATTGAATTCTTCATACTCGTGGGGCTCGCGCACGTCAATAAATATAAATTTTTCATGATTATCCAGCTTGCTTTTCAATTCTTCGACTGTGATATCTTCCATTTTTTGTTCGATTTAATCAGTTACAATTCGCAGGTTTACTAGTAGAAACTGTCAGGGATACTTTTTCCCCCATCTTGAGAATGGTTGTTCCATCGAATGGGGGAGACTGACTGATGACATAACCAGCACCTCCCGCATTTCCTTTGAAGATGACATCACCGACCTCCAGTTTGGCTGTTTCAAGTACAAACCGGGCCTCCTCAAGATCCATGCATCTGACATCAGGTACGAGGACATCTCCTCCTTCACTTTTTGATACAACAAATTCCAACGTTCCCCCCTTTGCGATTTCAACATCTTCCAGCACAATATCAGCATCGATGATTTTCTGACCCTCATACCACACTTGCAGTATATGTTCAGGTTCACCGGGATCATAGGCATAATCACGAATTTTTGTATTGATGTCCCTGTAGCTGAGTTCTGTTTTTTTCTGCTCGTATGCATTGCCATAGAGTATGGGCAGGTCTTTGACCTTCATGGTTTCCTGTCCATATTTGGTGACTGTCACGTAAATTTTTCTTTTCTCTTTCACCAGTGAAGCAGGCTTCGGGTTTTGCTCCGTAATCACACCTCCGGATTTTCCAACAATAAATACAGAATCATTGACGATGATCTCAAAGTCGTTATCTTCCGCGATAGTCACCGCCTCTGCCAACGGCATACCTATGAATTTAGGCAACTCGATTTTCTGGCCGTGATTCGTATACATGCGCAACCAAACCTGAACCGCTATCAGAAAAAGGAAAAATCCCGCAACAATAAAAAACAATTGTCTCAGAACGGGATGTTCCTTTATTTTTTCAAGCGGATTGGGTGCTGAGGTGTTTTTTGCCATTTTGAACTCATGTTACAGCTTCACAAATCTGTGACTGGCTTGTCTTCGCCCGTCAGAGGCGGTGATGAAATACATGCCAGACGGCAATGATGCAATATCGATGCTGTTTTGCCTGTCTGTAAATTTGCCCCATATCATGGGTTTTCCGGTCATATCTGAAATCGTATACGTCCGCAGGTCAATTGCATTGCCTTCAAGCACTACCTGAATTTCTCCCTGCGCCGGGTTCGGGAAAACCCATACTTCCTGTACAAGAGAGAAATCATTGCTGGCATTTACGAAATTTTTGCTTCTTACGATGTTGAATGATGTAATGCTGATCCATCCACCCTGGCCGTCCTGGATAGTAAAGCTGAAAAAATCGGGACCTTCCAGGTTTGAGGCTGCTTCATAACGTAAACGACCATCATTCAACTCTGCCTGTGAAAACCTGCTTCCTGCTTCAACGGCGCTGCCATTGAATGTGAGGATGCCACCGACAGGTATATCAACCAGCGTATAAATGAGTTCGCTGGCTGAGTTGTTGTTGTCCTGCGCCAAAAGCAATGCATCTGTGATCGATGCTTTGTTGCCCGGGTGAATTTTTAATGTATCATTACGCACAAGGAAAGGTTGATCAAGGGTGACATTGGCGCACAACTCGATTTTCAGTTCCTGAAGTTTGCCGCCGGAGCCTGATGATTTGTCTTCGATGCGCAGTTTCCAGTTGCCTTTGATTGCTTCTCCGTTGAGTACGGACAATGGGCTTTCTGGTCTGTATACCTTGCCTGTGTTGATTGGACACTGGAAAAAGTCTGGCGATTGGTCATCGAGACCGACATTCAGGTTTTGTTGTGTGCCACATTTGCGACTCCAAAGCAGTACTTCTTTTCCTGAGGGTGCAGCCAGGTAGGCAACGAGGTCGACAAGACGGCTGTGCTCGCCTCTGATGAGTTTGATGTTGACGTCACTTGCCATGCCATCTTCGAGTACCTGAAGCGGGAGTTCCACAGAAGACGTTCCTGAGGCAGAAATATTGATTGATTGTACACCTGACTCGTATAATTTGCAGGCCAATGCTTCCGTCATAAACGCTTGAATAGGGGACCATGACCCAGCCCTGCATCCATTTTTCGCTCTCACGCGCCAGTAATAAATAGTGGCTTTGCCCAAAATTGCTGAAGATGTAAACGTGCTGTCAGTCAATTCCTTTGTTGAAACGATGGTGGTTGGATCAAAATGCGGATTGGTTGCTACCTGAATTTGGTAGCTGAGGGCGTCCCGCTTCCTTTCCCAGTTAAATTTGGGAAGTGAGGCAACGCCGCTTGCTCCATTGGCAGGTTGCAATGTTTGTAATTGATCCAGTTTCCCTCCGGTCACAGATACATTGATTATCCGTTCCATCGTATCTACCCCCGGTGCAAAAGCTCTCACAACGAGTTGCCCGCTTTGATTTCCATCGACTGCGTCAGTGTTGATGCGAAGTGTCACACCTTCCCCCGCATTTACGGTTGTGGCAGTAAATGCAGCTGTTGTACCAGCTGGTAGCCCGGATACTAATTCAAACTGGACAGGACCAGAATACCCTGCCAATCCTGCTGTGCTGAAAGAAATTACACCCTCGTCAGGTTGGCAGATAGACACAATGCTTTGTTGTGAATCGAAAAATATACCCGGAACTGTAGGTTGTTCAATTCTTGAGGGAATTCGTGAAGATGTCAAAAAGATGTTATCTGCGGCTTTTATGACTACGCGGAAAAAAGACGATATTTTGTTGGGTATGTAAACGATCTGGCTGCCATCATTGGGCACATTGAGAGCGAGGGGTACCAGGTTGGGGTCGTCATTGCGCATGGCTCCGTTAAACGAACCATAGATATTGACTGCCTGGCAGTTTACTGGGGCCTTGTCTGTATTGGCAACATTCCAGGTCACGTTGACTGCCTGGCCAATCTGAAACCTGACATCGATTTCCGGGTACGTGATTTTAAATGGTCCCGCCTGTGTGGAAGAATTGATTTTGTAATCTTCCCAAATGACACCGCCTGCACCCGCATGATTGTCCCTTACTGTAAATCTGAAATTCATCTCTCTGGTTCCTGTCGGCAATACTTCCGTTTTACTTGCCAGGTTGCCTGATATGATATCTTCCCTTCTGGGAAAAAAGCGCACGTCTCCCGTGAGGCTGGGCTTCCAGGATCTGAACAATGGGGCAGTACCGGTATAGGTACCCAATGCGATAAGTTCTCCTGCATCATATTGTTCCCAGCAATATGTCATTGCATCTCCGTCTTCATCTGTGGCTGTACCGATGAGTTCAAAAGGTGTTGAAACAGGGATAGTGTATGTTTTTGCAGGAACGGCAATGTCCGGAAAATGATTGCCCGAAGCAATTTTGTCGGCACAGGCATACGCATTCCCTCCTTGTCTTGTTTTGCTGTACATCTGGTCCAGTGAGCCAACATGGAAATAGTCATCGTTGTCTGTGACCACGTTGTCTGTCCCGCACGAGCCTGCATAAGACATGATTGTATTACCTGAGCCTGGCTCATAGGCAGTGCCCGGAGCTCGCTGGTCAGCTGCAGAATCACATTTGTTCCATGTATGGCTTGCATTCAACTGGTGACCTACTTCATGTGCCATGACACGTGTGACCACGCCTGACAAATCATTATTGTTGCTGCATGTCACTCCATTGCCTTTATTCGACTGGCATGCAGATCCAAGTTGCGCAACACCTCCAATGTCAAAGCACACTGAAAGAACGTGGCCGATGTCATAGGAAGAGGAGGGTATAATGGCGTTGAGTTTGCCGGTATTGATGCCAACCAGTTTTTTGCCTTCATCAGAATTGTCATATGGGTCTGTCGCCCCGTTCAGGAAAATGAGCTTGTCATTTTCGTCA
>JAUMBK010000204.1:0-8510 GCA_032115795.1 Saprospiraceae bacterium | reverse complement strand
TGACAAAATGCGTGTGCTGTTGTCAGGAAATTATCATGATAAGTTCGATTTGTTTGAAAAAGGGAATACGGGAGTTGAACTGATTTACGATGATCGTCCCTACCGGGTAATGGAAGAAGCCATTCGTTCCGCTGTCACCGCAAGCCGTCCGGCGCATATGGCAATGAAAGAGGCGTTGGAAACCGGAAAAATGGAAGCCTTGTCAAGGAAAGAATTTCAATTACTGCAGGACACGTCGTCTGAGACCTTAATGCAAAGAGCTGCATCTGGCGTTCTGACCCGACTGAATGAGTCGCAAAGACAGGCGATCCAAACATGTCTGGACGCACCGGTAATTGGCATCATTCATGGTCCTCCGGGCACGGGTAAAACGACGACGCTGGTGGCACTGGCAATGGAGATGCTGCGGCATGAAAAACGACTGCTGGTGTGTGCACCAAGCAATAATGCCGTGGATTTGCTGGCCGAACGACTCATTGAGGCAGGGATTCGAACAATTCGGGTGGGCAATGTGACCCGCATTCACGACAATTTATTGCCCAACACCATTGAGGAGCTGGTGCGAAACCACACCGACTGGGCCCATATTAAAAAAGTGCGGCTGCAGGCACAGGAGACGGAACGAAAAGCAGACCAGTACAAGCGGCAATTTGGCCAGGAAGAATGGGAAGAAAGGAAAGCGCTCCGAAAGGAAGCCCGGGAATTGCGGAAATGGGCGACGGAACTGGAGCGTCGGTTGATTGCGGATATTGTCCACGGAGCTCAGGTCATCACCACGACTCTGATTGGCGCGAGCCACCCCATGCTGGAGGACCTGCATTTCAATTGTGTTTTTATCGATGAGTCTTCTCAGGCCAGGGAAGCAGAGTGCTGGAATGCCATTTTAAAGGCAGACCGGACCATCCTGGCAGGGGATCACAAGCAATTACCTCCTACGGTAAAAAGCAAAGAAGCGATTGCGCTGGGAATGGAGATCACGCTATTGGATCAGTTGGCAGACAAAATACCCCATAGTGCTCTGTTGCGCGAACAGTACAGAATGCACGATGACATCCTGCAATTCAGCAATCAGCGCTTTTATCATGGCTTGTTGCAGTCCCATGCAGGGAATGCCACAAGTACATTGCGAAATGACATACATCCCCTTGTCTTCATCGATATGGCTGGTAGCGGATTTGAAGAAGAACTGCATGCTGAGAGGCTCAGCTTTGCCAATTCCGGTGAGTTTTTCATCCTTCGGGAGCATGTTTTGGTCCATCGGGAAAATTTTCTAGGTGCGTCGATAGGCATTATTAGTCCGTATGCAGAGCAGGTAAAATTCATTCGTGATCAGATAAATGAAGATGGGACATTTTCTGGCATGGATATAGAGGTCAATACCATTGACGGATTTCAGGGACAGGAAAAAGACATCATTTACCTTAGTCTGGTACGCTCAAATGAAAGAGGCGAAATTGGTTTTTTGAAGGATGAACGCCGGCTGAATGTCGCTTTGACGCGGGCCAGAAAAAAAATGATCCTCATCGGTGATTCTGCCACCCTTGCCCAGCACAATGTGTATATCGATCTGATCGCGCACATCGAAAAAACGGGTTTGTATGATTCTGCCTGGAATTATATGTCTTAATCGGGCAATACATCAGGACATATACTCCCTTTAATGCAATAAAATTATTCCTTCTCAGCACAGACCTTTGATTCAAGAGAAAATGTTTACATTTACTTTTTAAAATCAAAACACCCTGCCATGCCGCTTCGAACTTATACATGTCTTTTTTTATTTATTTATATTCTATTCATAAACAAGTCATTCACGCAAGATACGACGTGGGTATCCGGATTTAATTACGGTTCAGGAACACGTGACTCTTTGGTGCAATTTCCTGAAGGCGACCACAACCGGTTTGCGAAGGTGCTGATGTTTTATTCCATGCGATGCAAGGACGGTTTGGTATCGACTTCGTCAGAACGGAATAAAGGATGTGGGGAATGGGATTACAGCTGCAACACCAATGTGATTGATTCCTCCAGGACAGATTCGCTGAAAGTCCTTCACCCAAATTATATCATTCAGGGACTTACTGACAATTTCTTTTCTTACACAACGAAGCCCACTTTTACGTATTATTCATACACGCAGCAGAAAGTTGTTCCGGTCAACACGGCTGGTGTCACTGCCCTTCCGTTGGTGGGACAAAAGGGGGACTACGTACTTGCTGCAGCGGACAAACCGATTTACAAAGGGTATTTTCTTTATCCTGCGTCCAGCCTGCCTCAGGGTCTGGCAGGTACGCTGGCGGGAATCAGGTTGTCTCATCAGGGGACAGGCACCCTTCCTTTCTTAAACATCGCAGTCGCGTACACTTCATCACTGACGCTGGATGCCGCCGAATTGGAGAGTCTTTCCTTTACGGAGGTGGTCAACAGGGAAGTTGCATTGACGAGTGGTATGGGAACGGACATTTATTTTCATCGCCCGCTGTCTTTTCCGGGAGCGACAAACATGGTTCTGCGAATTAGTTACCAGGGAAATACTGACAAAAGCAACGAAATCAAGCTTTTAGGAACCAAGGAGGGACCATCAGCAACGTCGTTACAAGCCGGACCTGACAGGTATTTGTCTCTGGGCGAACAAGGTTTGGCGGAGGTACCCACAGGAGGCGTATCAAAGGTGACAACAGCCATTTCTATTAGTTTCTGGAGCCGGGGCAGCGGCGTAACGTTGCCTGCAAACAATTCGCTGTTTCATGCGGTGGATGCCAAAGGAAACAGGCAACTCAACGTGCATCTTCCGTGGTCAAACGCAAGAATTTACTGGGATTGTGGAAATGATGGTACGGGATTTGACCGGATAGACAAAGCGGCTGTTGCTGCGGAATTTGAAGATATATGGCATCATTGGACATTGACGAAAGATGCTGTGGCCGGTACGATGAAAATCTACCTGGATGGTGAGCTCTGGCACAGTGCCACAGGGAAAAAGAAGCCCATTTCGATAGATAAAATGGTGCTCGGCACGGATCAAAGTGGCAATACACCTTACCCAGGCGACCTTGATGATTTTTGTGTGTGGAACCGCGAACTGAGTGCGTCAGAAATCAAACGAGCTATGGTTGGCCATGCGCCATCTGATGCGCAATTGAAATCAGGCCTCGTTTTGTACTATTCGATGAATGAACCTTCAGGAAAGCAATTGCTCGATGAATCTGTTTTTACGCAACACGCCCTATTCAACCAGGAACCGGTCAGGCAGGGATTCCGGGGGAAGGACATTTACAAGGAATTTACCCTGGCAGGTTTCAGGCCTGATATATCCTTTCTGAAGGGAAATGCCACGATGACTGTCACAGAATTCCAGGTAATTGACTCGGTGCAAAACAGGAGTACGAAAGTAGTGCCATTCCGGGTTGAGGATAAAAAGCTGGTGCAGGGCACGCCCTTTTATGTTTGGGCTTCGGGATACTTCCCCGTGCTGGATGAAGAGGGTGAAGTAATCAATGAAGTTGAATTTCCGGAAGAAGAAGTGCTTTTCATCGACAATTTGGTGTATTACAATTACTATCCAACAAAATATGAATTGCTTTCCTTTGTGACACCGTATGGTATTGGCCTTGACCTGGGCATTCAGGGAAAAACGTGGGTATTTGACGTGTCTGACTATGCCCCTATACTCAAGGGAAAGAAACGGTTGCTCATGGACAAAGGGGGGGAATGGCAGGAAGAGATTGACATACGTTTTGCCTATGTTGGTGGAACTCCGCCAAGGAATGTACTCGATATTCAGCAGGTCTGGCCTGCGACGGCATATGGGTACACGTCCATACTGCAAAACCAACACCTCGAACCCAGAGAACTGCGTTACGATCCTGCTTCTGTAAAATCGATGAAGGTGCGTACTGTTTCAACGGGACATGGCCAGGAAGGAGAGTTTATTTCACGATTGCATTCCATGAATGTCAATGGTGGAAATCCTGAATTTGTATGGCCATTGTGGAAGGAATGTGCTGATAACGCGGTTTATCCACAGGGAGGCACCTGGGTGTATGACAGGGCGGGCTGGTGTCCCGGTGCGCCCAGTGATTTACGCGAGTTTGAAATTATGTCATTTGTAACCCAATCGGACCAATTTACTCTGGATTATGGTCTCAACACTGCTTCCGGAGACAGCAGATACATCGTCAATACTCAACTGGTTAAATATGGGCCTATCAATTTTGGCCAAGATGCTACCATTGCTGATATCATTTCGCCAACAAACGAGGCCCAACACACCAGGCAAAATCCTTTTTGCGGAAAGCCGGTTGTGGTACTGCAAAACAATGGCGCCACCGTCCTGACCAGTGCCACTATAAAATACAGTTGCGGCAACACCGTTTTCAGCTTCCCTTGGACGGGCAACCTGTCCTTTCAAAAAACGCAAGAAGTTACCTTACCTGAATTGCCTGCTTCCGAGTTTCTTGCGGGCAATGTTTTCAAGGTATGGGTTGAAAAACCAAATGGGCAGAATGACCAAAATCAAATGAATGACGCACTTACTGCGCATTACACCCATCCGGCAATACTAACCGGGGACTTGGTTGTGGGCATGAAAACAAATGGAATGGCAGCAGAAACCTCATGGAAAGTACGCAATACCGAGGGAGTGGTCATAGGTTCGAGCAAGCCAAATTTGACAGGATTTACGTTGTACCAGGATACTCTTCGGATGTTGCAGGGATGTTATTCATTGCAATTCAGTGACAGTGATGATGATGGCATCAGCTGGTGGGCAAATGGAGATGGAGATGGTTTTATCAGGGCCAAAGGCACGCAGAGCAACTGGAATTTTTTCAATCCTGATTTCGGCAGGGAATTTACGTTTCATTTTTATGCGGGAACCATTGTAAAAGCAGAGGATCCACAAAGTGACGAACATATGGCTGTCTATCCCAATCCTGTTTCAGACGAATTGTTTGTCAGTTGTACAGGAATAAAAAGCAGATATTCACTGGCATTGACCAACACATCCGGAGAAACGGTTTTCAGCCAAAGTTACGCGAATTATAGTTCTGAAAAACAAATCGAAACGATAGACATGTCAAATCTTCCGGCGGGAATATACTTTGTGCGATTTGTGTCCGAATCGCGTATCCAGGTATTGAAGTGCATAAAGGCGAGATAAAAGTCTGATTTACCAATCAGGGTAGTAAAAAAATCCTACCGTTTCAATATTTTTACCTCGATAGGGTTGCTTAGTCTGTGGCCAGTTTTGACCAGATCTGAAGGTCAATGAAGGCCTCGTTTTTCCATTCACACTGACGGCGAATCCCTTCCAGAGTAAACCCTGAGGACATTAGCAGCTGGCTACTGCTAGTATTTTCCATCTCTACCACTGCTTCCACCCGGTGGATATTCATTGACTGGTAAGCGTACTCTGTCATTTTTGCGAGGGCTTCGCTGGCATACCCTTGTCCGTGAAAGTTGGTCAATAACCAATACCCAACCTCCGTTGAATGGTGTTTCTGGTCCCACCGATGAAAGCCGCCATTGCCAATCATCTGGCCTGTGTCAGCAAGGCAAAATCCCCACCAGATACCTGCATTGGTGGAAAACAGGGTTTTGTACCATTCCAATTGTTCCTGGACCTCTTCCATTGAGTGATAGGAAACGCCCATGTGTTTGTAAATATCAGGATTGCCGTAGCCGGCGAGCACTACCGGTGCATCATCCTGCGTAACCTGTCTCATGATCAGGCGTTCAGTGTGCAGGACGGGAAACTCCTTATCAGTCATTATTTTTTTGACCAAAGGTACGAGAATCAACAGGCAAGAAGTTGAATTTGTTTATACATTTACACACCATTTTGATGAAAAATGCATCTTTACAGTTAATATGTCTCTGCAAACACCCATAGAAGTATTGATTCAGCAAGCCAGGAAGCAGCAAGCCCCGGCTCAGAAGGAGTTGTATGAAAGGTACAAGGGAGCGATGTTTGCCGTGTGTAGGAGGTATATCCGGGACGAAAGTGAAGCGGAAGATGTTTTTATCCAGGCTTTTTATAAGATTTTCATTCACCTTGCTGATTTTAAGGGGACAGGAAGTTTTAAGGGTTGGGCGCGACGGATTATGGTGAATGAGTGCCTGATGTATTTGCGAAAACAGCACAATCTTCATCTCACGGTGGCGTTGACTGACAATGAAATGGATGTGAGTGAAAATCAGGAGGAAGATTATCCGTATACTTATGATGAATTGATGGGTGTCATTGATTTGTTGCCTACAGGGTACAGGACGGTCTTCAATTTGTACGTACTGGAAGAATATAAGCACCGCGAAATTGCAGAGATGCTTGGTATTAGCATCAATACCTCAAAATCACAGTTTATTCTGGCGAAAAAGAAAATTCTGGATATTTTAGTAAAAAAAAACAAGGACCAGAAGGGTCTTAAAGAAAATGGAAGATAGAAAGACCAATCATTACAGGGAGGCTGCTTCGGCTGCTTCTGCAGCACCGAGGGAGGAGGCGTGGCAAGTACTTGACAAAATGTTGGTTGTGCGGAGAGAAAAGCAACGCAGTCAGTATGTTGCCAAACTCGTTGCTGCTACGTTCGCTGGCATGCTTGCCTTTACTGGCATTCGATACAGCAAGGAAGCGGGTCAGTTTTTTACTCCTGAAAAGAATGCAATTGCACTGACATACCTTGATGAGGGGAGCATGCAGGGCGAACAGGGCATTTACAGTCGCAATGACCTGGACAGATTGCGCAAGGCATACGTGTTGCTTTCAAAAAAACAATAGACTATTGACTGAGTTCTACTGCCAGGTTGTGGAGCATGTGCATGCATTTTTCAAGTTCATTGATGGAGATAAATTCATTTGCCCTGTGCGCCTGCGCAATATCACCCGGACCGCAAATGACCGATTCAAAGCCTGCCTGACTGAACTGGCCGGCTTCAGCAGCGTAAGCTACCGTTGAATGTGATTCATTTCCGGTAATTTTTTTGATAAGAGAAACAACATCTGAGTCAGCATCCGTACCCAGGGGCGGTACGGGAGGATGATCTTCTCTCGTAATGATATCTGCCTCTGGAAACAAAGCGATCATTTCTTTTTTGACCGATAGGCAATATTCCTCAAAATCCCTAACAATCTGGTGGACATCATCTCCTGGAATCACACGCACATCCCAGTAAAATGTGCACTTGTCTGCAATGACATTGGGTGCAATTCCCCCTTGAATCATGCCTACGTGGAGTGATGTGTGCGGCGGTGAAAATCTTTCATCGAGGCGGCCTTCCTGAATCAAGGAATCCATTTTCCTTTCAATCCACATGATGAGCTTTGCAGCGATGTGGACTGCACTGACTTCCTGTTTTATCCGGGAACTGTGCCCTGCAGACCCCAGCACAGTGGTCTCCAGAACACAGATACCTTTTTGTCCGATGATGGGTTGCATACGAGATGGCTCACCTATAATGGCATAGGAAGGTTTGTGGTGATAGTGTTTTGCTATGGCATTGGCCAGGGTGGGTCCGGCGAGGCAGCCCACCTCTTCGTCGTAGGAAAAGGCAAAATACACCGGCTTTTTTAACGGAGCTTCCAGAAAAGTATCTACTGACGCCAGACAGCATGCCAGGAAGCCTTTCATGTCGCAGGAACCTCTGGCAAACAATTTACCCTCCTTCTCTGTCAGTGTGAACGGGTCTGTGTGCCACTCCTGACCAGCAACAGGTACGACATCTGTATGTCCTGAGAGGATGACTCCACCCGGGGCATCGGGTCCGATACGGCAGTGGAGGGATGCCTTCGTCATATCTTCATTGGGAACGAGGTGAAATTCAATATTTTTATCATTTAAAAACGCAATGATATAGTCAAGGATGGACAGATTTGAGGTTCCGCCTATGACGTCATAGGATACAAGATCTGCCAATATATTTTTGCAAAGAGTGAGATTTGTCGGGGACATACTTGATTTTTTACACAAGATACCATGTTTTTATTCTGCCTTACAGGTTTTTGTGATGATGTTTCCTGAAGTAGTCCGGGACACACCTGGCTGACCTCCGCCAACACTCACCTCAACTGGGCCGGGGGACCAATGAGGTTGTCCATCCTTGCTAATCAAACGGAAGTCGTTTGTTGTCAAGACAAATGAGATTTTCCTGCTTTCTCCGGCCTTGAGGTAAATCCTTTGAAAGCCCTTCAATGCTCGTATTGGGGCTTTTGTGTCAGGTTTCAAATGGCTGATATAACATTGTACCACCTCGTCCCCTGCCCTTTCGCCGGTATTGGTAACGATCGCACTGACCGTGACAGAATCTCCGTTTGCCATCTTGTCGGGCACGAATATATTACTGTATTTGAATGTAGTATAACTGAGTCCATATCCAAAGGGGTATAGCGGTTGGCCTGAAAAATAACGATAGGTACGCCCGTCCATGGCGTACTCTGAAAATGGAGGCAGGTCGGAATCTGCCCTGTAAAATGTCACAGGCAGTCGACCTGCAGGATTGGTATCGCCAAAAAG
>JAUMBK010000203.1:1554-7783 GCA_032115795.1 Saprospiraceae bacterium | reverse complement strand
TGAGCGCAGAATGTTCTGCTCGGCTTCCTCATCGTTGGGTACTACGGATAGCATGGAAACCGGATTCGGAGATTGTCTGTCTTTCAGCAATAAAGCAAGTTCGAGCATGTTATCTAGATTTGCTGCTTCTGAAACAGGCAGTAAAATATGCTCGTTTGTCGTCATTGGACCTACGTGATTTGCCAAAACGTCTCTTTCGGCAGAAATGACAATTTTCCTCGCTGCCTTTTCTGTCACGAATGATGCCACTACACAGGTAATCAGTATGAGGATGATCGTACCATTCAAAATGTTTTCATCCAGTATTCCCGCATTGTAGCCCACCAAAATAATGGCAAGGGTTGCCGCTGCATGGGAACTTGACAAACCAAATATCAACTGGCGTTGCGCAGCAGAGTACCGAAAGACGAGCTGGGTAATCAAGGCAGCCAGCCATTTTCCAAACAGGGCCGCAATCGTGAGCGTCGCAGCAACAATGATGGCGGTTTTCCCACTCATAATGACACTCACATCCACGATCATGCCTACGGAAATCAGGAAGAAGGGAATAAAGAGGGCATTGCCAATGAATTCAATTCTGTTCATCAATGCGGAAGAATGCGGAATGAGTTTGTTTAATGCCAGACCGGCAACAAACGCGCCAATGATTTTCTCCACACCTGCCACCTCAGCCAAGAAGGCAGCAAAAAAGACGACTGACAATACAAAAATATAATGGGCATGTTTTTCGCTTTCCAGCTTGCTAAAAAACCATTTGGCCAGTCTGGGAATAACCAAAAACATAAAAAGTGCAAAAATCAGCAACGAAATGCTCAATCCAGACCAAAATTCGGCATTCAGCGTACCCTCTGCATTTCGCATGATGATCGCCAGGATAATGAGCACGGCAGTGTCTGTCAAAATAGTACCACCTACAGTCACTGCAACCGCCTGGTCTTTCGAAATACCAAAACGACTGACTATAGGATAAGCCACCAGCGTATGTGTTGCAAACATGGATGCAGTAAGCAAGCTGGCATTCAGATCGTAATCCAAAAGAAGGTAACAAACAGGAAATCCCACTGAAATAGGAATGATAAACGTCAGCAAACCAAACAACAGGCTCTTGTTTTTATATACCCGAAATTCCTGTAAATCAAGCTCCAGTCCGGCGATAAACATAATGTACAACAAGCCAATAGTAGAAAATAAATCAACTGCCGACGTTTTATCTAAAACATTAAATCCATTGGGTCCGACTACGACACCTGAAATAATCAGTCCTATGATTCCGGGAATATTTAGCCGCTTCAGCAGGATGGGAGCCAGCAGTATGATAAAAAGAACCAGCGAAAAGATGAGTACGGGATTGTGTAGTGGTAAGGTAAATTCTTTCGTGAGGTGCTGGATAAAATCGTTCATTCTGCTTGCTTACGCTGTTGAGGGGAAAAGAAGCCCATTTTTTGACAAATTTTGTGCGTTTTCAGTTGTGCAAAGGTACGCCTTTCCAAATAATTCAGCTCAATCAAAACGAAAGCACGCCGGACTTAGTGTTCACCCATGGATGACTTCCGGATTTCTTCTTCCAATTGCTCATAATATCGCTGGAGCCTTGTTTTTTCAAATGCATCCCGAGGCAGAAAATAGCGAACAGAGTTGTCGTGTTCCGAAACAGCCTGCCCTGGTGTGGCCTCCATTTCTTCTCCTTCGAGCACATTTTTATAAATGAAAGCCAGAATCAGGCCTAAAGTACCTCCAAAAAGGTGGCTTTCCCATGAAATCCCTTTTTCGACATTTGGGAAAATACTCTCAACCGATCCTGCATACAATGTGAGTACAATCAGCGAGAGAACGATGGCCCGGTGATTTTTCCTGAAAATGCCTGTCCAGAAAATAAAGGAAATGTATCCGTATACCACACCCGAAATGCCAATATGGTATGAGGGACGTGCCAACAACCACACGAAAAATCCTGTTCCCACCCATAGCAACAGGCTCACCTGCAATGCTACCCGGGGATAAAAGAGGACAAGCATGGAGGTAAGCGCAAGATAGGGCAATGAATTGGATGCCAGGTGTCCCCAGCTTCCGTGAATCAAGGGTGCCAGAAAAATCCCGCTTATCTCTTGAAAACTTCTTGGAAAGATACCAAACCGATACAAATCCAAGTTAAAAACCACATCTGCTGCATGTACAACCCACAGCAAAAGGAGGATTGCCAATGGCCAGCGTATGGAATACGCAAATGACCTGAGATCGCCAAGAAAAGTTTTAGGCTTTGGCATATAGTCTAGTGAAAGCGCCTGCGAACCAGCTTGACAAAATTGGCTGCTTTTTTGACCTTAGCGTCACTTGTCCAGTGGTAGGTTTCTATGATGTGCTCCATCAGGTACTGTTTTGCTTCTGCAAAGGTTCTGCATTGGTTCATGTATTGCATCGCATCCTGAAATACTTGGGCATTGTTGCCAAACAATTCCTGTTGCGTCAGCACTTTCTCATTCAAGCCCATCGCTTTGGACAAATCCTGAATGGGTGACAATGCCAGCTTGTCGGACAAATCCCGAATGGTCAATTCTGCAAAGATTTCGTTCAACGCTTCCGATGGAAGATTGGGAGGACTCTGGACAGGTGAAGCGGGCTGTACGGCTGCTGCCTCAACGATGACTGGCTGCACTACAGCTTCTTCGACGGGAGGCGCAGGCTGTACGGCTGCTGCCTCAATGGTTACTGGCTGGACTGCTGCCTGACGAACTTCCTCGATGGTAGTAGTGACCTGTGCAGGGATGTGTACTGGAGCGGGCGAAGCTTCTGGGATATCGACAGGGAATGGCTGTGCTGGTGTCTCAACGTGAATGACAGTGGGAGCCACCGGTGTTGCTGGAGGTGTTTCAACCGCCGGTACGACAGTTGCTGCGGGGGAATGTACCGGTTTTACTGAGATTTGGTCTGCCTCCAATACCATTTCATACAAATTGCGGATGTAGGCGAGCAAAACATCCCTGTCGATTTTCGACAACTGTCCGGATTGGCCTGATTCCTGCAGCAAGCCGGAAATTTTCGCAACCAACCTGTTGATTTGATTTGTATCCATGAAAAATGATTAATATGTTTATATCACTGAATTATTTAATATGTTGCAATTTCTATACCAATTCACAATTTCGACTGCACTCTGCCATTTTGTCTTAAACCAGAACGAAAATGTGTGGTAAAACATTGGCATGTGTGAAGAATTATCTGAAATATCGTTTATTTTGCAGCAAAAAAATATGTTTCTCGAGCCAGGATTTAAAGGACAGCGCAGCGGCTGGATTGAAGTCATTTGTGGCTCCATGTTTTCCGGAAAAACAGAAGAACTCATACGTCGTCTGAAACGGGCCCGCATTGCCAACCAAAAGGTGCAAATATTCAAACCGGCAAAAGACAGGCGTTATGATGAAACAATGGTTGTGTCGCATGATGAAAATTCCATCGATTCGATTCCGGTAGAAAAAAGTATTGAGATATTTGACTTTATTCAGGACATCAATGTGATTGGCATCGATGAGGCCCAGTTTTTTGACGAAGGCCTGACTGATGTTTGTCAAAAACTGGCCATAGCAGGAACACGGGTCATCATTGCGGGTCTTGACATGGATTTTCGTGGCCGTCCGTTCGGGCCCATGCCCAACTTACTGGCCGTGGCAGAATACATCACTAAGGTACACGCCATATGTCCCCACTGTGGAAATCTTGCCACGCACTCGTACAGGCTCAGCACCGAACAGGATACCGTTGTCCTAGGCGAAAAAGACAAATACGAACCGAGATGCAGGGTTTGCTATGACATGGGCAACATTCTTGACCTTCGGATGCCCTAATGACTGTTTTACATGGAATAGAGTGCGATGCCCTAAAAAGCTGGTATTTTTTTGAAGCACGTTGAAAGGGCAGACACAAGCCAACATCAGGCAGATGATGTCTTATTGAACGTAAAACGAAGCTATATGCTAACCTGTTTTGTTCATTCATTCCCTATTTAAGAAATAAATAACAGGAAAATGGCAATGTTTTTGCTTCAAAAGTTGTTTTTGGTCTAATGCATCAGAAACTCCGATATACGGCCATCCTGGGTGCGCTCTGTATTGCCGCCTTCCTTATCTCTGTAGGGTATCGATTTCCTGCGGAAAAATCAGCTGGTTGTGCCATTGAAAATAAAGCAATCGGCATGGCAGAAAAAATAGTGTACAAAGCCTACTATAACTGGCAATTTGTCTGGATTCCGGCGGGAGAAGCTGAATTTCAGGTAAAAAAAGTGGGCAATGATTTGCATATCACCGTCATTGGCCGGACCTACGAAGCTTATGATCCCTTTTTTAAGGTGCGCGATTATTTTCATAGTGTAGTAGATGCAAAAACCATGTACCCAAAATCATTTGTCAGAATCGTACAGGAAGGAGATTACAGAAAATTTGACAGCTTGTCTTTCAGGCAGGAGGATAGGATCGCAATCTCATACAATGGACGGGCTAGAAGTACTGCAAAACGAAAATTATTCCAACTGGAGGACTGTACCCATGACCTGCTCTCTGTCTTGTATTTTATGCGAAATACGGAGGTAGACAGGTATACATCCGGAGACTTTGTACCAACCAGGATGTTATTTGATGAGAAGATTTATCCCATAAAAGTGCGATATGCAGGAAAAGAAGCGGAGAAGGCCATCTCGGATCTGGGAACGTTTCAGACTGTGAAAGTGGTTCCTGACCTGATTACCGGAAACGTATTTAAGGATGGCAACAAAATGACAGTCTGGGTGAGTGACGATGCCAACAAACTGCCCTTGCTTATCGAATCGCCCCTGTCGGTGGGAAGTGCCAAAGCCATTTTATCCGGTTGGTCGGGGCTTCGACACCCTTTTCGTCAATCTAAGAAAGAATGACAAAGCCTGGCAACCTCTTTGGAACGGAAACAACCTAAGTTTGCAACAAATCAACCATTTCCGCAAGAATTGGCTTACATTTGGGGATTCCGGCACAGGTGATACATTGAAATGACATTAGCAAGGGGAAAAAAAGAAGGATGAAAGCGAAAAAATCATTTGGCCAGCATTTTTTAGTCAACGAACACATTGCAAAAAAGATTGCTGAGAGTCTGATTAAAAGAGAAGGCATCAAAAATGTGCTCGAAATTGGCCCAGGCAAAGGGGTACTGACAAAATACCTTGCAGCCATGGATATCCATTTGAAAGTGGTTGAGGCCGATCAGGACATGGTCCAATATCTGGTCGCAAAAAACATAGTCCATTCTGACCAGATACTCTTTCTGGATTTTCTAAAATTAAATTTATCGAAGGTATTTGACGGTCAGCCGTTTTATCTGATTGGAAATTACCCATACAATATTTCTTCGCAGATATTGTTTAAAATGATCAACCACAAAGAGCTGGTACCTGAAATGGTAGGTATGTTTCAAAAGGAGGTAGCAGACAGGGTGATTGCACCTCCGGGTTCAAAAACCTACGGTGTCATCAGTGTTCTTGTGCAGGCTTATTACACTGGCCAGCTTTTGATCGATGTTGCACCGGGAAACTTTGCGCCCCCACCGAAAGTACAGTCGGGTGTCATTCGCCTGATGCGAAAGGAAAATTACCATTTGCCCTGTGATGAAAGATTCTTCCGCACCGTGGTCAAAACAGCGTTCAATCAGCGCCGCAAAATGATGAGAAATACCCTGAAGCCACTGGCAGGTGATCCGGCCATCCTGGAAGATCCCTTTTTTACAAGACGCCCTGAGCAACTTAGTGTGGAAGAATTTGTTAATGTAACGAATCTACTTTCTCACGTATCAAAAACGCATACCGATGAGCCTTGAACTCAAAATAGCAGAAGATCTCAAAGAAGCAATGCGCAACAAGGACCAGGCTGCCATGAGATCAATCCGGGCAATCAAAGCAGCCATCCTCCTGTTTAAAACTGATGGAAGTGGCAATGAACTAGATAGCCAGGGTGAAATTAAACTTCTCCAAAAACTTGTCAAGCAACGCCAGGATTCACTCGATATTTATGTCAAGCAGGGGCGAGAGGACCTGGCTGTGACAGAAAGGGAAGAGATTGGCATTATCCAGAGATACCTTCCGGCGCAATTGGACGAGGCAGCACTTCGCGAAGCTCTCCAAAGCATTATGCAGGAAGTGGGTGCTACTTCTGCCAAGGATCTGGGCAAAGTCATTGGTCTGGCCAACCAGCGCCTGGCTGGCAAAGCAGATGGC
>JAUMBK010000203.1:0-1544 GCA_032115795.1 Saprospiraceae bacterium | reverse complement strand
GCCCGGGGAAAGCACGACGCGACGAGCACCGAGAAAGCTGTTATGATGGTGATGATCTGGCCCGGCATGCCCGCTGCTTGCGCTACAAGGTTGCTGGCAAAGCAGATGGCAAAACCATAGCTTCCACAGTCAAGGAATTGCTTTCCTGATTTTATTTTTTTGGTCAAGCAGGATTTTTACACCCGCAATTTCGCGGTACTTTTCCCTTGCAATATCAGCAGGATAACCAAAGTAGGTCTCGCTGCCGGGGAGGCTCTTTGAAACGCCACTTTTTGCCAGTATAACACTGTCGTTCCCAATGGTGAGGTTTTGTGCAATGCCTACCTGGCCGTAAATAACACACCTGTCTCCGATGATTGTTTTACCGCCAATGCCTGTCTGTGCTGCAATGAGGCAGTGTTTTCCAATCACGACGCCGTGGCCGACATGCACCTGGCAGTCCAGTTTTGTACCCTCCCCAATGATCGTCTCACCCGATACACCTCTGTTGATGGTAGATCCGGCGCCAATTTCTGCATCCTGTTCAATGATGACACGCCCACCGGACCGCCATTTTGTATATGCACCGTTGATTTTTTTAAAGTAGAAAGCATCCGTTCCCACCAGTGCGCCTGCCTGGATGTTGACTCTGTCTCCTATGATGGTTCCATCACCGATAAACACGCCCGACTGGATATAGCATCCGGCGCCAATGGTGACATCATGTCCGATATGCACACCATGGTCTATCTGGGTATCTGTGCCCAGAATGACATTCTCTCCTCTGTCGGATTGCAGGTATTTCATTGGCCTGTTTTCCCAGACAAGTTGGTTATAAATGGCAAAGGGGTCGTCTGCAATCAGCAGAACTTTCCCTTCCGGGCAAGGCACATGCTGATTTATGATGATGATGGTTGCGTTTGAAGTGAGTGATTTTTCATAGTACTTTGGTATGTCAACGAACGTGATGTCACCCGGGCGTACCTTATGAATTTCATTGATGCCCATGGCTAACATTTGCTCATCCCCCACAACTTCCAGTTGAAACCGCCTGGCTATTTCCATTACCGATATTGGGCTTTGAAAATCCATCTATTTTCTTTTTTGTCCGTTAATTCTTCACCAATCTGACATTCACCAGCTTGTACATGAGCCTGTTTATGTCTTTGTCGTTTAGTTTTAATGTGCCTTTGATCAGCACGGCATCAGCAGAGTATTTAATGCCCTCCACTGCCTCCACTTCCATCACCGTTTCCGGACCTGCGCCTCCGCAGAAGAAACACATGCTGTAGGGATAGGCAGAAAAGATAAATTCTTTGTGCGATTTGTACCCTTCGACCGGAATGATGTATCCCTTGATGGTCACTTCCTTGTTTTCCAGACTTCGGACAACATCGCTGAACACTGGTTTGTCGATTTTGAAGCCCATCAGCTCATCATACTCCTTCTTGTAACTGATTTTGGAAAGGGTTTTCCAGACATTGTCCGTTGCCTGGCCATTGCCTGAATATACAAAGGCGGCGAATATAAGGAAAGTAAATACCTGTTTCATATGTTTATTTTTA
>JAUMBK010000202.1:0-2187 GCA_032115795.1 Saprospiraceae bacterium | reverse complement strand
CATAGGAATAGTTGTTGCGGATGTTGATTTCGCGTGACACAGTCACCTTTTGGCTGTGGCCAGTGATCAGTGAGCCTAAAACCAACATTGCCAGCCAGCCGGCTCGGTTTTTCTTTTTCATCTGGGAATTGACTTGCCATACAAACATACGGTATTTTTATGAGACAGAAGGGAGCCACTGATGGAAATAAGCACATATTTGAAATGCGGATTATCGGGAGGTATTTTATGGGTTTAGTCCATATTTGCCTACCTTTGTAACCAGTAAAAACAGGATATGAGCAAAGGACAACTTATAGAGTGTGTGCCAAATTTCAGTGAGGGGAGGGACCCGGCTGTGATTCGTCAGATAACGGATGCAATAGAGCGGGTGGAAGGCGTTCGATTGCTGGACGTTGACCCTGGAAAGGCGACAAACCGCACTGTAGTTACCTTTGTAGGCACGCCGGATGAAGTAGTTGAGGCGGCTTTTCAGGCTATAAAGAAGGCATCTGAGTTGATTGATATGTCGGGCCACAAGGGTGAGCATCCGCGAATGGGTGCCACAGATGTTTGTCCGCTGATACCTATCTCGCACATTACCATGGAGGAGGTTGCTGCCTACGCACGGAAGCTTGGCCATCGTGTGGGAACAGAGCTGGGGATACCTGTATATATGTATGAAGAGGCGGCCAGCCGACCTGAAAGGAAAAACCTGGCGACAATCAGGGCGGGTGAGTATGAGGGCTTGCCTTCGAAGCTGAAGGACGAACACTGGCGGCCTGATTATGGCCCTGCGGTCTTTTTACCGCGGACGGGGGCTACGGTGATCGGAGCACGTGATTTTCTGGTAGCGTACAATGTCAATCTCAATACTACGTCTGTGCGCCGTGCCAATTCGGTGGCATTTGATGTGCGTGAAAATGGCCGTGTGCAAACAGGAGCCGATGGAAAACCTGTGCTGGATGCGCAGGGCCAGCCTGTTCGTATTGCCGGTGCCTGTGAGGCTGTGAAGGCGATTGGCTGGTACATAGAGGAATACGGGATTGCACAGATATCGATGAATTTGACCAACATTACGGTTACGCCGTTGCATGTTGCCTTTGATGCCTGTTGCGAGAGTGCGCAGCGACGGGGTCTCAGGGTGACAGGCTCGGAACTCGTGGGGTTGGTGCCCAAAAACGTGCTGGTTGATGCGGGAAAGTATTTTTTGCGCAAGCAGGGAAGGTCTGCCGGCGTGTCAGAGGCTGAGTTGATACACATTGCTGTGCGTTCATTGGGGCTGGACGAGCTTGCCCCCTTTGATCCGGCCAAAAAAGTAATAGAGTACATACTGGATGGTGGTTCTCAGTCTCCATTGATTCACAAAAGCCTGGTTGCCTTTGCGGATGAGACGGCGTCGGAGAGTCCGGCACCGGGTGGGGGGAGTATTTCTGCCTACGCAGGGGCTCTGGGTATTTCTCTGGGCACCATGGTTGCCAATCTGAGTGCCCACAAAAAGGGCTGGGAAGACAGGATCGCTTATTTTTCAGAAGTGGCAGAACGGGGGCAGCAGGTGAAAGAACAGTTGCTGCGTCTGGTAGATGCCGATACACATGCCTTCAACCGGATAATGGAGGCAATGCGGCTGCCTAAGGGCACGGAAGAGGAGAAGACTGAAAGAAGGAAGGCCATCAGGGCTGCGACAGCACATGCCATTCAGACGCCACTGGAAGTGATGCGTCAAAGTTTGGCTGCCATGCCCATTCTGCGGGAAATGGCGGAATCCGGCAATCCCAACTCTGTCACTGATGCGGGGGTAGGGATTTTATGTGCCAGGATGGCTGTGGAGGGCGCCTATCTGAATGTGCGCATCAATTGTGCCGGATTTGATGATGTACATTTTGTAGAGAGGGCTCTTGGGGAAGGGGAGGAAATTTTACGGAAAGCGAGAGAAATAGAAAAGGAAACACTGGCTCTTGTGGATTTGGTGATTGCAAAACAACAAGGCAATTGAGGGATATACCAGTATCGGGAATAGCGTAGTTAAATTTATATATTTCACGCGTAGCGTGACAAACGAATACCAAACAAATGAAATCATCCATTCTTAAAAAACTGGGGTTACCCAAAAAAAATGACGGAACCTGGACAGGGTTGAAGTCTTATTCTTCCGAAGAGTACCTGAAGTCTTATTCTCCTGTTGACGGTGCACTCATTGGCAGTGTC
>JAUMBK010000201.1:0-1660 GCA_032115795.1 Saprospiraceae bacterium | reverse complement strand
CAGGGTAGAATACATGCACGACAGTGTCAAAGTAATCGACAAGAATCCACCTGGAACCATCCATTCCTTCTGTGTGGCTGGGACCAATGCCCATTTTTTCTTTCAACTTTTTACTTATATTTTCAGAGATGGCTTTCACCTGTGTAGATGAATCACCTTCGCAAATGATGAAATAATCTGCCGGGGCATCATCCAGGGCCCGTAAGTCAAGTTTTACAATATTCTTACCTTTAATATCCTGAATAGCATCAATGATCAACTCATTCATCGTCTCGTCGGAGACAGGTTTCAGTGCTTTTTTTACTGTATTTTTCAAACAAAAGGGTTTAATTTCGATTTATATGCAAATATACTAAAAGCAGCCGGATGAATGATGCCGTTCCCCGTTTCATGGGTAAATACCACACTCACTTCACTGAAACTCATTCAACCAATGCATTTGCTCTTGATGAACTATCAAAAACCAATCCACCCGAAGGAAGTTGCTTTACGGCTGACTTTCAGTCAGCAGGACGCGGACAAATTGGCAGAAGTTGGCATAGTGAGCACGAAAAAAACTTGCTGATTTCCTATATTATCTATCCTGTCGGCCTTCACGTTGAAAATCAATTCATTCTGTCCGTAGTTTCATCGCTGGCTGTGGCAAAAACGGTGCAGGAAAAATGCAGCGATGTATGCATAAAATGGCCAAATGATATTTACATCGGAAATAAAAAAACAGCGGGAATTCTGATTCAGAACATCCTGCGTGGAGCAGAAATCAAAGCCACAGTCATCGGCATTGGACTAAATTGTAACCAGCAGACCTTCCCTGAAGGCATTCCCAATCCCACATCACTCACATTGTGCAGCGGTGAATGGATTGATTTGGAAGAAGCCAGAAAATCTCTTTCCGCTTGGTTGGAATACTATTATTCCTTATGGAAACAAGGTCATTCGGAGGAAGTGACCCGGGAATACCTGTCGCTTTTGTTTCGAAAAGACACCCTGGCGACTTTTGCCATTCCGGGAGGAAATGAATTTCTTGCTACTATAAAGGGCATTGCCCCTGACGGAAAATTAATCCTGGAAAAGGAGGACAGATCAACGGAATCTTTCGGTATCAAGGAAGTTGAATACGTCAATCTCTAAGATTTTTTATCTAGCGTTGCAGTAGCAGATACATCGCTACCAAAGAGGAAAAAGCCGATACCGGAATGGTCCAGTAAGACCTGCGTACATTGCTCAGGTTGATCACTACAAAAGTAACAGCCAGAAACAAAGACACAATAATGAGCTGACCCAGCTCCACGCCCAGATTGAATGCCAGCAAAGGTTGGAAAATACTGGCTTCCTTCCCTAAGATAGCTTTGAAATAATTGGAAAAACCCATGCCGTGAATCAGCCCGAAAACCGTGGTGATAACATATTGCAGGGGGACAATTTGTTGCTTTTCCTGCATACCAGCATTGTTCCTGGCGGAGTATATATTTGTCATTCCGGTTAGGATAATGGTAATCGGAATAGCCCTCTCAATCCACAGACTATTTACAGAAATCATATCCAGTGACGACAGCGCCAGCGTCAGACTATGCCCGATGGTGAAGGCAGTGACCAAAAAAAGTACTTTCTTCCATTCAGCCGGCGTGTATAAGGCACACAAAACAGTGACGAACAAGAT